>CAZWVY010000143.1:0-1794 GCA_964637105.1 uncultured Sangeribacter sp. | reverse complement strand
GTCTCCACGAAGATGCGGTCATACCCGGCCGCTTCGCAGAGCACGATTGTCTCGCGGGTCTTGCGGGCCACGCCTCCTAATGAGCCTGCTGAGGGGGAAGGGCGTATGAAAGCGTCGCGCTCGATGGAGAGTTTCTCCATGCGGGTTTTGTCGCCCAGGATTGAGCCTTTGGTCAGTTCGCTGCTGGGGTCGATAGCCAGCACGGCCAGCTTGTGGCCCTGCCGTATCACATGAAGTCCGAACACGTCGATTGATGTTGACTTTCCGGCTCCCGGCACGCCCGTGATGCCGATGCGGCGGGAATTTCCCGAATAGGGGAGGCATTTTTCAATGACCTCCTGCGCCAGGGCGTGGTGGTGTTCGGCAGTGCTCTCAACGAGTGTGACGGCGCGCCCCAAGATGCTCACATCCCCCTTGAGGATGCCCTCCACATAGTCTGCCGCAGAGAGCTCGCGGCGGCGTGCGCGCGCGGCGCGCCGGTAAGGGTTGACGCAGGGCTGGGAAGTCACTCCGGAGTTGACCTGGAGGCCTTTATATTGGGAGTCGTTTTCGGGGTGGGTCAGGGGATTGGAGCTATTCGAGGAGCTCGAGGAGCTCGAGATGCTCGAGAAGCTCGAGTTATTCGAGTTGTTCGAGTTGTTCGAGCTATTCGATGTCTGGTTATTCATGATATTGCGATTAGATGATTTTTTCATGTCGGGTCGGGGCGGCGGATGTCGCCGCGCAGGGCGATTTTATGCGGCAGCGCCGGATGGTCAAGCGGTGCGCCTGAGCCGTCGCGGGCTGTGACGGTCACTGCTGAGGCTGCTTCCCCCTCGGTTGCCCCTGAGGGTATTAGCCATTGGATTACCAGAGTGCCGGAGTCGCCCGGCAGCAGCGTGTCAGGGGTGACAGTCACCTTGACAGCAGTGTCATCCGACCGGCCGGAGGGGATAATCGGAGCAGTGCCACAGTTGTAGAGGTACACGAAGAGGTGGCGCGCCACGCCGGGATGGAGCGTGCCTGCATCAAGCATGTCTGTGGCCAGGCGCAGCTCGCCGCAATCCACCGGATAGGAGTAGGCGAGTGTCTCTTCCGAGGGTATGACGAGTCCCGTGAGGCGTATCTCCCTGGGGGCTTCAATGCCTTCGAGGTACACTTTCAGCCGCTTGTCAATGCGCCCCGGGCGACCTGCCGGATTGTAGGCGAATGAGATAGTAGCCGTGTCGCCCGGCTGGACAGGAGACTCGGGCCATGAGGCCGAGGTGCACCCGCAGGTGGTCTTCACCCTTTCGATGGTCAGCGGAGCGCCGGTGGTATTGACCATCCTGACGTGCGCCTGCGCGGGTCCCGCCGTCTCGGCTATCGTGCCGAACTCCCATGATGTCTCGAGCCACTCCGGAAGAGGAGCGGCCGCAGCGGCGCAGGCGCCCCCCAGAAGAGCTGAGGCAAAGATGGCGAGGCAGACTGCGTGCGGCATCACGGCTTGACGTATCCTTTGATTTTGAGACGTATTTTGCGGGGGCTGCCGTTGGTCTTGACAGTCACTGACTTGTCAAACGACCCCGGGCGTCCCAAGGGGTTGTATGTCACCTTTATCACGCCCTTCTTGCCGGGAGCCACCGGGGCCTGGGGATACTCGGGGCGTGTGCAGCCGCATTCCGCGGTCGCATCCACGATGAGAAGGTTGGAGTCGCCTGAATTGACAAATTCAAACTCGTGGGTCACCTTTCCCCCCTTCTCCGGAATCTCCCCGAATGAGTAGGTCTTTTCCTTGAAGAGGGCTTCCGCTTTCCCTTTGGAGGCGGCAGCCGC
>CAZWVY010000142.1:0-1835 GCA_964637105.1 uncultured Sangeribacter sp. | reverse complement strand
GGGTCGATGTCGCCGCCGAACTTGGTGAACGACTCCAGCTCGCGGAACTGAGCCTGCGCGATTTTCAGTGTGCCGGCCACCTTCTTCATCGGCTTGATCTGTGCGTTGCCGCCTACACGCGACACGGAGATACCTACATTGACCGCAGGACGGATACCCTGGTTGAAGAGGGAGGTCTCCAGGAAGATCTGGCCGTCGGTGATTGAGATCACGTTTGTCGGGATATATGCGGACACGTCGCCGGCCTGGGTCTCGATAATCGGAAGGGCAGTCAGTGAGCCGCCACCTTTGACGATGGGCTTGAGCACCTCGGGAAGGTCATTCATTGAGGAGGCTACCTCCTGGTTGTCGATGATCTTGGCGGAACGCTCGAGCAGACGCGAGTGCAGGTAGAAGATATCGCCCGGATATGCCTCGCGGCCGGAGGGGCGCTTGAGCACGAGCGAGATCTCACGGTAAGCCACGGCCTGCTTCGAGAGGTCATCATACACGATGAGGGCGTCTCGGCCTGTGTCGCGGAAATACTCGCCGATGGCAACTCCCGCGAAGGGAGCGTAGTAGCGCATGGAGGCGGAGTCGGATGCCGTAGCGGCCACTACCACCGTGTAATCCATAGCGCCATACTTCTGAAGAGTATTGACGATAGCAGCCACCGAGGAGGCCTTCTGTCCTATTGCCACGTAGATGCAATATACAGGCTTGCCGTCAAGGAAGTTCTGCCGCTGGTTGATGATGGTATCGATAGCGATGGCGGTCTTGCCGATCTGGCGGTCGCCGATGATGAGCTCACGCTGGCCGCGTCCGATAGGAATCATCGCGTCGACAGCCTTGAGGCCCGTCTGCAGCGGCTGGTTAACCGGCTGGCGGAAGATTACGCCCGGGGCTTTGCGCTCGAGGGGCATGCGGAGCAGGTCGCCCTCGATGGGTCCCTTGCCGTCAATGGGCTCGCCGAGGATGTTGATCACTCGTCCGAGAAGGCCCTCCCCGACGGGAATGGAAGCGATCTCACCCGTGCGACGCACCGACATGTTTTCAGTAACTTTATTCACATTGTTGAGGAGCACAACACCCACATTGCTCTCCTCCAGGTTGAGGGCGACGCCCTTGACGCCGTTCTCAAACTCCACCAGCTCGTTGCTCTTGACGTTCTCCAGGCCGTAGACATGCGCCACGCCGTCGCCGACGCTCAGCACCGTGCCCACCTCCTCGAACTTTGCCTTCGAGCTGACGTTTTCAAGCTGCTGCTTGAGTATATCAGATATTTCGCTCGGGTTAAGCATTTCCTATGAGTTTAAGACGTAGTTGTTCCAGTTCGTTCCTCACCGATGCATCCAGGCGGTAACCGTCTACATCGACCACGAAACCGCCGATCAGGTCGGGGTCAGTCTTCTCCTTCCACTCGAGCTTGAGCGAAGGATAGGCTTTGGCGACGATGCTTTTGATTTTATCGGTCTCGGTCTGGCCGAGAGGAGCGGCGGTGATGAGCGTGGCTTCCGCGATGCCGTGCGCGCGGCGGTAGATGTCGCGGTATGCCAGCGCCATCAGGCGCGCGTACTCCTCCCGGTTATGATCGAGCACGAGCCTCACGAAGCTACGGTAGTCATCCTCCGCCTTGTCTCCGGCAGCGCTCTCGAGGAGCTTGGCCTTGTCATCGCGACTCACGAAGGGATTGGCGAGCACCTTGGCCAGTTCGGGATTGCGGTCGAACGCGTCGGCCACCTCCCGCATCTCATCATACACGGAGTCGGTAGTGCCCTTCTCCTCTGTCAGCTTATAAAGCGCCTTTGCATAGCGCTGGGGAATCAGACCGTTGCTCATCGGTTCAGTTCTTCTCT
>CAZWVY010000141.1:0-1847 GCA_964637105.1 uncultured Sangeribacter sp. | reverse complement strand
CCAATGTCGGTCGACATCAGCCCGGTAAATTGTACTCATCAAAATTATAACACTGCGCCTCTTCTTGGCGTTAGATAGTGATAGATTGATATGATTGGTATTATCTAAGCGAGGATGCAATCAAAGAGAGAGATTTGAGAACGAAACAAGAAACCTTGCTTCATGATTGCGCTGCAAAGTTAGAACGTCAATATCACACACACGCCACAGTCGCGTTACAATTTGGCAACAGCGCAAAATTTAACACTTATTCACATCTACTCCTTTGTTCCCCGCACTCCCCCGAGCCGAAAAGAGCCTTAACGACGATGCCTGAGCAAAAAGTCACATTAAAATTTTCATATCCCACCGAAAATTTCTAAATTTGCTGCGCCACATCGTGCGACCCACGATGAAGATCCTTCTCATTAATACCGACATCTTATCAACAATAAATCCATATATTTAAACATGAAAAGAGTCTATACATTTGGCGACGGCAAAGCTGAAGGCAAGGCATCCGAACGTAACCTCCTCGGTGGTAAGGGTGCTAACCTCGCCGAGATGAACCTGCTCGGCATGCCCGTGCCTCCCGGCTTCACCATCACGACCGAAGTATGTACTGAATATACCCAGTATGGCCGCGACGAAGTTGTTAAGCGCATCGACAAGGATGTGCATGAGGCAATCGCTCACGTTGAGCAGCTGACAGGCAAGAAATTCAACGATCCCGCCAACCCCCTCCTCGTCTCCGTCCGTTCAGGCGCACGCGCATCCATGCCCGGCATGATGGACACCGTCCTCAACCTCGGCATGAACGATGCCACCGTTGCCAGCCTCGCTGAAAAGAGCGGCAACCCCCGCTTCGCATGGGACAGCTACCGCCGCTTCGTCCAGATGTATGGCGACGTGGTGCTCGGCATGAAGCCCAAGTCGAAGGCCGACATCGATCCCTTCGAGGAGATCATGGACAAGATGAAAGAGGAGAAGGGCGTGAAGCTCGACACCGAGCTCGGAGTAGACGACCTCAAGGAGCTCGTCAAGCTCTTCAAGGCTGCCGTCAAGGAGCACACCGGCAAGGACTTCCCCGAAGATGCCTGGGAGCAGCTCTGGGGCGGCATCTGCGCCGTGTTTGATTCATGGATGAACGAGCGCGCCATCATCTACCGCCGCATGAACCAGATCCCCGAGGAATGGGGCACCGCCGTCAACGTCCAGGCAATGGTCTACGGCAACATGGGCAACAACTCAGCTACCGGTGTTGCCTTCTCGCGCGACGCCGCCACCGGCGAAAACATCTTCAACGGCGAATATCTCATCAACGCCCAGGGCGAGGATGTGGTTGCCGGTATCCGCACCCCCCAGCAGATCACCGTTGAGGGCTCACGCCGCTGGGCAGCCCTTCAGGGTATCTCGGAGGAGGAGCGCGCCGCCAAATATCCCTCGCTCGAAGAGTCGATGCCCGTATGCGCAGCCGAGCTCATCTCCATCGCCCACCGTCTCGAAGACCACTACAAGGATATGCAGGACATGGAATTTACCATTCAGGACGGCAAGCTCTGGATGCTCCAGACCCGCAACGGCAAGCGCACCGGTGCCGCTATGGTGAAGATCGCCATGGATCTGCTCCGCGCAGGCGAGATCGACGAAAAGACCGCACTCCTGCGCATGGAGCCCCAGAAGCTCGACGAGCTGCTCCACCCCGTATTTGACAAGGCAGCCCTCAAGCGCGCCAAAGTAGCAGCCAAGGGCCTGCCCGCATCTCCCGGCGCAGCTACCGGCCAGATCGTGTTCTCTGCCGAAGACGCCGAGGCATGGGCCGAGAAGAAAAAGAAGGTGGTCCTCGTCCGCATCGAGACCTCGCCCGA
>CAZWVY010000140.1:0-2189 GCA_964637105.1 uncultured Sangeribacter sp. | reverse complement strand
TGGCTTCCGCTTCATCGCCGCGCTGAATAGTCTTGCCGTAGCCGACAGACCAGGTAGCCGTGATATAAACCTGCGCATGGCCGCTCATGCCATACGATGTTCCGGTATCATGATACAGGGGAGACGCGTATACATAAGTGCCGGTCTTCCATCCCTTGTTAAAGAAATTTGAGGCACTGACGGAGAGGTTGACATCCTTTATATTCCACCCTATATAAATATTATAATTTGGAACAGTCTTAGTAATCCGCGCTGAATTCATTGATAAAGTGCGTCCGGGAGATGAGTACGATGCACTCCAAGTCACATTGCCGATGAATCCGTATGCATTTATATAATAGGAAGCGTAGTTGCAGGAGAGATGTTCGCGACCGCTGAGCCGGTCGAAAATTTGACTCACACCCCCGGTTAGATTAAGTATTCCTTGAATGGCTTTCCAGTTGCAGCTGAGAGACAATTTCAAGTCGTTGAACTTATTGCCGGTGGAATAAGTCTTCAGTAACGCACGGCCGTCAAGATAGGGCTGATACTCCACAGTGTATGCGTTATCAATATGACGCTCGCTAACAGAACCGTTTAGCGAGAACGATTTGCTTGGCAACCAATGATAGGATAACAATGAAGTGAAATATTGCTGCCCCTTCATATCCGGTACGCCACGAGTGTATATGAATTCATTCTGCTGCAAAGTTTCCGGATTCTTTTGACTCAAACCGGGCGTGTTCAAGAAGTAACCGAAATAGCAGTAAAGGGAGTTATGGGTGTTAAAATTAAACCTTGCATTACCATTAACGCTTGGCACAAATTCCAAATATCGCGCGTTGCCGATATTATTCCATACCCATTGCGTTCCGCCGCCGGCAGAAATACGGACCTTTGGGACACTGTATGTGTATCCCACGCTTGGACTGACTTTAGGCACTTTGGATACCGTGGAATTATTCGTATCACCTGTATAATGGAGTTTATTGATACTTTCCGAGCCGGATACAATAGCAAAGGCACTATGGCCGTGTGTGAAGTTTTTCTGTACAAACGTCATCAGCTCCCAGTTCCACGCGTTTTCCTTAGTGTCCTGCCTCACCTCTGTGGGGAGGTCTGTGGAATAGAGATAATACTGATTTCTGTGAGAGTACCCTAATGTGCCTCTCACATTTAATGACCATCCCTTGGGAAGTATCACAAACAGGTCACCCTCATAATTAAGATTGTTAGCTTTTTGGGGGTGCTGATCTATGAATGTATACTCACCCGAAGCGATACCCAATTGGTCGCCACCCTCCAGGCCAAGCAGACCCTGTTTCATATTTTTAGGAAGGCCCTCATGTGTGTAGCCCAACGTGTTGCGAAAAGTAACTTTATCGGTGGCATAAGTGGCTCGGAATGTCAAGGGGTATGTCCCTCGGGTAAACCGTGAGTCGAGAGTGCGGTAATATCTGTGCAAGTCAACGCTGCCTGCCGCAGGGTCCGACAGGGTCATGTACTGGTCGCTCTCAGTACCCTCATGTTTCAGATTAAAATTCTTTGATTCGGCGAAGACATCATAAACCATGCTCTTATAGGTAAACTTTGACGTCACCGTGGCATCGTTATAAAAACCCCAGAAAGGATTTTCCTGAGCATATAATTTTGTATAGCCTCCATACTCATATTTCTTCATGATATAGTTGAGCACATTCCTCGCGCCCATGAAACGGGGATCTTCCGGCGACTGGAGGTATTGCACCTCCTTGACATCAATCATTCTCATGCCCTTGAGATCAGACTCATCTGCAGGAAGATAATCGATAAAAATAGATACCGGCTCGCTTGTGACAGTGCTTACACCTAAGCTTCCTATGGTAGCCCGCAGCTCCGGCACGCCCATCAGGGCTATAAGGTCGGTGGCCGTCTGCGAAGCCCGTTTCTCCCTGGTGGTCGGACGATAGAGTACTCCATCCTTTATGACCATTCGCCTGTCGGCCTCCACGACTACTTCGCCGAGGTTGCGCACGAGAGCGTTGGCATCCTCATCAGAGAGGGTTTCTTTCGCTTTGGAGGCAGATACTGAGTCGGACACCTCCACAGGCGCTATGGCCAAGGAGTCACAGGGAGCTGCGTGCTGAGATAGTGTGTCAGCAGTGACTACGGGAATTTGCGGGACTGAGTCCACGGCGATTGTCGCCGGGCGTGCGACGCTGTCCGCCGGT
>CAZWVY010000139.1:0-2314 GCA_964637105.1 uncultured Sangeribacter sp. | reverse complement strand
TCCTCAGTGCGGGGAGTGTTGCCCTGCGAACCACCAAACACATAGTCGGTCGAGATGTGTATCAACGTGCCGTCGTTTGTTTTGATCGCTCGGGCGAGATTCCCTACAGCCGTGGCGTTGAGCTTCTCGGCAAACTCGGCATCGCTCTCGGCCTTGTCGACGTTGGTGTATGCTGCACAGTTGACTATCACCTTTATATCGCAGTCCTTCACCATCCGCTCAACGGCTTCGGCATCAGTGATGTCAAGCTCTGCCACGTCGGTGAAGATGTAGCGGTCACGGGCTCCCGCGGCCGCATTGCGCATGCAGTTGCCCAGCTGCCCGTTCGCTCCTGTTACGAGTGTATTCATTCGGCGTAGAGATTTATATTGATGTCAAAAGGCGAATCAAAGTCTTTGAGTAAAGGATGCTTCGTATCCTTCTCCGACAGGATAGCCTCCGTAGGATCGATGAGCCAGTCGATGCCGAGCGAATTGTCGGCTATGGAGATGCCGCCGTCGACCTCGGGATGATAGTAGTTATCGCACTTGTACTGGAATATAGCCACATCGCTCAGCACGGCGAATCCGTGGGCGAAACCGCGGGGCACGAAGAACTGACGGTGATTCTCCTCCGACAGTTCCACCGCCACATGGCGCCCGTAGGTCGGCGACCCCTTGCGGATATCGACCGCCACGTCGAGCACGCGCCCCTTGACGCAGCGCACCAGCTTGCTCTGCGTGAATGGCGGACGCTGGAAATGCAGTCCGCGCATGACACCGCGGGTCGACATCGACTCGTTGTCCTGAACGAAGTCGACCGGACGGACCTTCTCGTCAAACTCACGCTTGGAATAGCTCTCGAAGAAGTAGCCGCGCGCGTCACTGAATATCCGCGGTTCCATGATGACAACTCCTTCTATATCTGTTTTGATTACCTCCATTTCAGTCAAGATTTTTATCGCCGGTACGTTCCACTTCTTCCACAACCTTCATCAGATACTGACCGTACTGATTCTTGAGCATGGGCCGTGCAAGTTCGATCATCTTCTCTTTCGATATCCAGCCCTGACGGTAGGCTATCCCCTCGAGACAGGCTATCTTCAGCCCCTGGCGCTTTTCGAGCACCTCAACATAGATCGAAGCCTCAGCCAGAGAGTCGTGTGTGCCGGTGTCGAGCCATGCGAAGCCGCGGGGAAGCGTCTGCACCTTCAGTTCGCCATCCTTGAGGAACTCCTGGTTGACGGTCGTAATCTCCAGTTCGCCACGTGCCGACGGTTTGATACGTGCCGCGACATCGACCACCTTATTGGGATAGAAGTAGAGCCCGACAACGGCGTAGTTTGATTTCGGATGCTCGGGCTTCTCCTCGATCGACAGACAGTTGCCATGGTGGTCGAACTCAGCCACGCCGTAACGCTCGGGATCATTGACCCAGTAGCCGAACACGGTGGCTTTGGCATCCTTCTCGGCAGCTTCGACAGCCTTGGTCAGCACCTCTGAGAACCCGGCTCCGTGGAAGATATTGTCGCCGAGCACGAGGCAGGCAGAATCGTCGCCTATGAACTCACGTCCTATGATAAAAGCCTGAGCCAGACCGTCGGGCGATGGCTGCTCGGCATAGGTGAAGTTAACTCCGTAGTCCGCGCCGTCGCCAAGCAGACGCTTGAAACCCGGCAGATCCTGCGGCGTCGAGATGATGAGGATATCCCGGATCCCCGCCAGCATCAGCGTCGAGATCGGGTAATACACCATCGGCTTGTCAAAAATCGGGAGCAACTGCTTGCTGACCCCCTTAGTGATCGGATACAACCGTGTGCCGGATCCTCCGGCAAGTACTATTCCTTTCATTTGGTTATGAGTATTCGTTTAGTAATTTTGTAGTTAGCCGCAGGAGGAGAGGGGGCGGCGGGTGAGGAGGTCGAGGTGGAGGGCCTGGCGTTCGTAGGGGTTGAGGTCGGCTTGGGTGGCGAATTTGGATAGGAGGCGGGCGTATTGGGTGTCCATGCCGTCAAAGGAGTCCATACGGGTGAGGGTGGCAGCGCTTTGGGTGAAGGCGATGTAGGCGCGGAGAGTTGGGGTGTCGAGTGCGTCGATCTCACTGTCGGTGAGGGTGTAGCGCTCTATCCAGCGAGCCTTTGCCGCGGCCTGATCCTTGCTACCGAGGTATGCGAAGAGATTGTCTATGATCAGGAACCCCAGGCGCTGATAGGTCTCCTCCAGCGTTATGCCACGGAACTTGCCGAAGCGCATCAGCTCCTTAACCCAGTCGCCTATCGTTGAGATGGCATATGTCGAATACCGGTCGTCAAGCTTCCGGATGTCGCGGTTCACCT
>CAZWVY010000138.1:0-2323 GCA_964637105.1 uncultured Sangeribacter sp. | reverse complement strand
GACCCCCTGATTAACAGTCAGGTGCTCTAACCAACTGAGCTATTGAAGCAGTTTGCTCTTCATCTTAGCTCCCGTAGGGGCTTCGTCTGAATTGCGATGCAAAATTACTGCTTTATTCTGAATTGCGCAAATTTTTTAAGCACTTTTTTACAAAAAAAATAATTTTTTTATTTAATCCTATGATTTTCACTGATTTCGTATGTATGGTCCACGGCATACCGCAAGCCGATTTTCCGGTGTCATGTGGGGGAGTGGTATATCCACTCCTATGGTGGGCGCGATTTATCGCGCCCCTACTGGCGGGTTTGATCCGTCGCGCCCCTGCCGAGGTGGTGGCCGGGTGCGATTTGTTGCGTCCAGCCCGGCGGGATGATTATGCTCAGGGCTGAACCTTTACTGCCGGGGAGGTGTTTGAATGGTATTGATAACCCTTTAGACAAGACAGATTATGCAGAAATACGTATGTGATGTTTGCGATTGGGTATATGACCCCGCAATTGGCGATCCTGAGCATGGCATCGCTCCCGGCACTCCGTTTGAAGACCTTCCCGCTGATTGGGTATGTCCCCTTTGCGGCGTCGGCACAGACCAGTTCTCGAAGATTGACTGATAAGTCATTTGCCCCCTGAGATATAAAAGTTTTATGAGACGGGGTCTTAATTCTCCTGAGATATGAAAATTTTTTGAGACGGAGGTCTGGCTTCAGGACTCCGGGAAATAGCAGCGGCGGCTCTCCCGTAAGTTGGAGAGCCGCCGCTGCTATTTGATTGGAGACCGGATGCAGACGGGGTCTTAATCGTTGTCGTGCTCTTGGGGAAGGTTGGTCTTTGCCTTGCGCTTGTGCTGAGGGTCGCAGGTGAGGCCCACGCCGAGCTTGCTGAAGATTTTGTGGTCCACTTCGCCCAACATTTCTGTGGAGTGCATCTGGCATCCTCGCAGGGCGGGGAGCACTTCGAGGGCCTTGCGGCAGTTCTCGTCCTCCTTGCTGAGCACGGAGAGGGCCACGAGCACTTCATCGGTGTGCAGGCGGGGGTTGCGGCTGTGGAGATAGGTGGTCTTGGTGTGCTGTACGGGCTCTATGAGCGCCTCAGGTATGAGCTTGAGGTCGTGGGGTATGTCGGCGAGGTGTTTGACAGCGTTGAGGAGCAGGGCGGAGCTGGAGCCGAGCAGGTCGCCCGATTCCGCTGTGATGATGGTGCCATCTTCGAGTTCGATGGCGGAGCATGGCACGCCGCTGCGGGCTGCGCGCTCCTTGGCGGCGACTGTCGGCTGGCGGTATGCGGTTGTGATGCCTGCCTGCTTGAGGAGAAGCCCGATTTTGTTGACCTCTCCTTCATTGTCGGCCCCCTGGGCGAACTGGTTGAGCGCAGTGTAGTAGCGGCGCACTATCTCCTGGCGTGAGGCTTCGCGGCACACGGCGTCGTCATTGATGCAGAACCCGGCCATGTTCACGCCCATGTCTGTAGGCGACTTGTAGGGGTTGTGGCCGTATATTCCGGTGAAGAGGGCGTCGAGCACCGGGAATATCTCTATGTCACGGTTGTAATTGATTGCGGTCTTTCCGTAAGCCTCGAGATGGAAGGGGTCGATCATGTTGACATCATTGAGGTCAGCCGTTGCGGCCTCGTATGCCATGTTGACGGGGTGCTTGAGGGGGATGCTCCAGATGGGGAAGGTCTCGAATTTAGCGTATCCGGCTTCGATGCCGCGCTTGTGCTCGTTATAGAGCTGGGAGAGGCAAACGGCCATTTTGCCGCTGCCGGGGCCCGGTGCGGTGACGATGACCAGGGGGCGGGTGGTCTTGACATAGTCATTGCGTCCGAATCCGTTGTCGGAGGCGATGAGGTCGACGTTGGTGGGGTATCCGTCGATGAGGTAGTGGTAATAGGTGCTTATGCCGAGGTTTTCGAGGCGCTTGCGGAAAGCCTCGGCGCTGCTTTGGCCGTTGTAATGTGTAATCACCACTGATGAGACCATGAATCCGCGTTTGGTAAACTCGTCGCGCAGGCGGAGCACATCCATGTCATAGGTGATGCCCAGGTCGGAGCGCACCTTGTTTTTTTCGATGTCGACCGCACTGATGACGATTACAATCTCGGCCTGGTCGCTGAGATTGCTTAGCATGCGGAGTTTGCTGTCGGGTTGGAAACCGGGGAGGACTCGGGAGGCGTGGTGGTCGTCGAAGAGCTTGCCTCCGAGTTCGAGATAGAGCTTGTTGCCGAACTTGGCGATGCGGTCTCTGATATGCTGAGACTGCGTTTCGAGATATTTCTCGTTATCAAAACCGTATTTCATAACGGACTGCAAAGTTAGTGACTATTTT
>CAZWVY010000137.1:0-2347 GCA_964637105.1 uncultured Sangeribacter sp. | reverse complement strand
AATTGGTCAACAAGGACCAGCCCTACCTGTTCGCACGCGGCATTATCGTGCAGGATCTCATACGCATCGGCTACAACGGCGTGCCCACGCGCACGGCCAACTACCGAGGTGCGTGGAACGCGGTCACGGCTGCGAGCGAAACCGACTTTTACCGCGCCACGGTCTCGGTTTATGACACAGTGACCTGGGAGGGATCGCTGTGGCAGTGCGTGACCTCGGGAAGCGCCGATGAACCCTCTGATTCCAACTCTGCCTGGCTCAAGATGACCTCCGGGCCCGAGGATGCCGGGGAGGTCAAGGTGTGGCAGCTCATGCCAAGCGCGAGCATCGTGTCGGTGCGCCGCGAGGGGGTGAGCCCCGACAGGCTGACATGCGCCGTCACCATGAGCTCGAGCAGCTCCCCGGCGCGCACCTTCGACAACAATTACGACCTGCTCCTCTCAGGGGCCGTGCTCTGGTATTCATGCGACGGTGAGAACTTCGAGGAGTTCTTCATAGGGGCCGACGAGCCTCTCGAGACGGAGGATGGCACGGATGTCATAGAGGCTGAGGATAGCGTGGAGGGGAGCAGCGTGCTCACTTTGGGTGGAGATGACATCCCCACGGAGGGCATCGGCGACCGTATCATATTCTCGCTGCGCGATGCATCCACGCTCGAGGAGTTAGCACGCGTCCACGTGCCCGTGGTCCGTGACGGCGAGGACGGGGCGCAGGGCGAACCGGGCCCTTCGGGACGCGACGGCCTGCTGGCCTACCCGGCGGGGGAGTATACCCCCTACAAGACCTATTCGGCGAAGGGGGACACTACCCCCGTGGTGCTTTACAATGGCCTCTATTACGCGCTTCTCCGAGGTAAGACCTACACCGGCAAGGCCATGCCCTCGAACCGCAACACCCCGGCCAAGGACGTGCGCCAAGGAGGCGACCAGGTAAGCTGGACTGTGTTTGAGACCTTCAACGCCATCTTCGCCGACATCGTCATGGCCAAGTTCGCCAAGATAGGGGCCGGGGTGAGCTGGGGCGAGTTCATGTTCTCGCAGCACGGCACGCGCCGCACGTTTGGCGAGGATGGCACGGTGACGGAGCATGCGGACAGCATGGACTACGGCAGCTTCGACGCCACCTATTTCGACGGCTCCGACCCGGCCAAGCGCCCCACGGACGCCCCCTTCGAGCCGCACCTGCTCATCAACTGGCTCACGGGCCGGCTGCTGGCGCAGAGCGCCGACATCCGGGGGCGCCTGGCCACCGGCGTCGAGGGAGAGCGCCGCATAGTGCTCGACCCCGGCACGCAGCAGGTCAGCGTCTACGACGCCGACAACGCCGAGGTCATCACGATGGAGGGGCGCCACTACGACGGCGAGGCGGCCCTGTTCGGCACGGGGAAGGGCCCCGTAGATGTGGCAGTCAAGGAATGGGAGTCAACGTCAACGCAGGATAACGAGGCGGACATCGCCCTAAGCGAGCCCTTCGGGACCGCGGCCCCGGCTGAGATACACATCTCCGGCAGCTTGAAGTGCGCCGCGCGGCGCGGCACGCAGGCAGCCCCCGACGACCCGAACACGCTCCAGTCATTTCCGCGCGCCTCCGCCACGCTGACCCTGAGCGTGCACACCTACTCCTCCGCGAAGTGCCTCGAGGAGGAATTGGTGGAGACAAAGATTGTGGCCACCTGCCATGCGCAGGCTGACAGCACCACGGGGAGCGATGTCAGCAAGACCCTCACACTCGACCACTCGGTGAAGGTCGCTGCGGGGTTCCACAGGATTTCCGTCCATTTCTCGCGCTCCGCCTCCGGCGAGGGCTCCGGGGCCTGGGCTAACTTTGGCCGGGCCGTGCCCATGTCGGCCACATACGCCGGCGACTTCTACGTCAGCCGCGTCTTCGCCAACGGCTTCTGCTTCGGCCAGAGCGCGGGCGACTTCATACTCGGCTACAAGGACTCCGAGCGCGGCATGCGGTTCCGCCTCGAGAACTCCGGCTACGGCTTCGACTTCTCCGACACGCACCCCAAGGCCCGCGCCGGACAGGGGCGCAAGTGGATGGCCGTCCCCATGCTGCTCTTCCACGGCAGGGCGCGGTTTGAGAAGGGGGCGACCGACTCGCAGGACCGTTACGCCTGGGAGGGGGCGCCTCGCAGCTGCACCGACTCGCTCCCGGCCCTGACAAGGAACGGCACGGGGCGAGTGAGGCTCTCCATCCCCGGCGACTGGCCCGGCAATGTGTCGGCAGACAATCTCGTAGTCACCGTCAACGGCAACAGCGCGGAAGGCACGCTGAAGGCCTCCGTGACCTCCGTCACCGGCTCCTCAGTGACAGTCCTTCTCTCCAAGGAGAGCGGCGCGGC
>CAZWVY010000136.1:0-2544 GCA_964637105.1 uncultured Sangeribacter sp. | reverse complement strand
GCCTTTGCATAGCGCTGGGGAATCAGACCGTTGCTCATCGGTTCAGTTCTTCTCTATTTCGTCCAACATTTTGTTGACAAGCTCCTGCTGCGATTTGTCGTCCTGAAGCTGCTTGCGCACCATCTTCTCGGCAATATCGAGCGAGAACTTGCTCACTTCATTTCTGAACTGAAGTTCAGCTTCCTTGCGTGACTGTTCGATCGACACTTTGGCAGCCTCCATGACTTTCTGAGCCTCTGCGGAAGCCTCTTTCTTGGCCTCCTCGATGATCTGGGACTTCATCTTGGCTGCATCACGCAACATCTCGGCCTGACGCTCCTGGGCTTCCTCGACATACTTCTGGGCCTGGGCGCGGGCATTGTCAAGCTGCTCCTTGGCCTCCTGGGCGTACTCTACTCCCTTGTCGATGGTGTCGGCCCTGGAGTCCATGCTCTTCAGAATCACGGGCCATCCCCACTTCGCCAGAACGAGGAAGAGGAGAATGAAGGCCACGAACATCCAGAAGACAAGGCCAAAATCGGGCGTGAATAATTCCATTTGTCAGAATTTAGTTGGTGTCGAAATCAGATGAACAGTGCGAGGGCGGATACGATCACGGCGAACAGAGCCACACCCTCGATAAGGGCGGCGATCACAATCATGTTCGAGCGGATGTCGCCTGCGGACTCCGGCTGACGGGCGATTGCCTCCATGGCGGAGGAGCCGATGCGGCCGATGCCGATGCCTGCGCCGATTGCTGCGATTGCTGCTCCGAGTGCTGCGCCGAGCGATGCGAGGGCTTCGGCGGCCAAAATCATTGATAACATAATTCTGATGTGTTTAAAGTAGTTAGTATGATTATTAGTTTTTCTCTCTTTTATCAGGGTTTCCTCCTTCCCTCCCCTTTCTTATGCCTTGGATGCCGCGGGAGCATTGGATGCTGCGGGAGCCTCCTCTTTCTTGGCCTCGTGATGCTCATGGTCAGCTACGGCCATGGAGATGAAGATGGTGGCCAGCATAGTGAACACGTATGCCTGGATGAAGCTCACCAGCACGTCCAGAGCCAGCATGAAGATCGAGAAGAGCACCGAGATTACCACCGAGCCTCCGGTAGCCGCCACGCCAAACGCAGTGAATATGAAGATCAGCAGCGTGAGGGTGATGACAATCATGTGGCCGCCCATCATGTTGGCGAAAAGACGCACGCAGAGCGCGGCCGGCTTGGTGAACATGCCGAAGATCTCGATCATCTGCATGATGGGGAGCGGACACTTGAGCCAGATGGGCACATCGGGCCAGAATATCTCTTTCCAGTATTCCTTGTTGCCGTTGATGTTGGTGACAATGAACACCAGCACGGCGAGCACCAGGGTGATGGCGATGTTGCCTGTCAGGTTGGCGCCACCGGGGAAGATGACAATAAGGCCGAGGAGGTTCATCACGAGGATGAAGAAGAAGCAGGTCAGCAGGAAGGGGGCGAATTTGTTAGCCTTCGCGCCGAGGGTGTTCTTGATTACTCCCTCATAGATGAAGTTGACCAGCATCTCCATGAAGCCCATCCCCTTGCGGGGGGCCTTCATGCCTTTGCGGCGGTAGTATCTCACGAGACCCATCACCATAGCGGTCACCACGATGGCTGCGATGATAAGGGCGAGCACATTCTTGGTAATCGAAATGTCGAGCGGGCGGTATTCTTTGAAATACTTTCCGGTGGTGGCATCGTATGCGTAGCCGGAAATTTTCACGCCATGCTCGGCACCCTTGGGGTCGGCCTTGGCCTCTGCGAGGGCGCGGGCATGAAGCTCGGCCTGCTCGGCGTCTGTAAGGGGCCAGACTTGCACCACTTTGCCGGCGTTGTCGCTGACATGAGGGAGCATGAAGTGATACTGCTTGCCATCCTTCTCAACAGTGTAGATAGCCTGCGAGAGGAATTCGGATTTCTTGCCGTCCGCCTCATTCTCCTCTACGGTGACGTAGGTCAGCTTAGAGGATGAGAAGCAGAACCAGGCGCCGTCCTGGGCGCGCACAATCACCGGAAGCGGGATGCGGTAGACGTGGCTGAAAGGCACCTCCCAGCCATAGCCGTCGCCGAGGTGATGGAAGATTATCTCCTTCACATCCACACCCTCCTTCTCCTCCTCGCCATGTCCGGCGGCACGCGCCGGAACAGCGAAGCCGAGCAGGATGGCCGCCAACAGCATAAGTATTGAAAATCTCTTGTTCATCTCTTTCCGGTTAATAGATGCACACCGACACCACGTTGTTGTCAACATCGACGAGACCCCCGTTGACGTGATACTTCTGCTCCTTGCCTCCGTCGCGGAAATAGATGTCTCCCGGCACGAGCACCGAGATGATGGAGGCGTGGTTGCGAAGCACCGTGAAACGGCCCATCTCGCCGGGAAGAGTCACCAGGTCGGCCTCTCCCTTGTAGAGCACCTCATGCGAGGATATGATTTCGAGTGTCATCTGTGGTTGATTCTTGAGTGGATGAAATTAGTTGACCTCTGCGAGCATCTTCTTGCCCTTGGCGATTGCCTCGTCGATTGTGCCGACATTGAGGAA
>CAZWVY010000135.1:0-2634 GCA_964637105.1 uncultured Sangeribacter sp. | reverse complement strand
AGAAGTAGCAGAGGCTCTGCTGGAAGCCCGCGCTCCTTGAGAAATTTTTCGGGGGAATTTTGGGGGATTGTTTGGTGGTGCCGGATTTTTTTGCTAATTTTGCTGCCGGACGGCGGTGCGCCGCGCTTGCGCGGCCTGCCACCGGCCATGAGACATATTATTTAAAAAGCGTATATCCGCGCTGATTCTTGACGTTCTGAAATTCTCGCAAAATTTCATACCTATATCAAGGATTGAGCAACGGTAGACGCCCCTGTGGATATGTGAACATCCGCCCGGGGAGCTTTGTCTGTGAGAGACGGGGCTCCGTGCGGCGGTTGCATATACTCAGCGTGGGCCTCTGCATGTTGCCGTCCAATATAGGTAGGGCAATGCGAGAAGCCTCAGAACGTAGGACGGTAACAGATACAGATTCCTGCGCTTTTTTCATGCACTTACTTTTGCAATAGCCGAAGAGGGGAATCCGGAGGCTTGACCAAGGACATGAAACGACTTGTAAAAACCATCAAGCGCATGGCCGCAGTAGCGGCCATCGCAGCCGCCGCGCTGGCCTCCGCCCTCCCCGTCGGCGCCAAACTCCACTACCGAGGCTTCGTCGAAGGAGGTATCGGCGTGACAACAGTCCCTGGATATGATTTCTCTGAGCTTCAGTCTGATGGTGGGATGGGATTTGGGTATATGCTCGCCACTACTCACGGTATCCAGCTCAATAAAAACTTCATCGGCATAGGCTTCGGTATCACCCCCGGGTATGTCACTGAAGCAAAATGGCCTACAAGGGACACCTGGAGACTTTCACGCGCCACCATGCCATTTTATGCAAATTGGCGATATGATTTTTTCAATACCAATTCATGGACTCCATATATCGGTGTCAAGGGAGGGATTTTCCTCACATGGTTAGCGGGCTTTGGAAAATCAGATTTCTACGATGGTGAGGATCATCACCGGTGGGGTCCATGCAATGCTTGGCCTGTGTTTGCCGCTATAGATTTAGGTATGAGAAAAAATGTCTCGTCCACTTCCGGAGTATCTTTGGGATTGAGCGTACAAACTGCTTCTAATTACGACCTCGGCATTAGCATCCTGGCGAAGGTAGCATTCGACTTTTAACTAATCACTATAAAAATATAATTATGAAACGACTTGTAAAGGCCATCAGGCGCTTGGCCGCAGTCGCGGCCATCGCAGCCGCCACGCTGATCTCCGCCCTCCCCGCAGGCGCCAAACTCCACTACCGCGGCTTCGTCGAAGGCGGCATAGGCATCACTACCGTAACAGGAGAGGAGAACCGGCTTGACAATCAAGATAACGGTAGCGGCGTTGCCCTTGGTTACATGCTCGCGACCACCCACGGCATTCAGCTCAAAAACCACTTCCTCGGACTCGGACTCGGCATCACGCCCGGTTACACCGCGATAGGTAAATACTACTATAACTACAAATATACTGGATCCTGGTCTGGTTGGAATTCTAAAGCGGCCATTGATGAGAATCGAAAATCAAAGGTCTCCATGCCTCTATACGTTAATTGGAGATACGATTTCTTTTCCGCCACGAGCTCTTGGAATCCGTATGTCGGTGCTAAGGTCGGGTATTTCTTACCGATTTCGGAACATCATTATTCCTACACTTTGCATACGCAGTTTGTGCATAGTAACGGCGTAGTGGATCCATGGGAAACAATAACTGCAGGTGTACAGAGTACTGGCTGGCCAATATTTTTCTCCGTAGACTTTGGCGCGAGAAAACGCATCTCTGACCGATCAGGCATTTCTTTCGGACTCAGTTTGCAATCCAGCAATAATGCGTATTTGAGTGGTCATGAGCACTACGATGAATATAATATTTACTTAAGTGAGCACCTCGGCATCAGCATCCTGGCGAAAGTTGCCTTCGACTTCTAAGACGGTATGGGTATGAATCGACTGGTTATTTTTGCGGCGGCTGCCGCTGTCGCCCTCCCGGCTATCGGTGACAATTCGATGGTCCTCAACGGGGTCAAGTACACTATCGAAAAGGATGGCACTGCCACTGCTTCGGCTGTAAAGCCGAAAGACCCGAAACTCGAGACACTCCAGGTGCCGACAATGCTCAATGTCAATAACGGCAATGTCTACGTCACCCGAATTGCCAAGAACGGTTTCAAAGGCTGCCCCAACCTCACGACCGTGGTGCTCCCAAATTCCATAAAACAGATTGGCGCGGACGCGTTCACAGACTGCAAGAAACTCCAATCAGTCGTACTCCCCGACCAGACTTCTGTCGAAATTCCGCCCGCCAATTTCGGCACGGGCGGCAATGGCCCGTTCAAGGGATGCACAAGCCTGACCAGCATACGCGGCAACAATTCCCTGCTGCCGGACTACGTGCTCTCGCAGGCCCTCAAGGAGTGTTACGATGTGCCCTTCGCATACAACACCAACGCAGGTGCTCCCGCTCCGACTGCGGTTTATGCCGACTACCGCGAGTCCGTCCCACCCTTCTCGGAGTTTGCGGAATCTACGGTGAAGCAGCCAATGGAGATGTGGGAGAAGCGCAAGCCCTACGAGAGTTCGGCGGAGTATATGGAGCGCGTGACGGACGCGAGCCGCGAGGCGAAGCTCAAAGACCTGCTGGCCCAGGCCCGCGAGG
>CAZWVY010000134.1:0-2879 GCA_964637105.1 uncultured Sangeribacter sp. | reverse complement strand
GTAGGCATCGAGCTGGAGGGCAGCGCAGTGCCCCGCCACGGCTATCCCGTGGAGGTGAACGGCGAGAAGGTAGGCGAAGTGACTACGGGCTACAAGTCCATCTCAACGGGCAAGAGCGTGGCCATGGCCATGATCGACAAGCCCTACGACAAGCTCGGCACTGAGGTGGAGGTGCGCATCCGCAAGAAGACCTTCCCCGGCAAGGTGGTCAAGAAGCGCTTCTACGACAAGAACTACAAGAAATAAACCGAAACAACAACATAAACCATCATAACAGCACAAAAGCTATGAGCAAAGTATTGGAAGACCTCCGCTATGCGGATTCCCACGAGTGGGTAAAGGTAGATGGCGACATCGCCACAGTAGGTATCACCGACTACGCGCAGCACGCTCTCGGATCGATCGTATATGTCGACATGCCCGAGGTAGGTGACGAAGTGACTGCCGGCGAGGAATTCGGCGCTGTGGAGTCAGTGAAGGCCGCCAGCGACCTTATCTCTCCCGTAAGCGGCGAGGTGGTCGAGATCAACGAGGCACTCGAGGATGAGCCCGAGCTCATCAACAAGGATGCCTTCAGCAACTGGATCATGAAGGTGCGCCTCAGCGACGCCGGCGAAGTTGACGCTCTGCTCGACGCAGCTGCATACGCAAAGCTCTGCGAGGAGTAATCCACGCTCACACAAAGCACTCCGGCGACCGGGGACGCGGCCCCAACGGGAGTGCGTGTCTCCGGTCGCGTTTTAACCCAACCCCCCGGCCCCTGCATAGTGAGGGCCGAAAATTACCTGACATCAAAGCAAATGAGCAATAAATTCATGCCTCACACCGAGGAAGACATCCGCGCGATGCTCGACAAGATCGGTGTGCAGACCATAGATGACCTGTATGGCGATGTGCCTGAGGAGGTCATCTTCCGCGAGGAGTATGACATTCCGTCAGCCATGTCGGAAATCGAGCTTCGCCGCCATTTCAAGGAGCTGGGCGACAAGAACCGCTCGCTGACTATCTTCGCCGGAGGCGGCGCGTATGACCATTACGCTCCCTCGGTGATCGGCCACCTGCTGCAGCGCAGCGAGTTTTATACCGCCTACACCCCCTATCAGCCCGAAATCTCCCAGGGCACCCTCCAGTATATCTTCGAGTATCAGAGCATCATCTCGGAGCTCACCGGCATGGAGGCCAGCAACGCATCCATGTATGACGGCGCTACGGCTACGGCTGAGGCAATGTTCATGATGGTGGCAGCCACGAAGAAGAAAAACCGCGTGCTCATCTCCGAGACTGTGTCTGACCGCGTGCAGGCTGTTGTCAAGACCTACGGCAAATTTCATGGCGTAGGGGTGACTGTAGTGCCCGAGAAGGATGGCGTGAGCGATCTGGACGCAATCAAGAAGGAGCTCGAGGCAGGCGACGTGGCCGGTATAATCGTGGCCACTCCCAACAAATATGGCATCATTGAGGATTACACGGGCTTCGCTGACGCTGTCCATGCAGCCAAGGGTCTTATGACTGTCAACGCCGATCCGAGCACACTGGCCGTGCTCCGCACTCCGGCTGAGTGGGGTGCCGACATCGCCTGCGGCGACGGACAGAGCCTGGGCATGCCTCTCGCCTTCGGCGGCCCGTACCTGGGATACATGGCCACCTCCAAGGCCAACCTGCGCAAGATGCCGGGCCGCGTAGTCGGTGCTACGACCGATGCTGACGGCAAGCGCGCCTACGTGCTGACCCTGCAGGCCCGCGAGCAGCATATCCGCCGCGAGAAGGCTACCTCCAATATCTGCTCCAACCAGAGCCTCATGGCCCTTTACGCCACTATCTACGTGGCTCTGATGGGCAAGGAGGGCCTTAAGGAGGTGAATCGCCTCAGCTGCGATGGCGCACATTATCTCTACAACCGCCTCGTGGAGACGGGCAAGTTCGCTCCCGCATTCCCCGGCAAGCCCTTCCTCAAGGAGTTTGTCATGAAGACCGACCTCGACATGAAGAAGGTCAACGCGCACCTGACTGAAAACGGAGTGATGGGCGGTCTGGACCTGGGCAACGGCCTTGTGGAGTTTGCCGTCACCGAGAAGCGCACCCGCGAAGAAATCGACCGTCTTATCACCCTTATGCTCGAAGCCTGACCATGAAGTATTACGATAAACTGATATTCGAACTTTCCCGCCCCGGCCGCAAAGGCTATGAGCTTCCTGCCGACAACTTCGGCGTTGACGGCGCGGCGGAGATTCCCGCAGACCTGAAGCGCACCGAGCCCCTCGACCTTCCCGAGGTGAGCGAGCTTGACGTAGTGCGTCACTATACCAACCTTTCCAACAAGAACTTCGGTGTTGACACAGGATTCTATCCTCTGGGCAGCTGCACCATGAAGTATAATCCGAAAATCAACGAGGAGCTATCCGCGATGCCGGAATTCGCCGGTGTACACCCCTTGCAGCCTGCTGAGACTGCCCAGGGAGCCCTGGAGCTCTACTATAACCTGCAGCATGCCCTGTCGAGCCTTGCAGGCCTGGAGGAGTTCACCCTCAATCCCTTCGCAGGCGCTCACGGCGAGCTGACCGGCCTGATGGTGATGCGTTCATATCACGAGGCCCGCGGCGACCACAAGCGCACGAAAGTGATCGTGCCCGACTCAGCCCACGGCACCAACCCCGCCTCCGCAATGGTGGCCGGACTGGAGGTCGTGACAGTGAAGTCGCGTCCTAACGGCAGTGTCGACGTGGAGGACCTCAAGCCTCTCCTTGACGACACCGTAGCCGGCATCATGATGACCAATCCCAACACGCTCGGCATGTTTGAGACTGAAATCATGGAGATCGCCAAACTCGTTCACGAGGCCGGCGGCCTGCTCTATTATGACGGAGCCAATTTCAACCCCC
>CAZWVY010000133.1:0-2906 GCA_964637105.1 uncultured Sangeribacter sp. | reverse complement strand
AGAACCGCATCATCGGCATGGGCGGCGCCCTCGACAGCAGCCGTTTCAAATACTACCTCTCCCAGGCACTCAAGGCTAACCCCAATGAGGTGGAAGGCTTCGTAATCGGCGGCCACGGCGACACCACCATGATCCCCATGAAGCGCTACGCTACCCTGCGCGGCATACCCGTTGAGACACTCCTCGACAAGGAGACCCTCGACAAAGTCGTTGCCGACACTATGGTAGGAGGCGCTACCCTTACCAAACTTCTCGGCACCTCCGCATGGTATGCTCCCGGCGCAGCTGCAGCTGAAGTCGTTGAGGCAGTCATCCACGACCAGGACGCCATCATCCCCTGCTCCGCTCTGGTAGAGGGCGAATATGGCGAGTCCGGCCTCTGCATCGGCGTGCTCTGCAAGCTCGGCAAAGGCGGCATCAAGGAAATCGTGGAAATCGACATGAACGCTGAGGAGAAGGAGCTCTTCGCCAAGAGCGCAGCCGCTGTCCGCAAGACCAACGAGGCTCTCCCCTGCTGATCTTATCCCTGACTGCATAAAAAAGATGGCTTCCCGCGCGGGAAGTCATCTTTTTTATGGTTTAGCACCAATCAATTAATTTATAAGGGCGAACCCCATCCGGTAAATTTCATGTCGCAGGGGCTTGGATGCTCACTGCATGATGAAAAACTCGACCACGAAGGCTACTACGAACCCGATGCAGCACACCAGGCTGACTGTGTTGAGTTTGCGCGAGGCCACCGGACTGATTCCGGCAAAATACACGCTCAGCAAGCGTGTGAACGCGCACATGAAGAGGAAGAACACGTCTATGAACTGCCACCAGGCAGCTCTCATGGAGAATGTGAGCACGATAATCAGCACAGCTACAATCAGCGCCAGCCATGATGTGACCTTGGCCCGTTTCAGATTCTTCGGCCCGTTAGTATTTCTATCCATTCGTCAGTTTTTAATATCGGGATTACCTGTAAAGTTTAAACGTCACCGGGTCGCTCCCTTCGCTGAATATCTGAGCCAGATAAAACCCTCCCGGCTCATGACCTAAGTCTATCCAAGCGGTGTGCGTCCCCTTGTAGGTCTGACGCCCGACCAGGGCCCCGGAGACATTGTAGATCCGCACCAAAGTCACCTCGCCGGGCATAGTCACGCTGAAACGTCCCCCTCCCAGGCCGCTCACCACGGGCTCCGAAGGCATGAGGCCCTCCTCGATGGCGCGTGTGCGCCGCTCAGCATCCGCCTCAAATTCGGATACCGTGGAGTCATAGAACCCGAAGGGAGGATCCTCCTCGTATACCGGAGCAGAGGCCGGCACGGCATAAAAGTCAGCTATCAGCCCGTCGCTTAGAAATTCAGTGGCATGAAGGCGGACCATCCACGGATCGAAGCCATCCTCAAATGATATGCGGTACATCCCGCTGCGGCTTCCGGTAACCCTCATGGGCCACACGGTATCCTCAGCTTCTATGACACCCATCAGCACATACCTGTCCTTGTCCAGCTGCTCATCAGTCAGGTCTCTCCACTGGTCGGGCGAATAGAGCACGCTGTACAGGTCATCAGCTCTTTCAAGGGTGATCAGCCGGTCAATCCTCTCGCGCGCCTCATCGTCATCGGGCGCTCCGACAGCGGTATAATAGAAATTGCGGGGGCCATGCAGCAGAGAATAGACATATTCCGGAAATCCGTTCCAGGCGGCTATGGCCTCCTCGGGCACCCGCGAGTCATAGCGTATCCGTTCCACATCCATCGCGTATGCCTTGAGCAGCTGCCGCTGGGCAGGCAGGAGACGCTTCTCGTCAAACTTACCTGCCAGGCTGTATGCAAGCACCGGATAGGTCTTATTGTCGGCAGAGATTATCACGAACCCTCCCCGGGGGCTGGTGAAGGTATAGAACGGCGTGAAAAGCTTGTTAGTAGTGAGGTCTTTCCCTTTGTACACCATAGTCACAGGAGGGGTCACCTCGCCCGCAGCCTCATTGAAAAACTGCTGGGCAAGGCGCATGGCCTGCGCGTGGGTCACAATCTCGGCTTCAGCCATGGGGGCGCCGACCGCCCCGAAGGCCAGAACCATCATCAAGGGAAACATCTTTCTCATACCTATATAACGCTAAAAGCCCCGCAAATATGCGCATGAAACGCAAAAAGCTCCGCAAATATGCGGAGCTTTTCGCAATTTCATGCCAGGACAGCTGAGAGTCTTCACTCTTCAGCGGCGATGACTTCGGCCTCTTCTGCGGATGCCGCGGGCTTGACGTTAGGCTCTTCAAGACCGTAGTGATGCTTGCGGTCGATGACTTTCAGCCACAGGCCGATGAGGAGCGCGGCAACGCCCAGGCCTGCCAGCATCAGCAGAGCGTATGTGTAATTGTAGCTCACGGCAGCCTGGTCCTCGGTCATTGTGCCGGCGGCCACGCTTGCCACCACATCGGTGTTGGTGGCGTCAAGCACTTTGCCGATAAGCAGAGGGAAGAGCCAGAGGCCGATGTTCTGAATCCAGAAAATCAGGGCGTATGCGGAGCCGATAATCTTGGCATCCACCAGCTTGGGCACGCTCGGCCACAGCGAAGCGGGCACAAGCGAGAAGGAGGCGCCGAGCACCAGAATAGTCAGATAGGCCACGATCACACCCCCGACGGGGCTGTCTTTGAACTGCGGCAGGACGAATGCGAAAGTCAGATGGCACGCTATCAGCAGCAGGGAGCCAATAACCAGCATTGAGGCCGCCTTGCCTTTATAGTCGACATACTTGCCCAGAATGGGAGTGATGCCTACCGCAAGGAGCGGGAAGACTGCGAAAATGGCGGCTGCGCTCTGACGCATGTAGCCCATGTAGCAGTAGGCAACCAGGGCGCAGATGCCAGCGCCCAGCAGGCCGTATTTCATGGCCTTGTTGCTCATGAAGTTGCT
>CAZWVY010000132.1:0-3457 GCA_964637105.1 uncultured Sangeribacter sp. | reverse complement strand
ATATGTCATTTATAGATGAAAAGATAGTGCAGGAGGGCATGACGTTTGACGACGTTCTGCTCATCCCCGCATACTCCGAAGTGACACCTAATATGGTGAAGCTCGGAACCCGCTTCTCACGCAATATCAACCTGAATATCCCGATGGTGTCAGCCGCCATGGATACCGTCACCGAGGTCGATATGGCTATCGCCATCGCCCGCGAAGGTGGTATCGGCGTGATCCACAAGAATATGTCAATAGAGGCTCAGGCAGCGATGGTGCGCAAGGTGAAGCGCGCCGAAAGCGGCATGATTTATGACCCCGTGACTATCAAGCAGGATTCCACCGTTGGCGACGCGCTGCGCCTGATGCACGAAAACAAGATCGGCGGCATACCCGTGGTGGACGATGACAACAAGCTCATCGGCATCGTGACCAACCGCGACCTCCGTTTCCAGACCGACATGGAGATGCCCGTAGGGCAGGTCATGACAAAGGAGAACCTTGTCACTACCACATCTCCCTCGCTTCAGGAGGCCAGCGATATCCTGCTGCGCCACAAGATCGAGAAACTCCCCGTGGTGGATGCCGACAACCGTCTCGTGGGCCTCATCACATATCGCGACATCACCAAGATACAGGACTATCCCAATGCATGCAAGGACTCCAAGGGTCGTCTGAGAGTAGCCGCCGGAGTTGGCGTGACTTCTGACACGCTCAAGCGTGTCGAGGCCCTGGTCGGCGCCGGCGTGGATGCGGTTGTCATTGACACTGCCCACGGACATTCCGCAAACGTTGTCAATACCCTCAAGGCCGTCAAGGAGGCTTTCCCGCAGATAGATGTGCTCGTAGGCAATATCGCCACTGCCGAGGCAGCCGAATATCTCATTGACGCAGGCGCTGACGGCATCAAGGTCGGCATCGGCCCCGGCTCCATCTGCACGACGCGCATCGTGGCGGGTGTCGGAGTGCCTCAGCTGACAGCCATCTTCGAGGCCGCTAAAGTGGCGCACCGCCGCGGCATACCGGTGATAGCCGACGGAGGTCTCCGCTATTCCGGCGATATTGTCAAGGCCCTCGCCGCCGGTGGCGACTCTGTCATGATGGGCTCCATGCTTGCCGGCGTTGAGGAGTCTCCCGGCGAGACTATCATTTACAATGGCAGAAAATTCAAGGCATACCGCGGCATGGGCTCCATCGAGGCTATGCAGGCCGGTTCCAAAGACCGCTATTTCCAGTCCGAGAAGGTTGACTCGAGCAAGTTTGTGCCCGAAGGCATAGTAGCCCGCGTGCCCTACAAAGGCACGCTCAGCGAGACCGTCTACCAGCTCATCGGAGGCCTGCGCAGCGGCATGGGATATTGCGGCGCGCCTGACATCGAGGCCCTGCACGACGCCAAATTCGTGCGCATCACCTCGGCGGGCGTCATAGAGAACCATCCGCATGACGTCACTATAACCAAAGAGGCGCCTAACTACACGCGCGGCCAGTAATACTGACAGAAATGGAAAAAATCCTTATCATAGATTTCGGATCGCAATACACTCAGCTCATCGCCCGCAGGGTGCGCGAGCTCAACGTGTATTGCGAGATACTCCCCTTCAACAAGATTCCCTCAGACCCCGGTCCCGATGTCAAGGGCATCATCCTCTCCGGCAGCCCCTATTCAGTTCGTGACGCAGAGAGCCCCAAGCCGGACCTGAGCCACATCAAGGGTCATCTGCCCCTGCTCGGGGTTTGCTATGGAGCCCAGCTCCTGGCAAGCGAGTTCGGAGGCGAAGTGCACGGCGCTCCGTCGCGTGAGTACGGTCGCGCCATGCTTACGGTTGTCGCCCCCGAAGACCCCCTTATGCAGGGCCTTCCCTCGCCGACTCAGGTGTGGATGTCTCACGGTGATACCATCACATCTGTCCCCTCCACGTATGAAATCATAGCCAGCACGGAAAATGTGCGCGTGGCAGCATATCACATCGCCGGAGAGCTGACCTGGGGCATACAGTTTCATCCGGAGGTCTACCATTCCACGGATGGCACCAAGCTGCTCTCCAACTTCGTCATGGGCATCTGCGGATGCTCGGGCCAGTGGAGCCCTGCATCGTTTATCGAGACGACCGTGGCTGAGCTCAAGGAGAAACTTGGAGACGACCGCGTGATTCTCGGCCTTTCGGGAGGTGTGGACTCCACAGTGGCTGCTGTGCTCCTGCACCGCGCCATCGGCAGCAACCTGAAGTGCATCTTCGTCAACAACGGCCTGCTGCGCAAGAACGAGTTTGAGGATGTCTTGGGGCAGTATCGCGGCATGGGCCTCGATGTCGTGGGAGTGGATGCGTCAAACAAGTTCTACGCTGACCTGGCCGGAGTGACCGACCCCGAGAAGAAGCGCAAAATCATCGGAAGAGACTTCGTTGAGGTCTTCAACGAGGAGGCGAAAAAGATTGAGGGGGCGCGCTGGCTCGGCCAGGGCACCATTTATCCCGATGTCATCGAGAGCGTGAGCGTCAACGGCCCCTCGGCCACCATCAAATCTCATCATAACGTCGGAGGCCTGCCGAAAGAGATGAATCTCAAGGTTGTGGAGCCGCTGCGCCTGCTGTTCAAGGATGAGGTGCGCCGCGTGGGTCGCGCCCTTGGCATCGACCAGGCTCTTCTTGGCCGTCATCCTTTCCCCGGTCCCGGCCTGGGCATCCGCATCCTGGGTGATGTGACGCCTGAGAAAGTGCGGATACTTCAGGAGGCTGACGCCATCTTCATCAACGCCCTGCGCCGCTGGGGATGGTATGACAAGGTTTGGCAGGCCGGAGTGATGCTCCTTCCTGTGAAGAGTGTCGGCGTCATGGGAGACGAGCGCACATACGAGAGCTGCGCCGCCCTGCGCGCCGTAGTCTCGACTGACGGCATGACAGCCGACTGGGTGCATCTGCCCTACGAACTGCTGGCAGAAGTCAGCAACGAGGTCATCAACAAAGTGCGCGGCATCAACCGCGTAGTCTACGACATCTCCTCCAAGCCCCCGGCAACCATCGAGTGGGAGTGACCCGGTATAAAATGGAACTAAATCAAACGGACGTGCCGACTGGCACGTCCGTTTGATTTGGTATAATATCACAGCTGTGAAATTATTTTGCTGCGGTCATGGCGTCCAGAAGGTCTTGGTAGCAAGTGACCTTATGATACTTGACGTTGTCGGTTGAGATTTCGTTGAACAGCTGAGTGCAGCAGTCAATCTTGGCATTTTCTATTGCGTTGAGCTGCATGGATAGGAGCGAGCCTTTGGTTTCGGCAATGAAGAAAATGTGTTTGACTGAGCCTTTCTGCATCGCTATCGCCCAGTCGGGGGCATAGTTGCCTACCGGCGTGGGGATTTGGAATGAGCGGGGCAGTTTGGCATATACCACAACTTCCTCAGCCTCGTCGAGGTCGTGGGCGAAGTCGCGCTCACCCTTGCTGTCGGAGACAACATAGTCGGTGATATGCT
>CAZWVY010000131.1:0-3500 GCA_964637105.1 uncultured Sangeribacter sp. | reverse complement strand
ATCGACACTCCGGGACACGCCGACTTCGGCGGCGAGGTGGAGCGCGTGCTCAACATGGCTGATGGCTGCCTGCTGCTCGTGGATGCCTTCGAGGGCCCGATGCCGCAGACGCGCTTCGTGCTCCAGAAGGCTATCTCGATGGGGCTCAAGCCCGTGGTGGTCATCAATAAGGTCGACAAGCCCAACTGCCGTCCCGATGAGGTCAACGAGATGGTGTTTGACCTGATGTTCAACCTTAACGCCACCGAGGACCAGCTCGACTTCCCGACCCTCTACGGCTCGGCCAAGAACAACTGGATGAGCGATGACTGGAAGAACGAGACGGACAATATCACGCCCCTCCTCGATGCCATTATCAAGTATATACCCGCTCCAACCGAGCTTGAGGGCGACCCGCAGATGCTGATCACCAGCCTTGACTACAGCAGCTACGTAGGGCGCATCGCCGTAGGGCGCGTTCACCGGGGCACGATCCGCGAGGGGATGGACCTGGCGCTGTGCCGCAAGGACGGCTCAGTGGTCAAGCAGCGCGTCAAGGAACTCCACACTTTCGAGGGCATGGGGCGCAAGAGGGTGAGCGAGGTCTCCAGCGGCGACATCTGCGCCATAGTCGGCCTTGACGGCTTCGAGATCGGAGACACGCTGACCACTGTGGAGAATCCCGAGCCCCTCCCGCGCATCGCCATCGACGAGCCTACGATGTCGATGACCTTCACCATCAACGACTCCCCCTTCTTCGGCAAGGATGGCAAGTATGTCACTTCGCGCCATATCGCCGACCGCCTCGAGAAGGAGCTTGACCGCAACCTCGCGCTGCGCGTCAAGAAGGGTGAGAATGAGGACAAGTGGACTGTATTCGGTCGCGGCGTGCTGCATCTCTCCATCCTCATCGAGACCATGCGCCGCGAGGGCTACGAGCTCCAGGTGGGGCAGCCCCAGGTGATAATAAAGGAGATTGACGGCGTGAAATGCGAGCCTGTGGAGCTGCTGACGGTGAATGTGCCCGAGGAGTACAGCTCGAAGGTGATTGACATGGTGACGCGCCGCAAGGGCGACATTGTGTCGATGGAGACGCAGAATGACCGCATCAATATAGAGTTTCACATACCCTCGCGCGGCATCATAGGCCTGCGCAACAATGTGCTGACCGCCACTGCCGGCGAGGCTATCATGGCCCACCGATTCCATGAATACCAGCCTTGGAAGGGGGAGATAGAGCGGCGCACCAACGGCTCGCTCATCGCTATGGAGGCGGGCACCGCCTACGCTTACGCCATCGACAAGCTGCAGGACCGCGGCCGCTTCTTCATCTTCCCCCAGGAGGAGGTATATGCCGGCCAGGTGGTAGGGGAGAACGCCAAGGATAACGACATCGTGGTCAACGTCACCAAGTCCAAGAAGCTGACCAACATGCGCGCCAGCGGTGCTGATGACAAGGCCCGCATTGTCCCTCCGGTGGTCTTCTCGCTCGAAGAGGCGCTGGAATACATTAAGGAGGATGAATACGTCGAAGTGACCCCCAACCACATCCGCCTGCGCAAGATTATCCTCGACGAACTGGAGCGCAAGCGCCAGAACCGCCAAGGCTGAGGGACGCGGCTCCGTTAGGGCGTCGGTTTTACAAAAAATGTTAACGTCGGGCGCGCGCCAACCAATTGGCCTGCTGATGCGTTATAATGGCAAAGACGGGATACTGATGATGCAGACGGCAGCGCGAATGTAGCCCGCTTCCCATTGGCGCGATGCCAATAGCTGAAGCATACTGAGCCGCAGGCATCACGCCGATGTATCGACCGCGACTGATGGAACAATATCCAAGATTATGAAAAACGGAGACGGAGCCGGCCTCGCAAGAGCCGGCTCCGTCTCTGCATATCAAAGGGATGTCAGGCTTGGTTTTTCGGTCAGCGGGTGGGGATGGGTTCGCTGAGGGGGTCCCGGGGCGGGAGCTTTGGGGAGGGTGTGCGCTTTTTGGATTTATTCTTGGCGGATTTAGTTTTAGACTTCTTTTCTTTGGCGGCCTTCGCTTTTGCGGTGGATTTCTTGGAGGAGCGGTGGCCCTTGGCCGGCGCTTTACTGTCGGCGGTATCCGGCGGGGCTGCCGGGGCCATGTCGGTGGCGGTGTCGCTCAGGATGGTGATGGTGGCCGGGGCCGGGGGGAGGCTGCGGATATAGACGGTGTTGCATTGGCGCACGATGACTCCGGCCCCTATGCAGAGCAGGGAGGCGGCGGCTACGGAGAGGATGCCGCGCCGCTCGGCCGATGTCAGGTGCGGTGCCGTCATGCGCGGGGGTCAGAAGGGGTAGCCGATGGCGAGGTGGAAGGCGAAGGCGTCCTTGAAGGCGATGTTGAAGTAGTGGGGCGTGCCGGTGTAGTAGGGGGCGTGCAGGCCATAGCCTAAGTCGCCGCGCAGCACGAGCATGCCTATGTCCACGCGCAGGCCGACACCCGTGCCAAGGGCTATGTCACGCAGGAAGGTCGAGGCTTTAAGCTGGCCGCCGGGACGCTGGGGGTCGTTCTTGAGCAGCCAGATGTTGCCGGCATCCAGGAACACAGCCCCGTGCAGGATGCTGACGATGGGGAAGCGGTATTCGGTGTTGAGCTCGAGTTTGAATGTGCCTGTCTGGTCGAAATATCCGTTCACCTGGTCTCGCGGGGAGCGGTAGGAGCCGGGGCCGATGGAGCGCACTGTGAAGGCGCGTATGGAGTTGGCGCCGCCGATGTAGAACTGTTCGGAGTACGGCACTTCGGTGGAGTTGCCGTAGGCATGCTCGGCACCTATGAGGGCGCGCGACACGAGCCACTGGTCGGTGCCCCTCACGAGGCGGCGGTTGTAGACGAGCTGGAGCTGCCCCTTGACAAACTGCGAGAAGGGGGTGCCGAACAGTTTCTTCTCTCCCTTGACGCCGCATGCCTCATAGATGGCCCAGAAGAGGTTGCCTGCCTCTGTGAAGGTGGCAGAGAAATTGATGCCGTTGTTCTTGTCAAGCCATTTGTCGAGGGTGTAGGTATAGCTCAGCTGCGGTATGAAGCGGCTCTTGAAGCTCTCGGCGATAGCGGGGTTGAGGGCCATGACGGAGTCGAACTCCGCCGTAGTCTTCATCAGCTTGGTGTAGCTGAGCTTGAAGGGGGTGAACTGATGGAGGGTGTGGCGCGTGGCGCGCCATTCGTAGGTGATGCCCATGCTGTATTCCGCCATCTTGAAGTAATGGGGGCGGTTGAGGATGCTTCCGGAGAGGCTGAGCGTGGTCCAGTTAATGTCCTGGTTGGTGCGCGGCACGAACCGTGGCACGAGCAGGCGCGGGAAGGCCAGCGAAGCGGTCAGTCCGAACTCGTATGAATTGAAGACGCTCGAGCGGTTGCGCCCAGTCTGCCACTCATAGCTGCCGTAGAGCTGGAGGTTGAGTTTCTCGGCACCTCCGAAGATATTGTGATGGGTGAAGTTTGCTATCAGTCCGGGGCCGATGTAGCTGTTTGACTTGGATGTGGCATTGACCTC
>CAZWVY010000130.1:0-3539 GCA_964637105.1 uncultured Sangeribacter sp. | reverse complement strand
AAGTTTATCGTCAATCTCCGAGGCGGGCACGCCGCCCTTTGTAACCTGCGCGTAGCCAATACAAAGCTGAGACACCGCTTGTCGCGATGACAAGCGGTGTCTCAGCTTTGTATTGGCGAAGCCCCTGTGTCAGCGGGCATGCCCGCCTCCGGAGTGCCCGGATCAGAACCAGCGCACGTAAGCGAAGTCCTGGCGGTGAGGCAGCTCTCCGTTCTTGGGATACATGCGCAGGGCGCTGCGGAAGACGCCGGCATCCTTCACTACGAAGTCCAGCTCGTAAGTGTAGACGTTTCCTTCGCGGTTGACCACATGCAGCTCGCGTGTGCCGTCAAACTCGCTCTGGCCGTCGTGGTCATGATAGCTTACCAGCTCTACGCCGATGGCATCGCCCAGGCCGACAGTATCGATCTTGCAGGAGATCTTCACGCGCTCGCCCGTGTGGAGAGCATTGGTCAGAGCCTCCATGTTGTCTACCGAGAGCACCTGGATATCGTGCCACTTGGATGCTACCTCCTCCTTCCAGGCCACGATCTCGCGGGCCTTTGCGAAGTCATTTGCCTTCAGCTTGGCAGCGCGCTTCGTCTCGGGCTTGTAGAAGCGCTCGATATAGTCGTCGAGCTGGCGCTTCATGGTGAAGTGAGGAGCGATGTGGCCGATGGAGCGCTTGATGTAGCCTATCCATTCGGGGCTGTATCCGAGATAGTTCTTCTTGAAGTAGAGCGGCACGATCTCGTTCTCCAGCATGGAGTAGATTGTTGCGGCATCCAGCTTGTCCTGCTGAGACTGGTCGGTGAAGGTGCGCTTCTCGGTCAGAGCCCAGCCGGCCTCTGCGTCAAACTTGTAACCCTCATACCACCATCCGTCGAGCACGGAGAAGTTGAGCACGCCGTTCATCTCGGCCTTCTCGCCCGATGTGCCGGATGCCTCGAGGGGACGTGTCGGAGTGTTGAGCCAGATGTCTACGCCTGTCACGAGACGCTTGGCAACTGTCATGTTGTAGTCCTCAAGGAAGATAATCTTGCCCAGGAACTGAGGCATGCGGCTGATCTCCATGATGCGCTTGATCAGGCCCTGGCCTGCTCCGTCGGCGGGATGTGCCTTGCCGGAGAAGACGAACTGCACGGGATACTGCTCATTGTTGACAATCTTGGCAAGACGCTCCAGGTCAGTGAAGAGCAGATGAGCGCGCTTGTATGTGGCGAAACGGCGGGCGAAACCGATGATGAGAGCATTGGGATTGATGCGGTCCATGATGTTCATCACCTGCGAGGGGTCACCTTGGTTCTTGAGCCACTTCTCCTTGAAGTCCTTGCGGACAAATTCGATAAACTTGTTCTTGAGTGTCATTCTCATGCGCCAGATCTCATCATCGGGCACATTGAAGATACCCTTCCAAGCCTCCGGGTTGCTCTGGTCCTCGAATACTTCGGGGCCGAGTTTCTGAGCGTAGAACTCCTTCCATTCCGAGGCAGCCCAAGTAGGCATGTGCACGCCATTGGTGACGTAGCCTACATGCGACTCCTCAGGGCCGTAGCCTTTCCATACGCCGGCAAACATCTTCTTGGACACCTCACCGTGGAGCCAGCTTACGCCGTTGGCCTCCTGGCAAGTGTTGAGGGCGAAGACGCTCATCGAGAAACGCTCGTTGGTGTCGGGATTCTCGCGGCCCATGTTCATAAGGTCGCTCCAGCTGATGCCGAGCTTGGCGGGATACTCGCCGAGATATTTGCCGAAGAGAGACTCCTCGAAATAGTCATGGCCTGCGGGCACCGGGGTGTGCACGGTGTAGAGGCTCGATGCGCGCACCACTTCCAGGGCCACATTGAAGGGCAGATGGTCGTTCTGCACGTAGTCCACCAGACGCTGCAGGTTGAGCAGCGCGGCATGACCCTCGTTGGCATGGTAGATGTCGGTGTGGATGCCGAGCTTGTTGAGCATGTGGATGCCTCCGATGCCGAGCAGGTACTCCTGCTTGATGCGGTTCTCCCAGTCGCCGCCATAGAGCTGGTGAGTGATCTGGCGGTCAAACTCGGAGTTCATGTCGAAGTCAGTATCGAGCAGGTAGAGCTTCATGCGCCCCACATTGACGCGCCACACGTGGCAGTAGACATTGCGGCCGGGGAAGGGCACGGGGAGCACCAGAGGCTGGCCATCCTCATCGAGCACAGCCTCGATGGGAAGCTGCTCGAAGTTCTGGGCCTCGTAGTTGGCTATCTGCTGGCCGTCGAGGCTCAGCGACTGCGTGAAGTAGCCGTAGCGGTAGAGGAAACCGACAGCGGTCATGTTGACGCGGCTGTCCGAGGCCTGCTTGATATAGTCGCCCGCGAGGACGCCCAGACCGCCCGAATATATCTTGAGGCAGCTGCAGAGGCCATACTCCATCGAGAAATAGGCCACGGACGGAATCTTGTTGTCCATCGGCTGCTTCATGTAGTTCTGGAAAGAAGCGTAAACATCCTTGATGCGGTCCATCATCACCTTGTCCTTCAGGATTTCCTGATAGCGCTCATAGCTAAGCTGCTGGAGAAGCATGACGGGATTCTGGCCTACTTTGCGCCAGAGCTCGCGGTCAAGGTCGTGGAAAAGCTGCTTGCCCTCGCTGTTCCATACCCACCAGAGGTTTTTGCTCAGTTCTGCAAGGGGCTTCAGTTCTTTAGGCAACTCAGCGCTGACAGTGACGGTGTGCCACTGGGGCTGATTTGCATTGCTCACTTGTAATTTCATCTTTATCTATTGATTACTGTGGTTGTTTGGTCATGTAAGAATTATGCGAGACGGCTTGGATGCCGCACGCGCTTGTGGGTCGTCGCCCGGTAGGGACGCGATTAATCGCGTCCTTAGAGGCGCTCGTCGCGGCGAGTCAGCGCCACTTCAAAGGCCGTGTCGTAATGGGCAATGAAGTACTGCCAGTCTGCTTTGGAGGCTGTTTCTGTGGCCGCTGCCCGCGTTTTTTTCACTTCTGCGGCCGAGGCATCGCGATAAGTCGCGAGGATTTCCGCGATTTCCTCAGCGGCGATGCCGTAGTTGGCATCCGTGCGCTGCGCAACGGCTACTCCGGAATTTTCCAATCCCGGTTTGAGGTCGCTCAGCGCCCACTGGCCGAAACCGGACTTATCGGTGGTCACAGTTGGGACTCCGAAGGCTACGCTCTCAAGCGGAGTGTAACCCCACGGCTCGTAGTAGGATGCGAAAACCGTCATGTCAAGACCCGGCAGGAGATCGTAATAGCTGATGTTGACAATGCCGTCGCCGCCGTCCAGATAACACGGCACATATATTACCCTGACATCCTTTCCAAAGCTGCCCTGGCCATACAGGGCACCGAGACGGCAGCAGACAGAGTCACTATCCTCGTTATTAAGGCGGTGAGTGAGGAAATTCGGACGCACTTGCAGGTGCCCTCCGTCATTGAGGTCGATAAGCAGTTCCCCGGAAGGTTCCTTTACCCAGGCGGGGACAAGCACGAAAGCAACTGTGGGGCGCTTCCCCTCTTTTCCATTCAATGCGTCTAAGGAGTCCAGGAAAAGGTCAAGCCCCTT
>CAZWVY010000129.1:0-3548 GCA_964637105.1 uncultured Sangeribacter sp. | reverse complement strand
CGATTGCTTTCGAGATGTCCGGTAAGAGTATCTTCTTTAGTTACCATACAGTGCCACCCGAACTGTGTTGGTTAGGCGCAGATCTTTATCTCAGTACAGAACGAGCAGACGATCACAGAATTTTTTTCTTAGTCCAGTCTTGGCTACGCAGCGTTTAAGTCGCCCAGATCTTCCAGCTCAGAATCGACAGAAGCATCACAGAAATCTATCACCGCCCTAATCCTACATCCGACCCTTCTGAGTCATTCCGTCCATTCTGTGCTGAAAGATCAGCGCCTTACCATGTCAGCGGACGAGCCGACACACTCGCGACTTAAAATATTTTTTCTGCGCCAATCTGCCAGTTCCGCGCTGACTTGAAGATCCGCGCCTAATTTCTATGTTTGAGCTGGCATAAGGTAACAACGCAATTACACCATAACCAGCCGCTCGCAAGTCAGTGCCCGCAGGGGGCACCCGCTGTCGCGCTCGGAGAGGCGCGACTTCCATGGCGACTTCCATATCAGAAGCCGGCGAAGAGGGAGGGCTGCCAGGCCCGGCGGAGGCTGCCTTGCCTCCGCCTCTCTTCCCCACTCACCCGAGCGCGCGGAGCGCGCATCTCGTTGAGGCACACGTGCAGGCCGATGGCCCGCGTCATCAGCATGTCGTCGTGCTTGCCGGTCACGGCTCCGTAGGAGCCGTTCGGCCGCCGCTCATACGTCAGATACTCATCCACACACCCCGCATCCCGCTCCACATACAAGCCCTCCCTGACGACCCGCACCAAATTAGAGATGATCATAGGCTTAGTGGCTGTATTGGTGTGAAAACCGTATTTCCGCGGCCGACCCTCAATGATGTCTTCGGGACTCTGCCGACGGGCGTACAGGTTAGGATAGACATCCCTCAACTGGTTGAGGATAAAGCCGGACTGATCCCCATCTACATACCGGTCACGGTCGCGCGTCTCCAGCGTGTTGGATTCAATCACGAGCAGCGCGTCGCCATACCAGCGCGCGATGCGCGCGGCGAGCCATGCGAGCTGGTCCATGTCGCAATGGCCGCGCCATTGCGCCGCAACGGCGGGCCCCCCGCCGTGGAGCATCCGGATGCGGTCGAAGACCGCTATCACGCTCCAATCCGCCTTGATGCTCCGTCCACCGACATCCACCACGACCAAGTAACGGTCGAACATATCGGTGCTCTCGCCACCTTCGACCGAAGGTTTGTCCCAAACCTGCAGCCGCCCCTTGGGGCTGAGCTCAAACTCTATCCCTTCGAGCGCACGCTCCCCCCAGTCGGCTCGCCCTACGAGCTCGCCCGTATATAGCGGGGGCATGCACTTCTCGCGCAGCGCGAGCGCCTTGGAGCGGTTGAAGACATTCGCCCCACTGTTGACGAAGGCTTCGGTGTCGTTGCTCGGATATTCCGCCATCATGGTGTCGGTGTCGTCGACACCTTTGCGAGCGTTGATATACCAGGCAATCGCATCGAGCGAAGCCCCTGCCTCCCAGAGGCCCCACAGGTAATGCCCGCTCACCTCGCGGTTGCTGTCGACGAAGTCGTTGTTGCGGTTTTCCCACAGTTGCTCGGCAAACGCCCGGCGGTCGGCGATCGCAAGGGTATATTTCTCTATCTCGTGCCATGCCACGAAGACGGGCCGATAGAGCGACTTGCCGCTCTTGGCGGCAAGGTATTCGCTATGGAAGAAGGTGCCGACACCGTTGGCGGTGGATTCGAGCACTATCATCGTCTCGGACTGGAGCAGCACGCCGGAGGTGGCTGCGCGCATGATGTCCTGTGGGCGTTTGCCGAGCGTCTTGCGCCAGAGACCCACCTCGGTGAGGTGGACGAGGGCATAGTCGCCGCCACGGCTGGAGTCGGGACGCTCCGCGCTCCCGGCCTTGATGCGGAAGTTGCGGCGCGGTATCTTGATGGCGCAACGGCTCAGCCCGGCGTTGAGATACACCTTCTCTTTGTCGGGCATAGGGTCGGAGGGGTCGCTGAGGAGGGCGCGGGGGTAACAGTCGAGGGCTGTCTTTGCCATGTTGATCACTTCCTCCGTGCCGGAGTTCTGATGGCCGATGATGAGGGAGTTGTAGCCCATGCGGCGCATGAGCTGGATCCAGAGCATATAGATCTGGGTGGCGGTGCTGCCGCCCCACTGGCGGGCTTTGACGAGGATGATGCGGATGGGGAGGTCGGCTTCGCGCATCTTCTCAAATTCGCCGATTAGTTTGCGTTGTGGGGCGTTGAGGAGGAAGGGGAAGTCGAGACCTCCGCCGTTTTTCTGCTTGATGCGGATGCATTTGTAGGCCCAGAAGGGGAAGTCGTAGCGGCAGCGGAGTTCAAACCAGCGTTGGCGGGCATTTTCGATGGAGCCGGGGAAGACGTCGGTCAGCGCACGCCCCTTCTGGAGTGCCTGCACTTCCGCAGTCTCCTGCATGGCAGCAGGAATGTATATAGTAGAGGGATCAAGCTCAGGGATAGAGATGGCGAATCGAGTGCCGGGGCTTCTCTCCCCCCTCACCGGATCATAAGGCGCCTTCAGCGCCTCGCGCCGCCGCGCATCCTCATTTAAAATTTCATCGATAGACATAGTTGTGAGGTTAAAGGTGTCAGGTGTCAGGTGTCAGGTGTCAGGGTGTTTGGTGTCAGGTGTCAGGGTGTTTGGTGCGACTTCCATATCATTCCAGCCAGATGGCAAGATCCGCTTTGCGGCTTTGCGTGAGGAGGAGGAGGCGCCACCAGGGGCGGGGCGGGGTCAGCAGGAGGGCGGGGCGGCGGGGGTCGAAACGGCGGAGCGGTGTCCAATGGCGGCAGTCGGTGCTGCCGTAGAGGATGGCGAGCGCCGGCTCATCGCCGGCAAGCCCCTGCACTTGCATCCTCCGGATGCTCCGCGGCTCCGCCCGCCGGCGGCTCCGCGCATCCGACGCAAACGCCATCGGCCGCGTCAGCAGGATGCTCGGCAAACCGAGCTCCTCCGCCATCTCCATCACCTCCTCCCTATCTATCCCTTCCGGCCACTCGACATCGTCGAGCCCCCCGCTGCCACTCCTATATATATAAGGCAATGCCATAGGCAAATACCCCTCCCCTACCTCCTGCCAATCCGCAATCCAATCCATCGGGTCGGTGAGGACATCCACATCCGCCCCAAGCGCGAGCAACGACTCGCGCCCGAACGGCGCGACACTCCCATACTTGGCAGCATAGCAGGAATAATCCGGCAGCGAGGCGGCTTTAGACGCCAACCGATAACCGGTCCGCGCATTCCCCACCATCTCATAATACTTCTCCGGCGCAGCCACGGAAGCCTTTATGGCTGACGTGGAGAGGAACGAAAACCGAATCCCCTCGGCATTCCCGCCGACGGCGGAGCGCACGCTCCCCAAGCTCCCGCGAATCTCCTTAGGATCAGGAATATAGAGAGGATAACTGATAAAAGTGCGAAGGTGACAGGTGTCAGGGAGGGAGGTGTCAGGTGTTATCGCCAATCGATGTGGCCGGACCGGGAAGCGGAGCGCGAGGGTCATGGTGTCGCCGACGGTGGAGGAGGCCACGATTTC
>CAZWVY010000128.1:0-3560 GCA_964637105.1 uncultured Sangeribacter sp. | reverse complement strand
AATTTCTGCAATCCCTGCGGCGGGGAGGGCTAAATACTTCAGGGGCATCCCCGATTATGAGGATGCCCCTGAAGTATGGATGTTCGTTCCCGGGAGGGAGCGATAGAAAATATCAGTTGGCGGAGTGGGGCTGCACGTTGATGTACTTGCGGCCCTCCTTGCCGGTGGTGAAAACGACAACGCCGTCGATGAGGGCGAAGAGAGTGTGGTCCTTGCCCATGCCGACATTGAGGCCGGGGTGATGCTGTGTGCCGCGCTGGCGCTTGATGATATTGCCGGCTTTGCAGTTAGAGCCACCGAAGATTTTCACTCCGAGTCGTTTGCTTTCTGATTCGCGGCCGTTCTTCGAACTGCCGACACCTTTTTTATGTGCCATTGTCGAGAGTTATTTTTCGATGTTTTTGATTAATACCTTGGAGAACTGCTGACGGTGACCGTTTTTGCGGCGATAGCCTTTGCGGCGTTTCTTCTTGAATACGATCACCTTCTCACCCTTCACGAGGGGCTCGAGCACCTCGCAGGTGACTTTGGCGCCTTCTACGGCAGGCGCGCCTACTGTTACAGTGCCGTCGGCATCCAGGAGGAGAACCTTGTCGAAAACTACGGTCTCACCCTCTTTGACAGTGTCGCCGAGGTGGTGGACATACAGGTACTTGCCCTCTTCGGCTTTGAACTGCTGTCCTTTGATTTCTACGATAGCGTACATCTATTCTTTTGATTATCAAGTTGATCCGTTGGGCGGCGGCCGACACGCGGCTACTCTTTTACGGCCATGGCGGAATTATCGGTGCAAAGATAATAAAAAATTCCGGTTCCGGCAAATTTTTTCCGAAACCGGCGGCCAATATTTTCTGATAGTGATACTCAGCGCGCAGACTCGATATCGAGCAGGCGGCAGAGGGACTTGTAGAGGGGCATGTCAAGGCTGTAACGCCCGGGGCCGGCTATGCAGTTCAGCAGGGCGCCCAGAGTGCAGAGGATGGCTGTCTGCGGGAAGAGGCCTGCGAGAGCGACCTGCCAGGTCATCCAGCCGTAGAGGGCCGTGAGCATGAGCATGGAGATGCGTGAGAAGAGCCCCAGCATCAGAGCGCATCCGGCAATTACCTCAAGGGCTGCGCCCCAGGCAGGGAGCGTGAAAGCAGTCTGCATGGGCATCACATCCAGTGAGCACAGGCCCATGAGGATGAACATGAGTCCGAACAATATCCTTGTGGCCAGCAGAAGGGCTGAAGACCGGCGGGAGGCGTTGACGGCGAAAACGGCCGAGAGGAATATGGCAGCGCGGCGCGTCTCATTGGCAATGGCGCGTCCGCTCCTCAGGATAGTGGCCTGAAGTTCGGGGTGCATAGCTCCCAAGGTCTTGGCAACGGGATTGACGGAAAGCGTCATTGAGATGGCGGGTGAGGATATTGCGGCGTTCATAGCGGTTGTGGTATCAGAGTGGTACGTATGGCCGGAGTCGTTCCGGCCGGTATGCGGGATTAACACGTCCCGGGCGATGATGGTTGCATACGCAGCTGAGATTTAACAGGATTGTAACAATGGCCGCCTTATTGCGCTGATGGGACCCCGGCAAAATTTTATGGGATGAGGTCTTATTATATTTGGTGATTCCGCAAAAAGGTTGTAACTTCGCACCAGAGTTTCCGGCTCCTTATCCGCTGAGTCCAGGCGATGCGCGGAGCCGGAAGTAATACAAAACGAATGAACAGAATCGGCAAACTATATTTCCGCTACGGCACTATGGGTTCGGCCAAGACAGCCCTGCTGCTGACCCAGGCTTATAATTTCGAGGAGAGAGGCATGGCTTACAAGTGCCTCAAACCGGTGGTAGACACGCGTGACGCCCGCAACGTCATACGTTCGCGCATAGGCATAGAGCGGGAATGCGGCTGGATATATCCGGATACGGACCTGTACCAGATGATCAAGGAGGAGGCGCTCAGCGAGACCCCGCGTCCGGAGTGGATACTGGTGGATGAGGCGCAGTTTCTGACCTCCGACCAGGTGGACCAGCTGGCTGCGGTAGTTGACGACTTCGCCTGCAACGTGGTCTGCTACGGCCTGCGTACGGACTTCCAGACCGGCCTTTTCGAGGGTTCGCGCCGCCTCTTCGAGATTGCAGACAGCATAGAGGAGGTGAAGTCCACATGCTCATGCGGGCGCAAGACCATCGTCAATGCCCGCATAGACTCCAAAGGTGAGATAATGACCAAGGGTGAGCAGGTGGAAATAGGCGGCAACGAGCGATATATGGCCGTATGCCGCAAATGCTGGAAGGAGAAGAGGGTGCAGAGCGCGAGCCGCAACCGCCTCCCCTTCGTCAGCGAATGACTGATTGCAGCTAATGGCTGAACATAGTTAATGACTAATCTTAACGACATCATGATACCTAAAGAACAGAGAGAAGAGATAATTGACCTTGTCAACCGCGAGGTCGTCCCCGCCATGGGATGCACGGAGCCTGTCGCCGTGGCCCTGTGCACGGCCAAAGCCACGGAGCTTCTGGGGACTGTGCCCGAGGAGATCAACGTGCAGCTGAGCCGCAATGTGCTCAAGAACGCCATGGGCGTGGGCATACCCGGCACCGGCATGATCGGCCTTCCCATAGCCATAGCTTTGGGAGCGCTGATAGGCAAGTCGGAGTATGAACTGGAAGTGCTGCGCGATGTCAATCCCGATGCGGTGGCGGCCGGACGCAAGATGATGGAGGAGGGGCGTATCAGCGTCGGCCTCTGCCAGGATGCTCCGGACGTGCTTCATATAATTGTGGATGTCATGGCCGGGCATCATACCGCCCGCGCTGTCATCTCGCGCAGCCATGCCAATTTCGTGCGCCTCGAGCGCGACCAGGATGTGGTGTGGGAAGAGGATGCCGAAGCGGCCTTCGGAAGCTCCGCAGAGCAGGATGACGCCATCCGCCTAAACATGAAGATGGTCTATGAATTCGCTACTGAGGCCCCTCTTGACGAAATCAGCTTCATCATGGAGGCGCGACGCCTTAATCTCGGAGCTGCGGAAACAGCACTGGCCGGAGGCGAATACGGACATTCCCTGGGCTCCACGCTCAAAGCCCACGGACTGAAATATTTCGGTGATACTCCGGTGGCCCACATGATAGAATACACCTCGGCCGCATGTGATGCCCGCATGGCCGGAATGCCTATCCCGGTGATGTCTAATTCGGGCAGCGGCAACCAGGGTATCACTGCCACGGTGCCGGTAGTGGTATACGCTCGCGACATCAACGCCACCGAGGAGCAGACCATACGGGCCCTGATGCTGAGCCATCTGACAAGCATCTATATCAAGCAGAGCCTCGGGCGCCTCTCCGCGCTTTGCGGATGCGTGGTGGCTTCGACAGCCGCCTCGAGCGGACTTGTCTATCTGATGGGCGGAGGATACGATGAAGTGTGCTCCGCCGTAAAGAACATGGCTGCCAACCTGACAGGCATGATATGCGATGGCGCCAAGCCTTCCTGCTCGCTCAAGGTGTCTTCGGGTGTCTCCACAGCCATGATGTCGGCCATGCTCGCCATGAACGGGCGGTGCGTGACCAG
>CAZWVY010000127.1:0-3721 GCA_964637105.1 uncultured Sangeribacter sp. | reverse complement strand
GGAATCTCCAGGAAACTGTATGCGTTCGTGCCGTCCTGCGCAGCCAGCGGGGCCGGGGAGGCAGCCATGCAGAGCAGCGCGGCGGCGGTATATCGGATTGTCGTCTTTGATTTCATCATGATGTATGACAGTATAACGGAGTTATACGCCACGGTATTTTAACAGGCAGGGCAAAAATGTCCGCAACGCATGGTCGGACTGAATGTGAAAAAATGCAAAACTTGTTTAAAACACCCCTCTCCGGGGTGCGGGGGTATTGCGTATGTGGGCGGAGAGGGTTAAATTTGCATGTCAAAGCGATCCTGAGGAGGGAGCCAATCATCTCCGCAGGGCGCTCCGGCACCTTTTCTACCGACTGATAACTATCATGCAGACTCGACCGTTACGAATTATCATAATGTTTCTCCTGCTTCTCGCAGGGGCCTTCGGCGCAATGGCGCAGACCATCCGCGTATCCAACGGTGTTGGCCAGGACGGGCGGAAGTGCTACCGCGAAGTATTCGAGTATGACTACGTGACCGAAAAGCCCTCCTTCCCCGGGGGAGACGGCGAGCTGGTAACCTTCATAAACACTCACCGCACATATCCGTACGCCGCCTATCAGAAGGGCGTGCAGGGGAGGGTGACCTGCTCGTTTGTGGTCAACGCCGACGGCAAGGTGTCGCACATCCGGGTCATCAAGGGGGTGGAGGCCTCGCTCAACGATGAGGCGATGCGCGTGCTCGCCCTGATGCCCCCGTGGCTCCCGGGGCGCATTGACGGCCAGCCGGTGCCCGTGAGGGTGATATGGTCGGTGCCGTTTCGGAAGTGAGTGTTTAGTTTAGGAGTTTTTAAGTTTTTAGTTTTGAGGAGGAGTTTTTAAGTTTTGAGGAGGCTGGAAAGCCTCCTTTACTTTTGGGAGGGTGTTGCAGGATGTTTTTAAGTTCCTGCGGGTGTTTTTTAAGTTCCTGCGGGTGTTTTTTAAGTTCCTGCGGGTCTCCGACCCGCAGTTTAATATGAACCGTCAGAGGATGATGAAGTCGCGCGGCCGGGGGTGTGGCTGCGGGTCGGAGACCCGCAGGAACTTAAGTGGGTGCGCATCCTGCGCCCTCCTTAACATAACAGGGACGCCGGCCTGTCCCGGCGTCCCTGTTATGTGTCGTTAAAGGGGGATGGTTCAGTCTGTCAGCTTGGCCACGAGGTCCTCGTCGTTCATAGTGAGGAGGATTTTGCCTTCGCGTGCCAGCCAGCCGTAGGCTGCCATGAGTTCGTCCTTTCTCAGCTTAGTGGCTTTCTTCACCTCTTTGAGGCCGAGCATGCGCTCGGGGGCTGCCTCAAGTGCCTTGTAAACCTCACCTGCCCATGTTCCGATTGATTCAATAGTCATAGCAATTCTTAAATTTTGGTTATATATTAAATATTATTTATACTTAAACGTCTGAGTATGCAGAATGGTTGCATGGCATCTCAAGGAGTGCGGGCTTCCAGCCCGCGGATGGGGAGTGGTCAAGGAGCGTGGGCTTCCAGCCCGCGAGGGGTGAGGCGTTGAGGTCCCCATCCGCGGGCTGGAAGCCCGCGCTCCTTGAGAGATTTTCTCAGCGGTGGATGCGGATAGTCTGCCAGGTGACGGTGAGACGCTCGTCGGACAGGGCGGTGTCCTGCAGCCATTCATGGAAACGGTCATAGCTGAGCGTGGGGAGCCCCCTGCCGGTGTATGTGTCCGAGGCGAGGGGCTGCGTGAAGGGGGCCGGGGAGAACACATATATCACTTGATTGTGCGCCTCCTGCTCCGCAGGGTCCGCTATGTAGGCCTCGTTACGGATGCGTTCGTCTCTCAGGGTCACATCTACCCCGGCAGTCACCGGAACCAGCCCGTAGCCGGCTCCTGACGCAGGCGCGGCTCTGCATACTTTCCCTGTCTCGTCTGCCAAGTATATGGCCACCCAGCCGTCTGAGGCGGCTTGGAACCCGAAGAAGAACTCCTCCCCCTCCCGGAGCCGGTCCGCCTCGTGCGGCGGAAGCCCGCGGGCCCCCTCCACGAGCACGCGCCCCCGTGTCTCCACAGGCGATGATTTCAGCTGCCGGGCCAGCCCTTTGACTGAGGCCTTGAATCCGAACGAGCCGTCGGCGTCCATGAAGGATACTACCTCCGGGGCCTGAAGGTCCTTCACCCACACACCGGTCTGCAGCGAGCGCATCACCGAGGAGAACGAATTGCGCTCCTCGCCGCCGCTGCCGATATCTGCCGAGGAGTGCACGGATGAGCTGATTGCCGTGCCGAACTTGGAGGCTATGGCGTTGGCCCGCGCCGTCTGTATGGCCATTGAGCGGGCATAATCGAGGTTGTCCTTCCCTTCGAGATAGTAGATTCCCTCTCCGGACACCTTCACAGGGTCGGACGAAGCGCGTTTCTCCCCCCTCCCCTCTGCGGGGAAGCAGAGGAGGGGGAGGAGGAGCAGAATGGCTATGATTCGCATAGTAAGACCCCGTCTCATAAATTTTTTAAGTCTCAAGGGTCCGGTCACTTGCGGAGCTGGATCTCGCTCCAGGCGGGGAGGGCAGGGGAGACGAGCACTTTCGGGTTCTGCGGACGGTTGGCCGAAAGCGACAGGTCCGTCACGGAGCGGGTGATATGGTCGGCCAAGTCGCCGAGGCTCACCTTCCCCTCGGTGGTCTGGAGCTTGTCGAGCAGGGCGTAGGTGAACACGCCGTGGCTCTTCTCATCAATCGGATAGGCCGTCTCGGCATCCGAGGCGGCCGTGAATACCACCATGTTGCCTAACGGTGTCTCCTCGCGGGGCACCTGCCTCATGGCCCTGGCCGCCACTAACATGTCGTCATTGCGCGTGGCCCCCGAGAAACATGCATCGAGGAACACCGCCACCAATTCCGCGTCCGCCTCAGCCAGTTCGCGGTAGAGCTCGCTGAGCGAGTAGTTGGTGCGGTTGCTGTATGGCGAGGCATCCACGGGCACCATGTATGCCTGGCGGTCATTGTCATCGGGCTTGCCGTGGCCCGAATAGTAGAAGATAATTCGGGCATCCCCCTTGAGGGACTTCGCCTTGTTCTTGATTTCCTCGATGGCGCTGGTCAGCTGTCCGAGGGTGGCATCCTTGAGCAGTTTGACGTTGGCATCGGGCAGCCCGAGCGTGCGGCGGCAGTACTTTGCGAAAATATCGGCGTCGTTGGCCGCGTATGGCACACCCTTGATATTGCCCTGGTAATGCTCATTGCCTATCACGAGCGCGAAAGTGTGGGTATCCTTCACTCCGGTGGCCGGTATGCGGAGGTCGACGGGGTCGACCACCTTCTGCGCCGGGCGGGCGGGTGCGGCCTGGGCCGCAGGGGCGGAGGCCGCAGTGTTTTCGGCGAGCAGTTCCGAGAGGGGGCGCAGCATGGTCTTGTAGCCCGACTCGGTCTCGTCGGTGTAGGCGGACTCCGAATTATAGGTCTTGCCGTCGAGGCTGAACGTGCATGAGAGCACCGCAAGGCGATCGCCGAGGATGCCGAAACGCGGCATCACGCGGACGGCGTTCCACCGTTTGCGGAAATCCTCCGCCTCATCCTTGGGCACCTTCGCGTAGATCTCGCCATAGGAATGAGTGTCGATGGTAAACACATTGTAGTCGGGGTCGTAATACTCCACCGTGCCGGAGATTCCGGACGGAGCGTAGCGGTTGAGGTATTCCTCGCGGGCCTGGGCCAGCAGGTCTTTGAGCTTCGCCTCGCGGCTCGCGTCCGT
>CAZWVY010000126.1:0-3789 GCA_964637105.1 uncultured Sangeribacter sp. | reverse complement strand
GTGAGCTGCGGCGCGGCAACCTGATGCTCCGCCTTCTTATACTCGTAGCTGACAAATTCAGAGTCGTTGAAGTGGTCGCGGTATGCGAAAAACCGCACGGTGCAGTCCTCCGCAGGGAGGAACGGTCCCGTATAGGTCGTGGCATTCTCAGCGGCAGGTTCGCTGCCGTCGGTAGTGTACAGGATGGTAGCCGCGCTGTCCGGGCAGGTCAGCACAATCTTCTGCGCTTTGAACTCGGCCGCAGGGGCAGGCACCACAAAATGGTCAACCATCAGCGCGGCAATGTCCGAAGGAAGCAGGTCGGCATGATAGGCAATAGCCCGATACCCTCGGTTGCGGTCTGACGTTATCGGCCCTTCGTAGAGGGCGCTGCTCTCTGTCGGTGCGCTGCCGTCGATGGTGTAGCGTATCTGCGCCCCCTCAGTGGAACAGGTCATGACAATCTTGCCATCCTCCTCAGCAATCGCCGGGGTCGCGGCGGTATGCTCGCCTTTCACGTATGCGTACTCAGCCACGTCCGAAGGCCTGTACCCTTCGCGCAGGGCCGCAAAACGGACGGTGCAATCCTCCGCAGGGAGGAAGGGTCCGGCATACACTGCGGCTGTCTCGCTCTCGACCGGGTCGCTCCCGTCAAGGGTGTAGCGTATCTCAGCCTCCGGATCCTCGCAGGTCAGGATAATATTCCGCACGGCAAACGAGGCCGAAGGGGTCGGCAACCCGAGGTCGTCAACGACAAACTCCGCCACGGGGGAGTCGAAGAAGTCCTCGCGGTAGGCTATGGCGCGCACGGTGCAGTTGCCCGTCAGGGCAATCTGCCCTCCGTAGACGGGACTCTCCGCTGTCGGGTCGCTCCCGTCGAGGGTGTAGTGGATGACCGCCTCCGGGGTCGCGCAACTGATTTCCACTGTCTTCTCAGAGGGGCGGGTGAATTCCGGCGCCTTGACGGTGTAGTCATATTTGCGGTAGGCGTATTTGGCTACGTTGGAGTCGGTCAGCCCCTCCTTGGAGGCGTATGCCTTGACGCGGCAGTCCTCCTCGGGCACGAAGGGGGCGGTGTAGATGGGGCTCTCTTCGTTAGGTTCGGTATAGTCGAGGGTGTAGCGTATCACCGCGTCCGGGGTCGCCGAACGGATCACCACCTTGAAGCCCTCGAAACTGAAGTCAGGCTCGGCGGCGCGGTAGCTCCTCACCTGGTACGTTCCCACGGGGGAGTCATACATGCCCTCCTTGTAGGCCACGGCCTTCACCACGAGGTTGCTGCCGACAAACACCGGGCCGGTGTATCGGTCGCTGGTGCGGTCGGGTGTCGAGCCGTCGAGGGTGTAGAATATCTCCACGCCGTCGGTTTCGCAGAGTATCACCACATGGTCTATCCCCTCCATCGCGAAACGGGGTCGGTAGACGGTGTTCGGGGCGACGGAGTCATCAATGTCGGGCACTCCCGGCTCGCCGGGGCTCTCGGGGTTGTAGTTGTAGGAGAAGTTGGCCGTCAGCGTGACGTTGCGGTCCGGCATGGTGTAGTAGAAGTCCATCGCCTCCGACACCACATTGCCCTCCTCATCGGTCCAGTTGATGAAGGAGTAGTATTTCTGGAGGTTGTAGGCGTAGACGCGCACGCGCGAACCCTCCTGGACGGCCCCTGCGCCGTAGAGCGACGACACTGCCCCGCTCATGTTGGAGCGCAGCGTGAGCTGGCGCGTCACGTGCGGCTCCGAAGGCTCGGCGGGGCTCCCCGGGTTGTAGCGGAAATGGGCCACGAGGTGAGGGTCGCCCGAGGGCAGGGTGTAATAGAAATCGGATGCTGTCGAGATAGTGTCCGTCCCCTGGGTCCAGTTGACAAACTGGAAGCCCGTGGCGGCATAGGCGCGCATGTACTCGCGCGTGCCCACCTCATACTCGGAGCCGCTGCGGAAATTCGACGAGATGCTTCCGCCGTCTGACGGGTCGCAGCTGTAGGAGATGCGCGAGTAGTGCTTGATGACGGGCACGTCCGGCTCGGCCGGGCTGCTCGGGTCGTAGCGGAAGGTGGCCGTGACGCGCAGGTCGCGCGCCGGCATGATGAAGGTGTAGTCAGTCGAAGTCGACAGGGTGTTGCCCTCCTCGTCTTTCCACCCGGTGAAGACGAACCCCGTGGCCGGGTAGGCCACGAGCCTCACCGAGGTGCCGAAGGCATACACCTGCGACGCGCTGACGTTGAGCGAACCGCCATCCGAGGGCACCCGCGCCGTGGTCAGCGTGAAGTTCACGCCCGGCTCCGGCGGGTCCGGCGGATTATAGTCCGCCCGCGCTGCCGCGCTCCAAACCAGGAGCGCGAGCAGCGCCAGCATATATCGGACTGTTTTCATGCAGTTTTATTCAAGTTATTTCACGATTACCGTGGAGCTTATTTCACGATTACCGTGCGGCTCTCGCCCGCTACGGTCACTACGTACACGCCTGCCTGGACGGGCACTGTCATGCGGCCCTCCGAGGCGGTGAAGGATGCGGCCTTGAGTCCGTCGGCGCCATAGACTGCCACTTCAGTTCCGGCGGGAGCTGCCACTTCTATCGCGCCGCGTCCGGCGATGACTTTCACTTCATCCTCGCCGAGGCCCCCGGCTCCGGTGGACTGGCCCGGGGCGAACCCTAAGATGAAGCGGTCGTTGCAGAGCCCTTCGGTGTCGGCGGTGAAGGTGTAGGGGCCATACTCGAATGAGTGCTCGAGTCCTGTGACAGAGTCGTAGATATAAGCATCGCGGTCGGCGCGGTCAGCTGAAATCACATACTGCGCTCCGCGCTTGGGCAGGTACACGCCGAGGCGCACGCTCCCCTCTCCGTAGGGACGCTCGTTGATGGCCATCTGCTGGCCGGCATTGTCGAAGGTGTAAATCTGCGCGGTGGCGAGATCGAGGCTCATGAACTTCGACGCGTCGCGCGCTGCGTCATAGCCCGCCGTAGCGCGCTCGTTGACCACCACGCGGGTCATGTCGGCCTCCACGGTGTCGGCCTCCATGCGGATGGAGAGGTTGATCAGGTCGCGGCCCGTTTCGGGGGCGCGGCGGCGCACCTTCTTGTTGGAGGGGGTGGTGGTCAGCTGCTTGCCGTCGCGCAACATTGCGAGCGATTCGCACTCCTCGGGCTTCTGCACGAAGAAGGGCTGCATGGGGCGCAGCACGTAGCGGTCGTCAGAGAGCGACAGGGCCTTGTAGGTCGAGCCGGTCCATACCGTTATCGGGGCCTCCATGTCCATGTCGTGGATGTCGAAGCAAGTGGGATAGGGGTTGCCCATGAAGTTCCAGTTGGCGTTGGCCGGCTGGTCCTCGCAGGCGTAAGCATTGATGGGGAGCGTGGCCTCGGCGGCGCCGAAGAACTGCTGATGGTTCTCCTTGGCCACGGGCATCACGAGCCAGCCGGTCTCGTTGGCGCGCACGATATAGCCCTCGCCGCGGAGCAGCTTGCCCTCGGTGACGTTCTGCCAGTTGCCCGAGGAGGTGTTCTGCGAAGCGCGGCGCTGGCCGTTGTAGCGACGGATTACCCACGAGTCGGTGGTAGTGTTGTAGATGTCAGCGAAATCCACATCAGTCACCGGCGAGAAGAAGAACCACTTTTCGGCACTGTCGATCCAGAAACGGTTGACAAGCTCCGTAGCGGTCACAGCGTCCGTCTGGCTGAAGAACGAGGTCGGATAACCCTCCTCATTGCCGTAGGTGAACTTGCTGAAGGGCTGGGCGCCCTCGCCGTCAATCCATATCGACGAACCGGTAGCCATCACCACCTCCGGCGTATTGCGTATGCGCTTCCCCTTGTCCA
>CAZWVY010000125.1:1807-4105 GCA_964637105.1 uncultured Sangeribacter sp. | reverse complement strand
AGCTCAGGGTCATGCGCGGGGCGCCTGAGAAGAAATTGAGCATCATGGCATAGTCGATAAACGTGCCGGCCCAGAAGCCGAGCACGGCTACATTGAGCAGCTGCTGCACGAGGCGGTATGCCGGTTTTTTGATGACCAGCGGGAGAATGGACCCGACCAGGATGACTATCAGGGCCGCGATAGCAGCTACAGACACATGGCCGCTGCCGGAAGTCTTGACACCATCGGCGTATGCCGCTGCGGCGCGCACGTTAGCTATGAAGGCAGTGGAGGAATATGTGGCTCCCGTCACGCCGTCCACCTCCATCGTCTCGGCCTCCTTGAGGGTCTTGCCGTCCCATGCGTGAGTGAGGCCTCCGGCCTTGAGGCGTCCGAAAAACTTCTGGCTCTCGGAATTGCTGAGAGCGACGATTGAATCTATCTTGCCGTCCGTTACATAAATCTCCAGAGGCACAGGACCTCCGTAACCGGAGATGTCCTTGCCGATTTCGGTGGTGTTGATGATTTCCTGCGGGCCGATATGACGGATGGTCTCGACGGCCGGACGGTCAGCTTCGGCGTGGCCGGAGCCGCCGAGCCTGCACGCATCGAGGCCGAAGAACGAGCCGTTGTGCACCAGAGCCAGCGCCGCGAGCAGGCAGAATACTGCGACAAAGGCCACAGCTCTTGCTGCAGCCTGATTAGTTTTTGGTTTAGCAGTTAAGGACATGTTAAAGCCTGAAAATGTAATCTGAATATCTTATTTCCGATATGTGCCAATCCAATCGAAGTTTCCGGTTCGTCAGCCGAATAAATCGGAATGTGAACCAAGTCGGACAAGATTGATTGTATCTCCCTTCGGATCAAACCATATTAGCAGAAAATCCCCTTCAATATGACATTCCATGTGTCCCGCATAGTTTCCGATGAGCGGATGAGGTCGATGCTCTTTAGGTATGGGTTTTTCCTGCCGAAGCAATTCAAGAATCTCAAAAAGTTTTTTGAGCTTGGAGGGATTATTACGAAATCGCTTGTAGTCCTTCTTGTATTGGGAAGTGGGCTTGAGGATTTTCATAACCCCATCGATTTTTCCATAGCTTCTATGGAGGACATGTCGAGAGGGGGCTCGTTATCAAGGATGCCGCTTTCAGCCTCCTTCATGGCTGCCAAGGTTACCTCATTTGGAACATGATAAGCGGCCTCAAGAAGGACAGTCTCAACGAAATTGTTAAGACTGCGGTTCTGACGCCTTGCGAGCTGTTTTAACCGGTCAATCAATTCCACCGGTAGCCTGAAACTTTGGTTTTTCTTAAATACTATCTCCATATTGACACCCCCCGGCTACAACCCGAGGTTAATTTTGTGTAGCCCCTCCGGAGCTGCTAACCTTGAATAATTACTGCAAAGTTAATGAAAATGTATTACATTTACATTAACTTTGCAGTATAAAAGTGCTTTTTTTACGCTTGCTTTAGACCCCGTCTCATAAATTTTTAATGTCTCAGGGGTTTCAGTCGCTTACGAGCATCCCGGAGGCTACTGCCTCAGCTGCCTGGTCTCCTTTGGTGGCGCGGATAATCTCTATGGCGAAGGGGAGAGTCGTGCCGGGGCCTTCGGAGGTGATGAGCCCAGGCTCGATGACGACCGTCTGTTTGACGTATTCGCCGCCGTTGGCATTGATAGCATCACCGAGGCCGGGATAGCAGGTTGCCTTCTTTCCTTTGAGCACGCCGAGGGGTGCGAGCACCACTGCGGGGCCTGCGCAGATCGAAGCTATGCGGCCGTTCTTTTTATAATGTTCCAGTATCTTGGCTTTGACTGCATCATTGGCGTAGAGGTTTTGCGCGCCCGGGTCGCCACCGGGGATGATGAGCCAGTCTGCATCTTCGGTGTTGACATCGGAAATGAGCGAATCGGCCACGAGAGTCTGGCCGGTGGCCCCTTTGACCATAAGGTTGTCTGAAACTGCGACCAATGTCACGGGGATGTCTGCCCTGCGCAGGGCGTCGATGGTCGCTGTGGCCTCAACTTCCTCGACACCGGGTGCGAGGAAGATATAAGATGATTTAGCATTCATAACGAAAACTCCTAAAAATAAAGAAAGTGTGACGAGCGCACTTCTGATAATTGATTTTGACATGTACATCAGAGAGCCCGATTTGCGGCTCCCGGTGTTAAAAACAACCCATCTCTCATGAAAGTTCGTAACGCCCTCGCACCGGAGACCTGCGCGCATAGACCGCAAATGGGCGCCGCCCAAGAAGCGCCGAAGGCATCAGAAGTGGCGGAGGCTTTCCAGCCTCCGTTAAACCACAGTGG
>CAZWVY010000125.1:0-1707 GCA_964637105.1 uncultured Sangeribacter sp. | reverse complement strand
CGCCGAAGGCATCAGAAGTGGCGGAGGCTTTCCAGCCTCCGTTAAACCACAGTGGCGGAGGCTTCCCAGCCTCCGTAATTCACGCCGAGGTAAAAGTCATGCAGATACATATCTAACGGAACTAGCTCACGCAGAGGGCGCAGAGGGCTCCGCGCCGGCTTCGCCCGGAGTGGCTCAGCGCCCTCTGCGGACTCCGCGTGAGCTTGTGTAGCCGGGGGGCGGTGCGGTCAGTCGCGGTGCGGGTAGATGTAGCGGGCGAGGCCGTAGATGTATCTGCGGAAGCCGGGCCGGTAGGCCACTACTTTGTCAAACCATTTCAGGTGTGGGCTGACAAGGCGAACAATATAACCGACGTAGAACATGGCGAAGAGCGTGCCGGGCCCGACCACGTTCCACATCCAGAAGCCGTAGAAGCAATACCCGGAGATAACGGCTAATATGACAAGGGTGGTGTCAACGATTATCTTCACCTTCGGGAAGGGCTGCCCTGTCACGCGGCTGATAGCCACCTGTATGCCCTCGCCGGGCATGGTGACCGAGCCGCAACGGATCTCAAAGGCGATGGCCACCGCCAGGATAGTGCACCCGATACCCTGGGCTATAATCTGGGCGTAAAGTTTCTCGTAGGAGAAGAGGGAGGTCAGCGACATGTTGATGTCGAGGAGCACGCCGAAGAAAAAGCCGATGAGCAGCTGAAGCAGCTGGATTTTCTCAAATCTTTTGCGCAATACAAGAATCTGGGCACCGACCAGGATGAAGTTCATCACATTAGTATATCCTCCGATGGTGAATGGGGGAGCCAAGTGATCCTCTCCCGCTATGGTGAAGACCATCGGGATAGCGGAGATAACACCGCTGCCGAGGTTGGAGCGCACACAAAGCGCGACGCCCAAGGTCATGAAGTAAAGGGATATGATAAGGAGAAAATGCTGCCAGACCAGCTCGATGGTCCGGTTTTTAATGGTACTTGCTGTCAGAGTGGTCATAAATCATTAGGTCAGAAGTCGAAGCCGAGGCGGAGGGCTATGGTGCTGTCGAAGGTGTGGCGGCGGTGATAGGTGGTGTTGGTGCCGCCCATGCCGTCGGGGCCAAGGATGGTGGTGACTTTCTCTATCTCCCGGCGGTTGCCGGTCATGGTGTAGCCTAAGCCTATGTTGATGCCCATCTTGCTTCCCCAGTTGATACGGTAGCCTACGGTAGGAGTGAAGTATATGCCTCCGTACCCGGCGAAGTTATATCCGAGTTTCACATCACCGAAGGGGGTGAACTTCCCGAACTTCAGGTCAAAGCGGGCGTTGGCGAACACGGGGGCGGCATATATCTCGTTGTCCTTGACGCACTGCTCCGCAGCCACACCTCCGCCGACAAAGAGCCAGTGGTTGAACTGATAGCCCTGGGAGACAGACACGCCGGTGAAAAACTTGCTGTCTGAAATGGAGCTGACACCGCCATCGCCCCCCAGGCTGATGTCAGCCTTAACATCGCCTATCCATTCGGCGAACCCTCGGTAGCCCCGTTCCGGCTGACGTGCGGATGCGGCGGCCGGCATGAGCATTGCGGCCAGCAAGGCCGTTATAGAAAGTATTTTAGCTGTCATGCGATCAGACCCCGTCTCATAAAATTTTTAAGTCTCAGGGGCGGTTTTGGGCGAAGGATTTCCGCGAGTTGACGAGGGAGCAATGCGGGCATTGCGACTGAGGAGACTTG
>CAZWVY010000124.1:0-4214 GCA_964637105.1 uncultured Sangeribacter sp. | reverse complement strand
CAAGACGCGCGGCTATCCTGTGGACGGCATGGTGCTCGACCTCTACTGGTATGGCAAGGAGGAGGATATGGGGCGCCTTGAATGGAACACCGACCAGTGGCCCGACCATAAGAAGATGCTCTCCGACCTCAAGGCCAAGGGTGTCAACATGGTGCTCATCTCCCAGCCATACATCAACAAGCTGGGGGCCATCGACAACTACAACATCCTGGCCGAAGGGGAGATGCTCACCAAGGATGACGAGGGCAATCCCCACGATGTCACCACGTGGGTAGGCGAGGCCGGAATGTTTGACGTCAGCAACCCCGACACCCGCAAGTGGTACTGGAACCGCTACAAAGACCTCACCGCCGAGGGTGTGGCCGGATGGTGGGGCGACCTGGGCGAGCCGGAGGTGCATCCGGCCACCATACGCCATGCCAACGGAATGACTGCCGAGCAGTATCACAACGTCTACGGCAACGAGTGGTCGCGGATCATCTATGAGGGGCTGCGCGAGGACTATCCCGACATGCGCCCGATGCTGATGATGCGCGGCGGCACAGCGGGCCTGCAACGTTACGGCGTTTTCCCCTGGACCACCGACGTGTCCCGCTCATGGGGAGGCCTGCAGCCACAGATCAACCTCATGCTCTCAGCCGGCCTCTCCGGCCTGGGCTACATGGGCTCTGACGTGGGCGGTTTCGCTGTTGACCCCGCCAATCCGACGGACGAGGAGCTCTACGTGCGCTGGCTCCAGATGGGAGCCTTCACCCCCATGCTCCGCACCCACTCCACTGTCAAGGCTGAACCCTACCACTATCCCGCCTCTGAGAAAATCCTGAAGGATTATATCAAGATGCGCTACGAGTGGCTCCCTTATAACTACACATTGGCCTACGAGAATGCCTCCCAGGGCCTTCCCCTGGCCCGTCCGCTCAACTTCCGCGGAGACACCGAGGAGAAGTATGCCGACGTGCAGGACGAATACCTGTGGGGCGATGAGGTGCTCGTGGCCCCCGTGCTGACCAAGGGGGCGCGCCAGCGCAAGGTGCTCTTCCCCGAAGGGACCTGGATCGACTGGTGGAACCCAGCGCAGACCTACCGCGGAGGCACAACGGCCACTGTCAAGGCCCCCCTCGACAAGCTCCCCCTCTTCGTGCGCCGGGGCTCCTTCATACCCCAATATGACCGCCCCATCGAGAATGTCACTCAGTATGACCCGCAGACGCTGACCGTGAAGTTCTTCCCTGCCAAAGAGTGGACCGAGTACACCCTCTTTGACGATGACCGCAAATCGCCGACATCCCTCGAGGACGGGGCGTATCAGCTGACCACCTTCAGCGGATGCGACCAGGGAGGCGAAGTGCATATCCGCATGAAGAGCTCCGGCAACGGCTACGAGGGGATGCCCCCCTTCCGCCAGCTCACCTTTGAGGTGGTCGGAGTCAAGAAGCCGCGCGAGGTGACAGCCTCCAACGGCGTGCCCATGCCCGAGTGCGTGTCGGTAAAGGCCATCCGGCAGAGCGGATGGAGCTACGACGCCTCCACGCGCACCCTGTGGCTGCGCCTCCCCTGGGAGTATGACACCACCGAAATCACCGCCAAATAAAGTATTTACGTGTATAAGTACGATGCGGGCCGTCCCGGAGGGGCGGCCCGCATCGTGCTTATACCTGCTTGATTATTCCGCCTCCTCGCCGAGCAGGGTGGCGGAGGTGGCGGAGGTGACGCGCACCCTTACGAAATCGCCGGGCTTGTGGCTGCCGCGCGGGAAGACCACCGCCTTGTTTTGCGACGTGCGCCCCACGAGCTGCTCGTCGCTGCGTTTCGAGGGGGCCTCGGCCAGCACCTCGAAGGTCTTGCCCACATCGCGCAGGTTGCTCTGCAGCGAAAGCTCGTTCTGCAGGGCTATCATGCGGTTGAGGCGGTCTATTTTCACCTCCTCGGGCACATTGTCGGGCAGGTGCTTCGAAGCGAAAGTTCCCGGCCGCTCGGAATACTTGAACATGAAGGCCGAATCAAATCCCACCTCCCTCATCAGCGAGAGCGTCTGCTCGAAATCCTCCTCGCTCTCGTTGTGGAAACCGGTGAACATGTCGGTCGAAATGCCCGCGTCGGGAAGTATGCGGCGTATGGCCGCCACGCGGTCCAGATACCAGCTGCGCGTGTACTTGCGGTTCATGTCCTTGAGCACGCTGTCGCTGCCGCTCTGCACGGGCAGATGGATATGCCGCGCGATATTGGGGTGGCGCGCCATAGCCTCGAGAGTGGAGTCGTCCATGTCCTTGGGATGGGAAGTGGTGAAGCGCACCCGCATGTCCGGGGCCGCCTCGGCCACCATCTCGAGCAGGTCGGCGAAGCGGGTCACGTTGCCCTCCTCATCCTCATAGCGGTAGGAATCCACATTCTGGCCCAGGAGCGTGACCTCCTTGAAACCACGCCCGCGCAGGTCAGCGAGCTCGCGCAGTATGCTGCGGGGCTCGCGCGAGCGCTCGCGGCCCCGCGTGTAGGGCACGATGCAGTAGGAGCAGAAATTATTGCAGCCGCGCATGATGGAGATGAACCCCCCGACGCCCCCTCCGATGCGGCGGGGGAGGATGTCGCGGTAGGTCTCTGTGGTGCTCAGGCGGATATTTATGGCCTTCTCGCCGTTCTCGGCCGCCCCGATGAGCTCCGGGAGGTCGAGATATGCGTCAGGGCCGGCCACCACATCCACGCCGTAGTCATCGATGAGCGACTGCTTGAGGCGCTCGGCCATGCAGCCGATCACGCAGATGATGATGCGGCGCCCCAGGCGGCGGCGCAGGGCCTGCCAGTAGGATATGCGCCCGTAGATCTTCTGCTCCGCGTTGTCGCGTATCGAGCAGGTGTTGATGACGGCGGCCGAAGCCTCAGCGTCGGTCTCGGTCAGCGAGTATCCGGCCATCTCCATCATCGAGGCGACCACTTCGGAATCGGCCACATTCATCTGGCAGCCGTAGGTCTCAATGCGCACTTTTGGCAAGTCAGTGCACTTTTTATCGTTATTCGGTAAAAAAAATGGCTTCATTTTGTGGTATTTCGGTTTTTATCATTAATTTTGTGCAAATTTACCATTAAAATCTAAGCGTTACAAATGAGTATCCCTTTTATTACAGCTGAAGAAGCTGCCTCTCACATTAAAAACGGAGACAATGTGGGGTTCTCCGGCTTCACCGCCTCCGGTACTCCCAAAGTTGTAACTGTAGCCCTGGCCAAGCGTGCCAAGGAACTCCATGAAAAAGGCGAACCTTTCAAGATCAACCTCTTCACCGGCGCCTCGACTAACGATCATGTAGACGGCGAACTTGCCCGTGCCGACGCAATCGCGATCCGCACCCCCTACCAGAGCCACCCCGATGCGCGCAAACTTGCCAACTCGGGCCACATGAACTATTTCGACACCCACCTCTCGCACGTGTCGCAGGACCTGCGCTACGGTTTCTACGGCGACATTGACGTGGCCGTGATCGAGGTGACAGAGATGAGCCCCAACGGCGAGCTTATCCTCGGCGCGGGCCTGGGCATGACCCCGACCCTGGCCATGATGGCCAAGAAGGTCATCATCGAGTACAGTTCCTACTATCAGACCTCATTCCGCGGCTTCCACGACAACTATGTCCCCCTGGATCCCCCTCACCGCCGCGAGATACCCATTTACAAGCCCTCCGACCGCATCGGCAGCACCGTGGTGAAGGTCGACCCGGCCAAGATCATCGGCGTCGTCCCCTCCAACGCCTCTGAGAGCATCAAGCCCTTCACGGCCACCGACGAGATCACCCAGCGCATCGGCGACAATGTCTGCCACTTCCTGGCCGAGCAGCTCCGCATGGGCAAGATGCCCAAGGAGTTCCTCCCCATCCAGTCGGGCGTGGGCAACGTGGCAAACGCCGTGCTCTACGGCCTGGGCGAGAACCCGGACATCCCGCAGTTCGAGATGTACACCGAGGTCATCCAGGACGCCGTGATGAAGCTCATGGAGGAGGGCAAGTGCAAATTCGCCTCCACCTGCGCCCTGACCTTCTCTGACGACGCCATGCTGGAGTTCATGGACAATATCGACTTCTTCCGCGACAAGATCCTGATGCGTCCCGGCGAGATCTCCAACTCTCCCGAGATAGTGCGCCGACTGGGCCTGATCGCCATGAACACCGCCCTGGAGGCCGACATCTTCGGCAACGTCAACTCCACCCACGTGCTTGGCACCAAGATGA
>CAZWVY010000123.1:0-4391 GCA_964637105.1 uncultured Sangeribacter sp. | reverse complement strand
TATAGTTACTATCATTACTGATGGTATGGAGAATGCTTCGACCCATTACAACTGGCCCTGACCAGGCGCCCCCCGTCGCTTTCATATGTCTGCGGGTTACTTCGTAACGGCAATCTTCTTGCCGTTGTGTATATACACCCCGGGGGAAAGAGCTTCAGGGTCAGAGCCGCACGGCATGCCGCTCAGGTCGTAATAGACGCCGGAAGCCTCGCTTTCGATGGTTGCGACGGAGGATACTCCATCTTTTGAAAGATTGAAGTGCAGATCAATCGGTGCGTTTGCACGTCCGGTCAAATACTTGTCGTTTCCGGTCAGCCCGAACCATTCTCCATCCCCAAACATTGTAGGTACGTGGAGGATGTATGTTTCATCAAAGCTGAGGTTTTTGGCAGTGATGTTGATGCCGTAGTTCTTAGGCTCGCGAAGGCTGCTCTTGCTCGTGAACTGAGCGTTTATCCTGGTCCCCTCAAGATCAGTCAGCTCCAGCTTGAGAAACTTGTTGAAATCGCAATATGTGTCTTCATCGAAAGTAAACATCACGACTACATTCTCAAGCTCTGACGGGGTGCCGAAATAGGTTATCTCAGTCTGGACCGGATTGAAGTCATAGTCGATAAGAGAGGCGGGATCCGTGGCTCCTTTCACACTGAATTCGCCACGGCAGCAAATCTTGTTGTCAAGATCATAGACAAAATACTCAAATCTGTATGTGCGTCCTGCCAGGAAATAGACGGGACTTCCGGTATTGGTCCAGTAAAACTCCCCTTCCGCTATCTCCACTCCGAATCTCACATTTTCTGCGGCGAAGGCAGGCAGGAGGCCGCATGACGCAAGAGTGAGCGCCATGAATAATTTGGATTTCATGGGATTGGTATTAAGATAGTGTATTGATAAAAAAATCCCATGCGAAGCACCTGAAATGCAAGGCATGGGATTTGTTATGAGATTATGATTGCAGTCTGATCAGTCCTCGTTGAGGTTCACGCGCTTGAACTCTACGACTACCAGACCCTTGGACTGAGCGTCCAGATACTGGCCTACGGTGAGCTTCGCGTCGCGGTGGTACTCCTGCTCCATGAGGCAGGACTCCTTGAAGAACTTGTTCATGCGGCCCTGGGCGATGTTGTTGATCATCTGCTCGGGGAGATTGGCTGCCTTGGCCTCGGAAGTCTCCTTGATGATCACACGCGCCTTCTCAGCGTCCTCCTCAGTGAACCATCCCTTCGACAGGTTGGAAGCGATGTGGTCCTCTGAATCGAAGTGGTTGGGGTTCAGGCCGGCCTTGCGCAGAGCTGCCTCCACGGCCTTCTTCACCTGCTCCTCCTTGGTCTTCTCGACAGCGACTGTGTATTCGCTCTCCTTGACCTCTGCGGGCACTGAATCGCGGTCTACTGCCACGGGGTTCATTGCAGCCACCTGCATGGCCACCTCGCGGCCTACCTCGTCGCTGATGCCCTCCTGGTTGAGGCCGACGATGGTAGCGAGCTTGTTGCCGAGGTGCTCGTAAGCAGCTACGGTCGGAGCGAGGATGTACTCGTAAGCGCCGAGCTCCATCTTCTCACCGGTCTTGCCGATCTCGTCAGTGATATGCTCCGCAACGGTGCGGCCATCCTCCATGGGGAGGTTCTTGAGCTCCTCGAGGCTCTTCACGTCAGCCTTAACGGCTGCGTCGAGAATAGCCTTGGTCAGAGCGCGGAAGGACTCGTTCTTTGCCACGAAGTCAGTTTCGCACTTCAGAGCCACGATAGCGCCGAAGCCGGGCTTCACAGCTGCGAGCACGCAGCCCTCGGCTGCCTGACGGTCCTCACGCTTGGCGGCCACAGCCTGACCCTTCTTGCGAATGATCTCGATAGCGGCCTGAATGTCGCCGCCGGTCTCAGCCAGGGCGTTCTTGCAGTCCATCATGCCTGCGCCGGTCATGTGGCGCAGAGTCTTGATGTCTTCGATAGATACTGCCATATCTTTGTTGAAAATGTGTGTTTAGATTTTTGAATTACTCAGCAGCGGGAGCCTCTGCAGCTGCCTCGGCGGGAGCCTCAGCCTTCTCTGCGGGGGCAGCCTCAGCTACCTTCTCAGCGGCTGCGGGAGCCTCGCTGCGGCGCACGCGGCGGCGCTTGCCGGGAGTTGCCTCAGCCTCCTTGTCCTCCTCGGGAGTGTCGAGCTTCTCGACCTTACGCTCCTCCAGGCCCTCGGCCATGGCGCTGCACACGGCGTCGAGCACGAGCTCGATGCTCTTCGAAGCGTCATCGTTGGCGGGGATTACATAATCCACGTTCTCGGGGTTGGAGTTGGTGTCGACGATAGCGAACACGGGTATGCCGAGACGGTTTGCCTCAGCCACGGCGATGTGCTCCTTCATCACGTCAACTACGAAGAGGGCGCTCGGCAGACGGTTCAGGTCAGCGATTGAGCCGAGGTTCTTCTCGAGCTTGGCGCGCTGGCGGGTGATCTGGAGCTTCTCGCGCTTGGAGAGGTTGTCGAAAGTGCCATCCTTCTCCATCTTGTCGATGGTGGTCATCTTCTTCACGGCCTTGCGGATGGTCGGGAAGTTGGTGAGCATGCCGCCGGGCCAGCGCTCGATCACGTAGGGCATGCCGATAGCGGCTGCGCGCTCGGCGATTGCCTCCTTGGCCTGCTTCTTGGTTGCCACGAAGAGCACCTTCTTGCCGCTCTTTGCCATAGCGCGCAGAGCGTTGGCAGCCTCTTCGATCTTGGCTGCGGTCTTATAGAGGTCGATGATATGGATACCGTTGCGCTCCATGAAGATGTAGGGAGCCATTGCGGGATTCCATTTGCGCTTGAGGTGGCCGAAGTGTGCGCCTGCCTCAAGGAGTTGGTCAAAAGTGGGAGTTGCCATTTTGTCTTATTGATTTGTTTACGTTCTTCTTTCAGGAAATGAATCCGCCGGTAAGGCCGCGGGCGGAGCCGCAGCCGTCCGGCAGATTTAGATGCTAAACTCTGATTGGTGCGCTTCTCTCTCGCAGGGCGATTAACGCTTGGAGAACTGGAAGCGCTTGCGTGCCTTGGGCTGACCGGGTTTCTTACGCTCTACGCTGCGCGGGTCGCGGGTCATGAACCCTTCGGCGCGGAGAGCGGGCTTGTCCTCGGGATTGATCTTCACCAGGGCGCGGGCGATAGCGAGGCGCAGAGCCTCTGCCTGGCCCTTGTAGCCGCCGCCGTCGAGATGCACGTAGATGTCATACTTCTCGGGGCAGTCGAGTGTCAGCAGGGGCTGCTTTACGACATACTGCAGGATCGAAGAGGGGAAATACTGGTCGAGAGGGCGCTTGTTGATCACGATAGCGCCGGTGCCTTCTGTGATATATACGCGGGCTACAGCTGCCTTGCGGCGGCCAAGAGCATTAACTTTTTCCATCTCTTCAGATTATTTGATTTTGTTGATGTCGATTACTTTGGGATTGGCGGCTGCGTGGGGATGCTCTGCGGAGTTGTACACATAGAGGTTGCGGAGCTGAGCGGCGCCGAGCTTGGTCTTGGGGAGCATGCCCTTAACGACCTTGATGAAAAGGGGATGGCGGCCGGCCTTTACAGTCTTCTTCTTCGACTTGGCCATGAGGTCGCCGGGGGTGAAGGTGCGCTGGCCACCGGGATAGCCCGTGTAGCGGAGATATTCGCGCTTGTTCATCTTGTCGCCAAGCATGATGACCTTGTCAGCGTTGATGACGATTACGTTGTCGCCGCAGTCGAGGTTGGGCGTGAAGTCGGGCTTGTTCTTGCCGCGAAGGATCTTCGCGATCTTGGAACACAGACGGCCGAGCACCTGGTCGGTAGCGTCGATTACCACCCACTCCTTTTCGATAGTAGCCGGAGTGGCGGAGAGAGTCTTATAGCTTAAAGTATCCACTTTAGTATTGCAATTATATAGTTGGTTAAAATCTTGGTCGGGACTCCCGGTAAAGGAACTCCGGGACGCACGCAAAGCCCTCCGCTCCGCCCTTGCAGGGCGAATCAGAAAGGGGATGGCGACGCACCCCGGGAATCCCGGGTGCCGGAACGCAACGGACAGCGGACGGCCAAATCCTCTGCCTGCCGGACCTCCGGCGGTCTAACTGGATATAATCGGTCTGCAAAATTACAAAATAATTCCGACATCCGCAACCCCCCGCCCGAATTTTCCAGCAAAATCATCCCCCTAAAAGCACCGGCCAGCCAGAACGCCCCCAAGTCCGACCGGTCAGACCGGGTCAGACCAGTCCGACAAGTCTGACTGGTCTGCCGGGTCTGACAAGTCCGACCGGTCCGACGGGTCTGACAAGTCCGACTGGTCTGACTAGTCCGACTGGTCTGACAAGTCCGACTAGTCCGACAAAAAAAGGCCCCCGGAAGCGATGTCGCTTCCGGGGGCCTTCTGTAAGGTGGCGATTACCTAC
>CAZWVY010000122.1:0-4675 GCA_964637105.1 uncultured Sangeribacter sp. | reverse complement strand
CTCACCAAGCTCATCAAGGAGTGCGACATCTTCGTGGAGAACCTCCACCCCGGAGCAATGGACAAGCTCGGCTTCGGCTGGGAGGAGGTCCACAAGCTCAATCCTAAGTGTATCTACGGCACTATCAAGGGTTTCCCTCTTTCCTCTCAGTATGCCAACCTGAAGGCTTACGAGCCTATCGCGCAGGTGACAGGCGCAGCCGCCACTACCACAGGATGGTATGAGGGTGAGTACAACATCCCGACGCAGAGCGGCGCTGCCCTGGGTGACTCCAACACCGGCATGCACCTTCTGATCGGCCTTCTCGCCGCTCTCCAGCAGCGTAACAACACCGGCGAAGGATGCTACGTCTACCAGTCAATGCACAATGCGTGCCTGAACCTCTGCCGTATCAAGACCCGCGACCAGCTGACTCTCGACAAGATCGGCTATCTGACCCAGTATCCTCAGTATCCGAATGAGAAGTTCGGAACCACCGTGCCCCGCGCCGGAAACATCGAGGGTGGCGGCGTGCTCGGCTGGACCTACAAGTGCAAGCCCGCCGGAGGCATGGATACCGAAGAGAACCACAACAATTATGTCTACATCATCCTGCAGCGCGGCGCGAAGGACTTTGAGAATGCCTGCAAGGCCATGGGCTTCGAAGACTGGCTTACCAACCCCGACTTCAACACGGCTGATGCCCGCGACCGCCACAAACAGGAGATTTACGAGCGCATTGGCGAATGGACTGCCGACAAGACCAAATATGAGTGCACTGAAATCCTTGGCAAGGCCGGCGTGCCTGTAGGACCCGTGGTATCGACCCAGGAGCTGCTCGCCGACAAGAGCCTTTATGACGGCAATACGCTTGTCAAAATCAACCAGGGGGGCGAAGTAGGCGAGTTTGTCACCGTCGGATGCCCCTTCACTATGAGCAACTACCAGCCTGAATATGGCCCGTGTCCCTCGCTTGGCGGCAACACCGAGGAAATACTTGACTCGCTCGGATACACCAAGGAGCAGCAGGCAGAGATGGCCAAGAACGGCACTACGGCGCCTGTCGTGGTAGACGGCAAGAAAGAAATGTAATCCCTATCTCCTCAGAATTATGAATAACACCACAAAGCCTGAATTTCCTGAACAGGTCACAGGCATGTACATACTGGCGGAGAGCCTCCGCCGACTGAATCTCGACAAGGTCTATGGCCTTGTCGGAATTCCGGTCACCGAGGCAGCTTACGCCATGCAGAAAGTAGGCATAGACTATTATGGTTTCCGTTTTGAGCAGCAGGCAGGCATGGCCGCCGCTACCCACGGTTATCTCACCCGCCAGCCGGGTGTGCTCCTGACGGTATCCTCTCTGGGCTTCCTCAACGGATTGACCGCAACGGCTAACGCTACGGTCAACTGTTACCCGATGATCCAGATTTCGGGTGCGAGCGATCCCACAATGGTCGATATGAATATGGGCACTTATGAGCAGCTCGACCAGCTCAATACGGCGCGTCCCCTCGTCAAGGCGGCCTTCAGATGCTCGTATGCAAAGGATATACCCTCGGCTGTGGCACGCGCTTACCGCGCAGCGGTCAGCGGCCGTCCCGGCGGAGTATATATCGACATGACGACTCCGGCGCTCGGCGAGGTGATGAACCGCGAAGATGCCGAGAAACTTTTCTACACTCCGGTGGATGTGTATTCCGAAACGGCTCCCAACGCCCCCTCCGTAAAGAGGGCTGCTGAAGCAATTCTCAGCGCAAAGAAACCGGCTATCCTTCTCGGCAAGGGTGCGGCTTACGCCCAGGTGGAAGACCTGCTTAAAGAACTCGTCGAGACCTACAAGATACCTTATCTGGCCATGTCAATGGCCAAGGGACTGCTCCCCGACAAGGGCGAGTACAGCGCTCTGAGCTGCCGCTCAACCATCATGGAGGAGGCCGATGCGGTGATTGTTGTCGGCGCCCGGCTTAACTGGATGCTCGATTTCGGGAAAGGCAAATGGAATCCCCAGGGCAAGTTCATACAGTTTGAGGTCGATCCTCAGGAGATTGATGTCAACGCTCCGATATACGCTCCCGTAGTGGGGGATATGCGCCTCGGTCTTCAGGCTCTTCTGGATGAAATGAAGGGCAAGCAGATGTCGACCGACCCGACATGGCTCCCCTCGCTCGCTAAGGAGACTACAGAGAAGAATGCCAAATTCGCGAAGCGTCTGGAGGATGCCTCGAAACTTGTGCCGATGACCCACTGGACTGCTCTGAGCGTAATCAAACCTATTCTTGAGAGCAATCCCGATATCATACTGGTCAACGAGGGTGCCAATACCCTTGACGATACCCGCGACACTATTGACATGGCCCTGCCGCGCCATCGTGTGGACTGCGCCACATGGAGCATCATGGGCATGGGCATGGGTTCCGTAGTAGGCGCTGCTGCATCGACCGGAAAGAAGGTGGTCGCCATCGAAGGCGATTCCGCTTTCGGATTCTCGGGAATGGACTTCGCCACCGCATGCCGTTACAAACTGCCTGTGACTGTCATGGTCTTCAACAATGGAGGCATCTACAACGGCATCGGAGTCAATCCCTCGGGAGGCTCCGCTCCGGCGCCGACGACACTCGATATCAATGCCCGCTATGATAAGATAGGCGAGGCTTTCGGAGCCAAGAGCTACCATGTCACCACCCCCGATGAGCTGGCAGCAGCCCTCAAGGAGGCAATCGCTTCAGGCGAGCCCTGCATGATTGACGTGCAGCTGGCAGCTGATTCCGGCAAGGAGAGCGGCCACATCGGATACCTCAATCCCACCCCTCTGATTAAATACACTGTATAAGGGGCCATCGCCATCGCGGCAGGCTGCATGCTTAGATATGCGCTTGCCAAGATGGGATAACAAGACAAAATTCAAGATTATCAACAACATCGAATCGCCCCGGCTGATCGAGAAGATTTCGGTCGGCCGGGGTCTTTCCACTATAAAAACCTCACTGTTATGTCAAATATGATGCACATCATACTGTATGCCATCGTCCCGATCCTGGTCGTGATGCTGGCGGGCTATATCAGCGGAAAGAAGGGTGTCTTCTCCGGAGCCGACGCGAAGAAATTCAACAAGGTCGTCCTCGACTACGCACTCCCTGCAGCCCTGTTTGTCAGCATAGTCCAGGCGAGCCGCGAGATGCTGGCAAGAGACATCAAGCTGACCCTGATTTCACTCGTGGTGATCATGGCCTGCTTCATGCTCGTCTATTTCATTTATAAATACTGTTTCAAGAAGAATACCGGTGGCGACGCGGCTGTGATGGCCCTTATAAGCGGTTCGCCGACAATCGGCTTCCTCGGGTTTGCGGTGCTGGAGCCTATCTTCGGCACTACTCCCCGTGTGGCTCTCGTGGTTGCTATCGTCGGCATTGTGGTCAATGCTGTGGGTATACCTGTCGGCCTCTCCCTGCTCAACGCCTCAAAGGAGGGTCAGTTGGCCAAACAGGGGGGTAAGAAACCGAATCCTTGGAAACCGGTAATCCATGCTTTGGAGCAGCCTGTGGCATGGGCACCTATCCTGGCCGTAATCATGGTGGTAGTAGGCATAAAATGGCCGGACTGGCTGAGCCCCTCATTTGACCTTATCGCCAAGGCGAATGCCTCCATGGCAGTGTTTGCAGCCGGTATCACCCTGTCTGCTGTCAAGGTGACGCTCAACTGGCAGGCTGTGTTAGGGTCCATTCTTAAGATGATTGTCATGCCTGCGGCTCTGCTTGCAGTCGGCCTCCTTTTCAAGATGGATCCGATGAATCTGAAGATGCTCGTTGTGGCAGGCTGTCTGCCCCCCGCTTTCTCCGGAATCATCATCGCCAGCGAGTATGACACCTATGTTGCAACAGGAACCTCCTCTCTGACACTGAGTGTAATCCTCTTCATGGGATTCTGCCCGCTGTGGATATGGCTGACGGACCTCTGCATCGGGATGTTCTGATGTATGTTAGTCGGAAGAGGGAGTAAGACCCGTAATGTTAGCGGCCCCTGGCTTTCGCCAGGGGCCGCTAAAATATTTGAGGGGTTGGGCACCGGGACCACTCCTTTGGTGGGCGCGATATATCGCGCCCCTACCGTTGTGGGCGCGATATATCGGATTTCTGCAGTTGCGGGCGCAATATCAGTCTTCCTGCTGGGTGGCTGCGTATTCAGCGAGGAGCTTCTCCTGGATGTCGCTCGGCACGAGCTCGTAGGAGGCGAACTGCATGGAGAAGGAGGCGCGGCCGCCGGTCAGGGAGCTGAGCGTGGTGGCGTAAGAGGACATCTCCTTGAGGGGTACCTTGGCCTGAATCTTGTTGAGGCCGTGCTCGCTGTCAGTGCCCATGAGGATGCCGCGGCGTCCGGGCAGGTCGCTCATCACGTCGCCCATTGCATCATCCGTAGTGAGCACTTCGACATCATAGACTGGCTCCAGAATCTTCGGTTTGGCATCGCGGAAGGCCTGCGAGAAGGCGTTACGGCCAGCCAGGCGGAAGGATATTTCATTGGAGTCAACGGGGTGCATCTTGCCGTCGTAAATCATCACGCGGACATCACGGGCGTATGAACCGGTCAGCGGGCCCTGCTCCATTCGGTCCATCAGACCCTTGACAATGGCGGGGATGAAGCGGGCATCGATAGCACCGCCTACGATGCAGTTGTAGACGATGAGCTTGCCGCCCCA
>CAZWVY010000121.1:0-4930 GCA_964637105.1 uncultured Sangeribacter sp. | reverse complement strand
TGCAAAGTTACAACATTTTCCGGCCCTGCGCAAGTTTTTTGACAACAATCTTCGCGGAAAATGGTTCATTCGCATGTAAGAAGCTGAATATATAATAGTTATATTGGTGTTAAAATTTGTATTTAATTGTTAATTATTTTAACAAATGGTAGAGTAGGGTCTCACCGTGTCCGTGAGGGCATGGCATAAGAAGGACTATCACAGCTATGAGTGCTAATATTATGAACACTATTGTGGTGCCATGCCTCAATATGAAGGGGGGGCGCTCTCCTAAGAGCTCCCTTACTCTTTTTGACCTTTGGTTTTGTTGGTTATTTGCTTTCATGTTTTTTGGGGGGGGGAGAATGATATTTTTTACGGAGGATGGAAAGGCTCCGCCACTTCAGGCTCTGCGACTTTTCGGAGGCAGGAAAGGCTCCGCTACTTTTCGGAGGCTGGAAAGCCTCCGCTACTTTACGGAGGCAGGATGCCTCCGCTACTTTCTCTACTGGCCGAGTTCGAGCTGATTGCGGATTAGGTTCCAGTATTTGCCTTTGCGGGCTAACAGGGACTCGTGCGTGCCCGATTCGGCCACGCGGCCGCCATCGAGCACTATGATGTTGTCGGCGTCCCTCACGGTGGAGAGCCTGTGAGCCACTATGACTACGGTGCGCCCTTTGTAAAACTCTGCAAGGTTGCGCGTGATGTTGCGCTCGTTGGCTGCATCGAGGGAATTGGTCGCCTCGTCCAGGAAGATGTAGTCGGGCCTGCGGTAAATGGCCCGCGCTATCAGAAGCCGCTGACGCTGCCCCTGGCTCAGCCCTACTCCATCCTGTCCTACTCTTGTGTCATAGCCCAATGGGAGTCCCTCGATCCATTCAGCTATGCAGGCCATCCTCGCGCTCTCCTTCACAAGCTCCATGTCCGGTTCCTCCCCTTCGGCAATGTCCTCCACTGCGATGTTTCGGGCTATGCTGTCGGAAAAGATGACTCCCTCCTGCATGACGGCTCCGCAGCGGCTGCGCCACCACCTCATGCTGTAGCTGTCTAAAGGCTCCCCCTCTATTGTTATCTCGCCGCTCAACGCCGGATAATAGCCGAGCAGCAATTTAATAAGAGTGGTTTTGCCGCTTCCGGATGCACCGACCACAGCGGTCACTTTCCCCGCCGGTATGTCGATGGTCACTCCGGAGAGAGCCTCCACCGGTGAGTGCATGTCATACTTGAATGTCACATCCTTTATACTGATACCCTTCCTCTCCCCGGCAGCAAAGGTGGCTATGCGTCCGTTATCCGGCTCTTCATCGCGGCCTCCGTGCACCTCATTGATGCGCTCCAAAGATATACGCACATCCTGCAAGGCGAGCACGAAGGCCATGAGCTGGTTGACCGGCGAGTTAAGCTGTCCCACTATATATTGAATCGCGAGCATCCCGCCTAAGGTGAGATCGCCGCGAATAACCGCTGTGGCCGCAAGGACTGTAATGAATATATTCTTGACTTCGTTGATGAATATGCTCCCTGCCTCCTGGGCCTGCTGCAGTTTGAGAGACTTCATGCGTATCTCGAAAAGCGAAGCCTGCGCATCCTCCCATTCCCAGCGGCGGCGAGTGCCGCATCCCTGTAGCTTGATTTCCTGCATAGAGGTGATGAAGCGGTATGTGCGGTTGCTGTTCTCGGCCTGCGCTTCAAAGAGCTCATAGTCTATCACCTTGCGCCTGCGCATGAACGACACCGTCCACAGCGAATAGAGGGCCGTGCCACCCGCGAATATTGCGAACACCGTCGGGTCATAGATGAACAGCACCACTCCGAACACCACAAAATTGATTACCGAAAACACAACACCCAAGGTCTGGCTTGTGAGAAAGGACTGTATTCGGTCATGGTCGGCCATGCGCTGCAGCAGGTCGCCGGTCTGCTTTGTGTCGAAGAATGACATGGGGAGCCTGAGGAGCTTCACGAGGAAATCGCTCACAAGAGAGATGTTTACCCGCATTGAGATATGGAGCAGGAGCCATCTGCGGATAAACTCCGTCACTGTGCGTCCGGCCACAATCATGAGTTCGCCAAGGAGTATAAGCCAGATGAAACCGACATCCTTATGCCGGATACCTGTATCGACAATGGCCTGGGTCAAGAAGGGCATCACGAGCTGGAGGAGACTGGCGAGAATCAGCCCGAGCGCGATCTGGACGAAGAAACTGCGGTATTGCCGGATATATTTCAGCAGAAACGGGACCGTGCGCGGTCGCACGGCCCCGGAAGTGAGTGCGGCGACCTTCTGCGGATCAGGAGGGGCCTCGGGGTCAAAGAACAACGCTATCCCCTTCTCCTTGCCCGCGCTGCGGGTCTGTACCCAGTGGCGGCAGAACGCCTCACGTCCATAGACAGTCTTTCCTTTGGCCGGATCAGCCACATAAAACTTCTGTCCGTTGCGAGACACGCGGTAAAGGACTGTGAAATGTTCCTGATTCCAGTGCAGGATGCAAGGCAGAGGGAGGCGCGGGAGGCGTTCAGGCGAAGTACGCACTCCCGCGCAAACCATTCCCAAGGCTTTAGCTGCATCTGAGATACCCTTCATGGATACCCCTTCAGCCGTAGGTACATACAATTTTTCCAGTCTTTCGAGAGGCACCTCGGCGCCGAAATGCCGGACAACCATCCACAACGCAGCCACGCCGCACTGCATCGCATCGCGCTGTCTGATGGCCCTGAACCTCCGCATGATCACATGCTTATAGCAGACTCGGTCGCCTTGATGGCTTCCGCTTCATCGCCGCGCTGAATAGTCTTGCCGTAGCCGACAGACCAGGTGGCCGTGATATAAACCTGCGCATGGCCGCTCATGTTATACGATGTTCCGGAATCATGATAGAGGGGAGAAGAATATTCATAAGTGCTCGTTTTCCATCCACTGTTAAAGAAATTGGATGCATTGACGGAGAGGTTGACATCCTTAATATTCCAACCAATATAAATACCATAGAAGGGAATAGACTTGGTAATCCGCGCTGAATTCATTGATAATGTGCGTTCAGCAGATGAAAAGGTCGCGCTCCAAGTCACGTTGCCGATGAATCCGTTTGCATTAAGAAAATAGGACATGTAGTTGTTGGAGAGATGTTCGCTGCCGCTGAGCCGGTCGAAAATTTGACTCACACCACCGGTTAGATTAAGTATTCCTTGAATGGCTTTCCAGTTGCAGCTGAGCGACAATTTCAAGTCATTGAACTTATTGCCGGTGGAATAAGTCTTCAGTAGCGCACGGCCGTCAAGATAGGGCTGATACTCCACAGTGTATACGTTATCAATATGACGCTCGCTAACAGAACCGTTCAGCGAGAACGCCTTGCTCGGCAACCAATGATAGGATAACAATGAAGTGAAATATTGCTGCCCCTTCATATCCGGTACGCCACGAGTGTATATGAATTCATTCTGCTGCAAAGTTTCCGGATTCTTTTGACTCAAACCGGGCGTGTTCAAGAAGTAACCGAAATAGCAGTAAAGGGAGTTATGGGTGTTAAAATTAAACCTTGCATTACCATTAACGCTTGGCACAAATTCCAAATATCGCGCGTTGCCGATATTATTCCATACCCATTGCGTTCCGCCGCCGGCAGAAATACGGACCTTTGGGACACTGTATGTGTATCCCACGCTTGGACTGACTTTAGGCACTTTGGATACCGTGGAATTATTCGTATCACCTGTATAATGGAGTTTATTGATACTTTCCGAGCCGGATACAATAGCAAAGGCACTATGGCCGTGTGTGAAGTTTTTCTGTACAAACGTCATCAGCTCCCAGTTCCACGCGTTTTCCTTAGTGTCCTGCCTCACCTCTGTGGGGAGGTCTGTGGAATAGAGATAATACTGATTTCTGTGAGAGTACCCTAATGTGCCTCTCACATTTAATGACCATCCCTTGGGAAGTATCACAAACAGGTCACCCTCATAATTAAGATTGTTAGCTTTTTGGGGGTGCTGATCTATGAATGTATACTCACCCGAAGCGATACCCAATTGGTCGCCACCCTCCAGGCCAAGCAGACCCTGTTTCATATTTTTAGGAAGGCCCTCATGTGTGTAGCCCAACGTGTTGCGAAAAGTAACTTTATCGGTGGCATAAGTGGCTCGGAATGTCAAGGGGTATGTCCCTCGGGTAAACCGTGAGTCGAGAGTGCGGTAATATCTGTGCAAGTCAACGCTGCCTGCCGCAGGGTCCGACAGGGTCATGTACTGGTCGCTCTCAGTACCCTCATGTTTCAGATTAAAATTCTTTGATTCGGCGAAGACATCATAAACCATGCTCTTATAGGTAAACTTTGACGTCACCGTGGCATCGTTATAAAAACCCCAGAAAGGATTTTCCTGAGCATATAATTTTGTATAGCCTCCATACTCATATTTCTTCATGATATAGTTGAGCACATTCCTCGCGCCCATGAAACGGGGATCTTCCGGCGACTGGAGGTATTGCACCTCCTTGACATCAATCATTCTCATGCCCTTGAGATCAGACTCATCTGCAGGAAGATAATCGATAAAAATAGATACCGGCTCGCTTGTGACAGTGCTTACACCTAAGCTTCCGATGGTAGCCCGCAGCTCCGGCACGCCCATCAAGGCTATAAGGTCGGTAGCCGTCTGCGAGGCCCGCTTCTCCCTGGTAGTCGGACGATAGAGTACTCCATCCTTGATGACCATTCGCCGATCGGCCTCAACCACCACTTCGCCAAGATTGCGCACCAAAGCATCAGCATCCTCCTCAGAGAAGGATTCAGTAGACTTGGAGGCTGAAACCGTATCAGGCACCTCCACAGGCGCGATGGCCAAGGAGTCAGCCGGAGTTTTAAGCTGAGATAGTGTGTCAGCGGACACTATCGGGACTTGCGGGACTGAGTCCACGGCGATTGTCGCCGGGCGTGCGACGCTGTCCGCCGGT
>CAZWVY010000120.1:0-5206 GCA_964637105.1 uncultured Sangeribacter sp. | reverse complement strand
GCTCCGACAATCTACTTCCCCCTGCTCTTCCACGAATCGATGATGATTGAGCCGACCGAGACTGAGAGCAAGGAGACTCTGGATGAGTTTATCGAGGTGATGCACACCGTGGCACGCGAGGCGCGTGAGACACCCGATGAGGTGAAGAACGCTCCGCTGACCACCCTTGTGAGAAAGCTGGATGAGACCGGTGCGGCCAAGAACCCCATCCTCACTTACAAAGCTCTGAAGAACAATGCACAGTGACCTCATAATAATAGGCGCCGGCCCGGGCGGGTATGAAACCGCCCTGGCTGCCGCCAAGCGCGGCAAAAGCGTGACGCTGTTCAACGGCGACCGCCTCGGGGGCACCTGCCTCAACGAGGGGTGCATACCCACGAAATGCCTCTGTCGCAATGCGGAGGTAGTGGCTACGATGCGCGAAGCCGACAAATATGGCATCGACGACTTCACATTCGTGCTCGATTACCACAAAGTGGCTGAGCGCAAGGATGAGGTGGTGGCCACGCTCCGCGAGGGCATAGACTCCATGCTGAAAGCCGCCAAGGTCAACACCGTCAATGCCAAAGCTGCCTTCAAGGATGCGCGCACTGTGGTAGCCGATGGTGAGGAATATACCGCTGACGATATCATCATCGCCACAGGTTCTGACAGCCGTAGCCTTCCCATCGAGGGCCATGACCTCGATTGCGTCAAGGACTCCACAGCCATGCTCGCTATCGATTACATACCCGAATCGCTCACCATCATAGGGGGAGGCGTGATAGGCATGGAGTTCGCCTCCATTTTCGCCTCCTTCGGGTCGAAGGTGACAGTCGTGGAGTTTATGAAGCAGATTCTGCCTCCCTTTGACTCAGACATTGCCAAGCGCCTGAAGCAGGCCTTGGGCAAGAGAGGCATAGACATCATTACCTCCGCCGCAGCCAAGAAGATCGCCAAAAACGATGACGGCACCGTCTCGGTCACCTACGAGTGCAAGGGCAAGGAGGAGACTGTTGTCTCGACAGACCTGCTCATGGCTGTGGGGCGTGCCCCGCGTGTGAGCGGACTCAACCTTGAGGCCGCAGGCGTTGAGTATTCCCCCAAAGGAATAGTTGTCGATAATAACATGCGCACCAACGTGGAGCACATTTACGCTATCGGCGATGTCAATGCCCGTATGATGCTGGCCCATGTGGCAAGCTACCAGGGAGTCCGCGCTCTCAATACTATTGAGGGCAAGAGCGATGACATACGTTTTGACATCGTGCCTTCGGCAGTGTTCACCGTGCCCGAGTGCGGCATGGTCGGGCTGACCGAGGAGCAGTGCAAGGCGCAGGGCATAGAAATCCGCAAGGGCCAGAGCTTCTTCCGCGCAAACGGAAAGAGCCTCGCTATGGGCGAGCCCGACGGACTGGTGAAGCTCCTTTTCCGCAAGGAAGATGATGTGCTGATAGGAGCGCACATCATGGGCATCGAGGCCGCCGACCTCGCGCAGCAGTGCTGTGACATGATGAACCGCAACATGACTCTTCATCAGATTGAGGATGTCATTTTCGGCCATCCCACTGTCAGCGAGGTTATTCTTGCCGCTTGCCACGCAGTGAAATAAACCCCGAAAAACTGCAATTGGCAGGGGCGTGCCTATGGCGCGTCCCTGCCAATTGCAACCTCCGCAATAGAAATATTAGAGAATGGCAGAGATAATAGAGAAATTTTTTCCGCAGCTGACGGAAACGCAGAAAGGGCAGTTTGAAACGTTGATGAGGCTCTATCCGGAGTGGAATGAGAAAATCAACGTCATCTCGCGCAAGGATATAGACAATCTTGAGGTCAATCACCTGCTTCATTCCCTGGCGATAGCCAAGTTTATCAAATTCGCCCCCGGCACAAGGGTGCTCGACTTCGGCACCGGGGGAGGGCTGCCGGGGCTGCCGCTGGCTGTGATGTTTCCGGAGGTGCAGTTTCATTTGATTGACCGCATCGGCAAGAAAATCCGTGTGGCGCGCGAAATAGCCGAAGCTGCCGGACTGAAGAATGTCACTTTCCAGCATGGCGACATCGGGGAGTGCCGGGAGAAATTTGATTTTGTGGTCAGCCGCGCGGTCATGCCCCAGGGTGACCTTCAGAAGCTCTCAGCCAAGAATATCGCAAAGGAGCAGAAGAACGCGGTGCCCAACGGCTTGATTACGCTAAAGGGGGGAGATCTGAACGCCGAGCTCAGGAGCGCAGGCTCACGGAGCGAGACAGTAAATATAAGCCAGTATTTTCCGCTTGAATTTTTCGATACAAAGAAATTAGTTTACACACCGGTAATATGAAAATAGCAAGATTTGAATTTTCATTATTCGGCATCAATACGTATGTCGTATGGGATCCCGTCATGAAGGAGTGTGCCGTCATTGACCCGGGGATGATTAATCCTGCGGAAGAAAATGCGCTGGAGAGTTTCATCAAACGTGAGGGTCTGACGGTCACCCATCTCATCAATACGCATCTGCATATTGACCATGCCATCGGCAACCGTTTCGTCAGCGAGACCTTCGATGTTCCGGTAGAGGCGCACCCCGATGACGCCATGTTAGGGGAGCGCCTGCAGCAGCAGGCTGTGATGTTCGGCATGGCCGAGAGGGTGGAGGATGTCACCATAGGGCGCAAGCTGAAAGAGGGGGATGTGATAAGGATAGGCGAGGGGGAGCTGAAGGTGCTCCATGTGCCCGGCCACAGTCCTGGCAGCGTCGTGCTGTATGATGCCAAGGATGGATTCTTAATCGCCGGTGATGTGCTTTTCCGCGGCAGCGTAGGGCGCACGGACCTTCCCGGGGGGAGCACGGAGACGCTGCTCAGCGGCATCAAGGAGAAACTGTTGCCGCTGCCTCCGCAGACTGTGGTGTATCCCGGACATGGCCCGGCGACCACGATAGGGGAGGAAAAATTGATGAATCCCTTCCTCAGATAAGAAGATATTTTAGCGCAAGGGGGTGGTAGCTGTTGTGAAATCGCGGAAAAAGTTGTATCTTCGCAGTCTGAATCATGACTAAAGAAATATAATATATGGAAATCGAAGGAAGAATCATAGAGGATATTCCCCTGATGGAGGGTGTGTCGAAGGCCGGCAATCCCTGGAAGAAGAAAGAGTGGGTGCTCGAGACATTCGGCCAGTATCCGCGCAAGGTGAAATTCACTCTATTCGGCGACCGTGCCGACACTGTACATATCGAGGTGGGCAAGATTTACGCTGTATCTATCGATATTGAGAGCCGCAAATTCAACGACCGCTGGTATACGGATGTCAACGCATACGCAGCGCGTGAGATAGCCGGTCCCGGCATGCCCGGCGCTCAGCCTTACGGTGCCCCGCAATATGGCGCCGCTCCTCAGTATGGCGCTGCTCCTGCGGCTCCCGCCGCTCCGGCTCCCGGACCTTTCGGCGCTCCTGCGGCAGCCCCGGGCTTCGGCTCTCCGCTGCCACCTCCGGCCGCGCCTGATTTCGGCGCCGCCGGCGGTACTGACGATCTTCCTTTCTGAGGAAAATCGGCAAAAAGTAAATCACGGGTGAGCCCGGAGGGTGTATCCCTGAATGACACCACCCCGGAGGTGTGGCACCAGATAAGCGCCACACCTCCGGGGTTAAGTTTCTGCGGGTCTCTGACCCGCAGCTCTAATATGCACCGTCAGAGGATGATGAAGTCTCCGGGCGAGGGTTGAGGCCGAGGGTCGGAGACCCTCAGGAACTTAAGATGGCGCAGGTGCGGAGAGGGACCTGTTTCGTGAGGGTTAAGTTCCTGCGGGTCTCTGACCCGCAGCTCTAATGTGAACCGTCAGAGGATGATGAAGTCTCCGGACGAGGGTTGAGGCCGAGGGTCGGAGACCCTCAGGAACGCCCGCAGGAACGCCCGCAGGACTATTTCTGCAACACCCTCGGGAGGGCATTCTCCTTTGTGTGGGAGCTGGGGAAGAAGAGTTGAAAATGTGAAAATTAGCTAAAAATTAGGGGGATTGGGATTTTTTTTGTAACTTTGCGGCTGTGAAAGCCACCCCCGTGGTCCGAAGGGACGCGGTCCGTTACGGGTGGCGTGGCGTAACATCCTGATATTCTGAGAATGGGAGGCCTGAGCCCGTCATAATATCTGCGGCTCACGGATAGATGGCCTCACCCGGACGCTGAGGAGTATCTAAGGATGGTGTGCGTCATATTGAAATTTTAAGGTAAAAATACAGATGATGCGTAAACCGCTTGACAATATAGGGTTACTTTTTGAAACAAGCTGGGAGGTATGTAACAAGATTGGGGGCATTTACACTGTCCTGTCTACCAAGGCCAAAGTCTTGAAGGATCAGTTTGGCGACAAGCTTGTCTTCATAGGCCCGGATGTCTGGACATCCGACAATCCCTCTCCCTATTTCATAGAGAAAAAGACTCTCCTCAAGAGCGCAGCGACGAAAATGGCACTCCCGCACGGTCTCTCGATTCGTGTGGGCCGATGGGATGTGCCCGGTTCGCCGCTTGTAGTGCTTGTGAAATTCGATGGCATCTACCCGCTTCTCGACAGTATTTACGGCGAGATGTGGGAGCATTACAAAGTCGACTCGCTTCATTCATACGGCGACTATGCCGAAGGGTGTGCCTTCGCTGTCGCTTCCGCGATGGTGATGAAGAGCCTGGCAGAACATATGAAAGTCGCTCCCACACAGGTCATTGGCCATTTCAATGAATGGACTACCGGAATGGGGCTGCTTTGGCTCAAGCTCCATTTCGCGGGAGCAGCCACTCTCTTCACCACTCATGCCACGAGCATAGGGCGCAGCATCTGCGGCAACGGCAAAGACCTGTATGCATATTTCGAGGGTTATAACGGTGACCAGATGGCGCGCGAGCTTAATATGGAATCGAAGCACTCCCTGGAGAAAGCGGCCGCCCATCAGGCTGACTGTTTCACTGCTGTGAGCGAAATCACTGCCCGCGAATGTGAGCAGCTGCTTGACATCCGCCCCCAGGTCGTGACTCCAAACGGGTTTGAGCCCGGCTTCGTGTGCAAGGGAGCCAAATATGGCCGACTGCGCAGAGAGAGCCGCGCACGCCTTCTTCAGATTGCGTCGGCAATGGCCGGAGAGCGGTATGATGATGACACTTTCATCATAGCCACTTCGGGGCGCAACGAATACCGCAACAAGGGGCTTGACCTTTTCCTGGACTCCTTAGACGCATTGAATGGAAAAGAGGGGA
>CAZWVY010000119.1:0-5628 GCA_964637105.1 uncultured Sangeribacter sp. | reverse complement strand
AGCCGCGGTCAATATTGAGACCGGGTCCCGCTCAAGTAGCTACTTGAGCGGGACCCGGTCTCAATATTGACCGCGGCTGTGGCGGCGGATAGAAAAATTATTTCAGGCCCTCCACAAACTTGCGGTAAGCCGCATTGTCGGGATCGAATTCGAGATACTTGTTGAAGTACTTCTTGGCAGTGGCCGTATCTTTCTTGTCAAGATAGTAGTTGCCAAGGTAGTTGTACATCTCTTTGGCGTCAGAGGCATAACGGGCCGGGTTCTCGCTCCCTTCAAGAAGCACAACGGCCTCCTCGTATGCGGGCTGCGCTGCTGAGGCCACCTGGTCTTTGGGGGCGCGCTGCTTCGCCACATCGCCTGCGAATTTCTTAGGCTTGTAGTTGTCGGGCAGAATCTCAGCGCCCTTTCCGGCATATTCCAAGGCCATATTGTAATATGCGTCCGAGCGGGCCGGATCGGCATCCTTCAGCTCCACGCCTGCGTAATAGGCGTATGTGGCCTGCTGGATGAAGTCGTTATATCCGGGCTTCTCGCTCTTCTCGATATATCCCTGGAAGGAGTCGGCTGCGTCGGCGAGGCTGTTGGCGTTGACGTAAGCCAATGCGAGGGCCTTGTTGAAATTGGGATTTGCAGGATCCTCTGCAATAGCCTCCTTGAGCACCTGGATGCCCTCGTCGGCACGTCCTGCGCGGATCAGCTCGTCAGAGATGAGGTTGTAGTCGATAGCTGCGAACTTGTTGGCGGGGTTGGCGCGGTGAGCGGCAAGCAGAGCTTCAGCCATGGGCACGAGCTGATTGCTGAGTGCCGGAAGCTGAGCGGCATTCATGTACTGGAAACGCTGCGCAGTGAAGTTGTCGGGATTGGCCTTGAGCAGCTTGGTAGCGTAGTCATAGCCTCCCTGGTAATCCTTGCCGTAGAAGAGGAGGAATGCATAGCGGTCCTCATCCTTCTTGAAGTGGTTGGGGTTCTTCACGTACGCGCCATATTCGCGGGCGGCGTTGGCATAGTCGCCGTTGTTGTAGTATGCCTCGGCAAGCTCCTTCTGCGCAAGGGCCGACTCGGGGTGCAGCTCCTTAAGTTTGGTAAGCATTGTGATAGCATAGGTGGGATTAACCTGGCTGTAGAGGTTAGCATATTTCACGTATGCTTCGGTGGCATCTTTATCGTAGGATGTAGCCATCTCATACTTGCCGCCGGCTGCCCCCCATTCCTTCTTGTCTGCGAGCATGTCGCCCTCGAAAAGGTAAATCTCGGGAGCCTTCATATTGGTTTTACGAGCCTTCTCCAGATATTTTTCAATCTGCTTGGCATACGCTACTGGGTCCACGTCATAATATGCGCGGGCTATGGCAATCTGGAGCGCGGCATCCTTCTTGGCTTTGCCTTCAGCCTCCTTGAAGAATTTCTCCGCCTCCTTGGCGTCGCCTTTCTTGAGGGCTACGAGGCCTTTGCCCACGTAGTTGTAGGCGTATGCGGCATTGGCGGCGAGTCCCTTGTCGAAGAAAGTCGCGGCATTTGCGGCGTTGCCGTTATCAAACTCCACCATGCCGAGATAGTAGTTGCTCACGGCCTGGTCAGTGCCGGGATTGTTAAGGTTTCGGGTGAGGAGTTCCTTGGCGTTGCCGAGCTGGTCAGCCTTATAGTATTCCACGCCCTCCTTGTGGGTCTGGGCCGCTGCCGTGAGGGCCACGCCCGCAAGGCAGGTCAGAAAGAGTCTGCTGAGTTTCATATCTTGATAGTTTTTGGTTTTTAAAAATCTATAGGATTATGCCGTCTGCGGCATAATCCTATAATATAACGTAAACATGCGGCGTTACGTTGTGTGCGGGCACGCACTTTTTTTGCTGGGCGAGAAACTTATCTGAGATTTACTACCCGGGGATTCATATGATAGGGGAGGATACCTGTCTTTGAGATGATCTTCTGGCCTACGAATCCGGTCAGATACATGTAGAAACTGTTGATGACAGTTGACTTCTTGGCTGTTGAGATCATGTAGACCTTGCGGAAGAGGGGATACTCTCCGGAATATATATATGCCTGGTAGGGTTTGAAGGCCGTGGCGTTGAAGTCATTCTCCTCCGTGGGATTGGACACCTTGAGGATATTCACTTCTGTGGTGAGGTTGGTAGCCACTGTGTCATTCTCGGCCTTGTAGGCCTCCATGCGCTCGTTGAGCGGCACTTTCTTGGCCACGCTGAGGTCATCGCCGAGCCAGTTGACGCTGATTATGCCAAGGGCGTTCTTGTCTTTCTTTACCAGGTCGAACACCTGCGCGTTAGACTGCTGCGCGAATGCGTTGGGATTGTCGGAGATGGTCTTTCCTTCAGGTAGGAACTTCTCACGCATGTAGCTGACGGTCGATGAGCCGGGATTGTCAAAGACTATGCGTATGCGGGTGGTGTCGTTGCCGGCCAGCTGGTTCCAGTTGGTTATTTCGCCGTTGAGAATCGCGCGGATGTCGCTCATCGATAGCGAGGAGACAGGGTTGTCCTTGTTGACAATAAGGGCGACGGCATCCACAGCGATGCACTGCTGGCGCACGATTCTTTTGAACTTCTGCTTCATGTAGGCTATCTGGTCCTTGGTGAGCTCCTTTGTGGTGATAGCCGCCTGCGTCTTGTTCTCAAGCAGCGAATCGAGGGCCTGAGTCTCGCTGACATAGAAAGGAATGATGGAGGAATTGGGATAGGTGTATTCAAACACCTCGATTTCCTCATCGAGCACATTGCGGAAGCCGTCGTCGCAGAAGATTGTGCCGCTTCCCTCAGTATATTCTCCGCGCTTCACGGGTGTGCACGCGAAGACTCCGAGCAGCGTAGCCGCTGCCAGGAGTGAATGTGTGATTCGTCTTGCGATGGATTTCATAAGTCGTGGGAATAAGTGGGACGGTTATGCCGGTAGTTGGGGGTATGGTCAGTTGCTTCCGATGTAAAGTCAGTTGCTTCCGATATACAAGCGGTAGCCGCGCCAGATTCCGTATGCCACGAGGATGCCTCCGCAGGTAGCGCTGATTGCGGTATTGTCGATATTGAACACGTCGAAAATGAACAGCATGCCAACGCCGAGATAGACGAGCACCATGAATATTCCGAATATGAGTCTTGCACCGCGGGGTGTGCCGTTGTTGTTTGCGTCCATAGTTTAAAGTGATTTAAAGTTTCTATTTATTTCTTTAACAATCGCGCGCGGAATTGGTTCAGAGACAAGAGCGCCGTCCTCTTGACAGAAGACGGCGCTCTTTCCATAATAATCTAACCTTTGCTGGCCGCCCGGGAGACGAACCAGTTTAACGTGGGTATTACTGCTGCTGGAGCTTGAAGGTCACAGGGAGGTTGAAGTAAGAGCGGACAGCGACACCGTTGTTCTTGCCGGGCTGCCACTTGGGCATCTTCTTCACGACGCGGAGAGCCTCGCGGTCGAGATCCTTGTCTACGCCCTTGACGATCTCGGCGTGGCCGATGGATCCGTCTTTCTCAACGACGAACTTGACGATGACACGTCCCTGCACGTCGTTGGCCTGGGCGGCCTCCGGATAGCGGATGTTGTTGCCAAGCCACTTCATGAGGGCTGCTGTACCGCCAGGGAACTCAGCCTGCTGCTCTACGGCAACGAAGATCTGCTCCTCCTTCGGCTTCTCAGGTTCGGGCTCTTTGACCACCACCTGCTCTACTACAGCCTTGAACTTGTCTGCATCATCCGAACCCTCCTGGTTGACAACGCCGCGGGCGGTGTTGTCCTCCTTCTGGGTCTCCATATCCATCACTTCGTTTTTCACCTTGTCGGCGTCAACGATAGCGATCTGCGTTACCTGCACGGTAGCGAGCACCTCTTCGGGCACGACTACCTCAGGCTGTTCAAACTTCTGTTCTTCCGGTTCCGGCTCGGGCTCGGGCTCGTTCTCGGCGGCTTCGATCATGGCCTGAGACATCTTCTCAGCCTGCTCCTTAGCCTCGATTGCGGCGAGTTCGGCGCGGTAGTCGGAATAGCGTGACCAGGCGATGACGAGGACTACGACCACTACGAGGCCGAGCAGCGTGTAGAGGGCTGCGAGGTTGTGGCGCTTGTCGGAATCCTTGCGGAGCTGGTATGCACCGAAGTCCTGGTTCTTATCGGCGAAGACTATGTCTCGCCATTGTTTCGATGTAAGATCTACATTCTTTTTAGCCATTGTTTCAGATTGCTACAGGTTAATAAATCTTACATCATTCACCGTGGTGACGGTTCTGATAATCAATAAGCATCACGGAGTCGGCGCGGGTCATGTTGTCGATCTGGTATTTGGAGATCGAGTTGATCTGCATCTCGTCGAGTATCTCCACGAGGGCTCCGTAGGAGGCTTCGGGAGTAGACTTGATGATGATGACCGGCTTCTTGAGGTTCTCGTTGCGGCGCACCTCCTTGGCGAGCTCATCATACTTTTCCTGGTCGATCTTGCCGTCGCGGAACTGCTGTTTGAGCTTTTCGATTTCAACCAGCACCTCTTTGTTGCGGTCCTGGATGATTTTGCGGATGCCACGTGATGTGCGGGCCGAGCCGTTGACTTCGTCCGTGAGGAACTCGGAGCGCTCGATGTTGTTGTTGGCGATTTTGCCGTCAGCGCCGATGCCCTCTTCTCCTCCGGGTTTGCCGAAATAGTAGTAGACCTCATTGACGACCTTGCCGTTGACGGTGTCCACTGCGAGTGAACCCCTCTTGCGCTTGGCGTCGAGGATGATGGTCACAGCATCGTCGGCCGAGGCCTGCGACATGTTCTCGACATTGTCGACCTTCTCATTGGTGGGGAGGGCGATGTTGAGAGTCTGTGACTTGATCATAGTCGTACAGAGCATGAAGAATGTGATAAGCAACATGTTCATGTCGACCATAGGCGTGAAATCCACGCGGATCGCCATTTTTTTCTGGTGGCCTTTCTTGCCGCCGCCAGAGTCATTCTGTTGAACTTCTGCCATGATTATTCTCCTGCCTTAAGTGATGTCAAAAGTGTGAATTTGTTCATTCGGATGGTCTGGAGGTTGTCCATCACCATGTGCACGACATCGAAAGCTGTGTTCTGGTCGGCCTTGATAGCCACGCCTGTGCCGTCTTTGATGGCTGCGGCGAGGTTTTCGTTTTCGGTCTGGCGCATGGCCTTCATCCAAATTTGAAATTCATTGGGGGTAGCTTCGTCCTTGTTCCACGAGATGGGGATACCCGTGACGTGGTTAGGATCTTCGCCCTGCAGCCATTTGTCCATCTTGGTGGTGCCTTCGGGCTCATTGGCGAGGTTGAGGAACTCGCCCATCTGTGCCAGGGGGACGCCGAAGCTGCCGAGCTTGCTGAACGCGTACTTCTGCTGAGGTGTGAAGCTCAGTTTGTTCTTATGCGACTCATTGTAGATTTCGGTTGCCTTGTCGAGCAACGCCATGCGCATCTTCTCGTTTGACCACGCAGAAGAGGTGTCGTTGTTCATGGTCAGCCATACTTTGCCTTCGGGGCTTACGAGCACCTGCACGAAGTTGGTCTCCTGCACCTTTTCCTCGGAAACCGAGGCGGGGGTGATGACCTGTGTGGGCTCTTTGGCGAGGAAGGTAGAAGTCAACATGAAGAAGGTAAGCAGCAGCACGGTCACGTCACTCATCGCCGTCA
>CAZWVY010000118.1:0-5685 GCA_964637105.1 uncultured Sangeribacter sp. | reverse complement strand
CTCTTCTTCTGGGCCATGAAGGCCGTCGGAGCCGCGAAACGCATCTGCTTGCCGTGGCGCACATGCAGGTAGTTGACGTTGCGCTCAAACTTGCCCGAGCATACCTTGACGAAGGCAATGCAGCTGCGGTGATTCGGGTCCATGTTAGCATGAATCTTGAAGATGAAGCCCGAGAAATTCTCCTCTTGAGGCTTCACCTCCCTCTCCTCGGCCTCAATGGGGCGGGGTGACGGAGCGATTTTGACAAAGCAGTCGAGGAGCTCCTTGACGCCGAAGGTGTTGAGTGCCGAGCCGAAGAAGACCGGCGCTACCTCGCCGCGCAGGTATGCCTCCTCGTCAAACTCCGGATAGACTCCCTCTATGAGTTCGAGGTCCTCGCGCAGTTTCGCTGCGTCGGCCTCGCCCACCAGTTCGTCGACCCGGGGCGAATAGACATCATCAATTTCTATGCGCTCGGAGACGGTCTGCTTGGAGGGGGTGAAGAGGTCGAGGCCCTTCTCATATATATTATAGACCCCTTTGAAATGCGCGCCGATATTTATGGGCCACGAAAGGGGGCGGACGTTTATCTTGAGCTCCTGCTCGAGTTCATCAAGGATGTCGAATGGGTCGCGACCCTCGCGGTCGAGCTTGTTGACGAATATGATGACCGGAGTCTTTCGCATGCGGCACACCTCCATCAGGCGTCGTGTCTGCGTCTCCACGCCCTTGGCCACGTCGACCACGATGATGACCGAATCCACGGCCGTGAGCGTGCGGAAGGTATCCTCAGCGAAATCCTGGTGGCCGGGAGTGTCGAGGATGTTTATCTTGTAGTCTCCATAGTTGAAGCCCATCACCGAAGTGGCCACGGATATGCCGCGCTGCTTCTCAATCTCCATCCAGTCTGATGTCGCCGTCTTCTTGATCTTGTTGCTCTTGACGGCTCCGGCCACATGTATAGCGCCGCCGAAGAGGAGCAGCTTCTCGGTCAGTGTGGTCTTGCCCGCGTCCGGGTGTGATATGATGGCGAAAGTGCGCCGGCGGTCTATTTCCTTGTTCAGTTCGTCTGACATAATATTAGGTGGGGTGCTCGCGAGGTCAGTCCTCGGTCTTTTCCAGTTCGTTGTTATAGTCCTTCTTATAGTAATGCGCCAGTGTAGCGAGGAACTTTGAGATCTGCTTCATGGCCTTGAGCGTATCTTCCGACACCTCCTTGCCGCTCAGGCGCAGCATCAGCATCCCGTAGAGGGCATTGAAGCAGGTCTCTATCTCGCCCGCCTTCTCCTCGCCCGCCTTCGCGCGCAGTTCCACGATATAGGGGAGCGTGCGGTAGAATTCCGCTCCGTAGTCGGCAAACTTCGGGTCGCTTAGCAGCCGGCGGTGGAGGTCGGCGAGGTCATTGAGCGTATTCTTGTTTAGCTGCAGGTGTCCTTTCTTCTCCACACCCTCGCGGCGCATCATGTCGATGAGCGACTCATACCAGTCGGTCATTTCCTTGCGCTGCGCCTCAGTGAGGGCAGTGTGGCGGTCGATTATGCTCTCCTTGATCGCATCGAGGTCAAGGCGGTTGGCGCGGATAAGGTCCTCGATCTGCCACATGTAGAGGAGATACTCAGCTATGTTTTCTTTTTTCTTTTGGGATGCCGTAAACATGTCGGTATAAAATAATGTGCAAAATTAATAAATCCCCCCGTATTATACAACATTCATGCCCGCGAGCGAGTTCTAATTACTGAGGCCCCCTCCGCGCTGCGGCCTCGCAGCGGGGGAGGGGCGGAGGCGCTCGCACCATTATGATTAGGCTGGAATACACATATCACGACGGGTTTATTCTCTCGCTTCCGGGAGAAAGGGCCATTGTGTTCGATTACTGGCAGGACCCGCGTGGCGGGGAGCGCATCGCCTCACTGCTGCGCAGCGGCATGAAGGTGTATGTGGTGGTGTCGCACCATCACAAAGACCATTTCGTGCCTGCCATCTTCAGCTGGTGGAGCCTTCCCGGCGCCGATGTGCATTACGTCATCAGCGAGGATGTCTTCCGCCATCAGCGCCACCGTCTCAGCGCCGCCTCATCCTACAAGGGGGAGAAAGTGCCTTCGGAGCGGCTAACCGTGCTCAGGCCCGGCGAGTCATGGGAGGATGGAGGCTTGAAAATCGAAGCCTTCGGCTCGACTGACATCGGCAACTCCTACGTGGTCACCGACATAGTATCGGGCTTCGCCGCGCTCCATGCCGGAGACCTGAACGCATGGCTCTGGCTCGATGAATCGACCCCTGAGGAGGTGCGCGACATGATGAGCCGCTTCGAGGAGATATTAGGGCGCATCAGCGCGGCATATCCCCGTCTTGACCTCGCCCTCTTCCCGGTTGACAGCCGCATAGGGCGTGAATACTGGACCGGGGCGCGGCGCCTCCTCGAGGAGGTGGACGTGAAGGTGTTCGTCCCCATGCACTTCGTCTTGGGCGACACTGAGGCTGAGCGGAAGCGGCTGGCAGCCGATGCGCTGCGGTTCAGCGACTACGCCCCCGCCGGAGGGCACACGCTCTATTGCGGCCTCACGGCCCCCGGCGATGCCGTCGGTATCTGACGCCCCAAATGTAGGGACGTGCCTTTGGCACGTCTGCAAAGCGTGCTTCCGGACACCGGCAAAACCGGGCGGAGCACGGCAAAAATAGTGAAAACGAAATGCGAAAACTGCTATCATATATAATATTGCCCTTGGCGCTGACCGCCGTGGCGTGGCCCGTCACTGAGGCCCTTCCCGCCCCCTCTCCCGGGGTCGCAGCTGTCGTGTCGGCCTCCGCATCGGGAGCGGCCTCTTCATCCGCGGCCGCAGCCAAGAAGAAATCGTCCAAGAAAAAGAGCTCCACCTCCAAGAAGAAGAGCGGCACTAAAAAGAAATATTCCTCCGCAGGAAAGAAGGGCACAAAGAAGAAGGCGAGGAAGACGCGCGTCAAGAAGAGCCGAGCCGCCACGTCGGCCAAGCGGTGGAGCAACGCCTCCGCCCCGGCCCCGGAGACCCCGCAGAACGACTCGCTGACGCTCGCTGTCAACGAGGCCGTCATAGCCGCCGTGCCTCCGCAGTCAAACCCCGGCGGCCTGCGTGTCAACTCGGTCAAGCCCGACCTCAAAGGACGCTTCGCTAAGGTATCGCTCAACGAGAACTTCACCTACCTCCCCGTCACCACCGACCTTATTGTCGACCTGCAGCGCGCCGCCACATCGGCCTTCCCGGACTCGCTCAAGCGTTTCCGTGTTGATCTCACCGTGGGGAACCATCCGCTATCATACTATATAATGAAGATAGACAAGGTCAGCGACGAGGCCCGCAAGCCTACCCGTTTTGTCGTTGACCGCGACCCCTTAGCTTCTCCAAAGAAGGGCATGTTGGGCGACATAGTAGCCCTCTGGCACAGCCACGGCCGCTACTACAAGCCCGGCTCGGGTGCCTGGCTATGGCAGCGTCCCCTCCTCTTCCAGAGTATTGAGGACACCTATACTATGGGTTACATCCTGCCATACGTAGTGCCCATGCTCGAGAACGCCGGAGCCTACGTCATGCTGCCCCGCGAGCGCGACCTGTCGAGCCATGAGGTGATAGTCGACAACGATGTCAACCCCGAGGGACAGATATACTCGCAGACCACATACAGCGAGACCGATGGCAGCAAACCGTGGGAAGATGGCGAGGAGGAGGGATTCATCTATGACCTCCAGGATTTCCGCGACACCGAGAATCCCTTCGAGAACGGCACCTACCGCCAGGCCGAGACGGTGCGCAGCGGCGCACGAGCATCAGAGGCGCGCTGGTATGCCGACATTCCGGCCGACGGCAACTATGCCCTCTACGTCAGCTACCACTCCCTCCCCGAGTCAGCCCCGGACGCGCGCTATACCGTCAATTACTCCGGAGGGAGCAAGGAGTTTTCGGTCAACCAGACCATGGGTGGCTCCACATGGATCTATCTCGGCACTTTCCCCTTCGAGGAGGGCTTTGATGCCGAGACCCCTGTCGTGACCCTTAGCAATGTCAGCGACCACGGAGGCAAGATCGTGACCGCCGACGCTATCAAGATCGGCGGAGGCATGGGCAACATAGCCCGCTCCCCCCGCCGCAGCGATGTCTACTGGGGCCAGGAAGCCCCGGAGCCCTCCGCGGCCGAAGATGCGGCTGACCCCGATGAGGTGCCCGACAACGAGAACGACCTCTCAGACGACGCCGAGCCCTCCGACAATCCCTTCAAGACAGAATCGGCCGCCGCTCCGGCCGGTGCCGGCAAAGCCCCGGTGTTCAAGACCAGCGGGCTGCCACGCTATCTCGAGGGTGCCCGCTATTGGCTGCAATGGGCCGGAATGCCCGATGATGTCTATTCCCCATACAAGGGCACCGACGACTATAAGGATGACTACACGAGCCGCGGCAACTGGGTCAACTATCTCGCCGGAGGCTCGCGCGTGCTCCCCGATGAGGATGGCCTCGGCATCCCGGTGGATGTGGCCATGGCCCTGCACAGCGACGCCGGGAAGCGCGCCGACGACACCTATGTCGGCACCTTGGGAATATACTTCACCAACGGCGGCGACACCTACGCCGACGGCACGGCGCGCATCAACTCGCGCATGCTCACCGACCTGCTAATGCGCCAGATTACCGGCGACATACGCCAGGTCTACGACAAAGGGTGGACGCGCCGCTCCATGTGGGACAAGAGCTACGTCGAGGCCCGCGTGCCCGAAGTGCCCACAGCCCTCATAGAGCTCCTCTCTCACCAGAACTTCGCCGACATGCGCCTTGGCCTCGACCCGACTTTCCGGTTTACCGTAGGCCGCGCCATCTACAAGGCCCTGGCCCGGTTCGTGGCCGCCCGCAAGGGGCGCGAGGTGGTCATCCAGCCCCTCCCGGTCAAGGACTTCGCCATCGCCCGCACCAAGCGCGGCCATTACCGGCTCACCTGGGACTGGACCCCGGACCCCCTCGAGCCTACTGCCGCCCCCTCGCGCTACATCATCATGGAGCGCGCGCAGGACGAGCTGGGGTGGCACAAGATAGGGGAGACCCGCGAGCGACACTTCGATGTCAAGACCGATGACAAGGAACTTCATTCCCTGCAGGTGATAGCCGTCAACGAGGGGGGCCTCTCCTTCCCGAGCGAGACCTTGGCTTTCCGCGAAGGGGAAAAGGATGAATCGCCTGTCCTGGTGGTCAACGGGTTCACGCGCCTCAGCGGCCCCGCCTCCTTCTCCGAAGGGGGACAGGCGGGGTTCCGCGCCTCCGAGGACTTCGGCGTGCCCTATATCCGCGACATCAGCTACACCGGCGAGCAGACGGAGTTCCGGCGCGGCGCGGGCGACTCCTTCGGCCGCAGCAGCGGCAGCGACATCGACCGTATAATAGCCGGAAACACCTTTGACTTCGCAGCCGTGCACGGCGACGCCTTGCAGGGGGGCGGACGCGGGTTCGTCTCCGCCTCCGTGGGGGCTGTGATGGCCGGCGACGTCAAAATGCAAGACTATAAAGCTGTGGACCTCGTGCTCGGCAAACAGAAAATCACCACCGTAGGGCGCGACACGACCGTGCGTTACGAAGCCTTCCCGCCGAAACTGCGCGAAGCCCTGACGCGCTATCTCGACAAAGGGGGCCGTCTGATGGTCAGCGGAGCCTACGTAGCCAGCGACCTGCTCGACCCCAGGGCCTCCGCAGG
>CAZWVY010000117.1:3470-5737 GCA_964637105.1 uncultured Sangeribacter sp. | reverse complement strand
TATCTCTTGCTCAGAGAAATTCAATTTGGTGCAACAAATCGCGCTATATGGCCGAAGACAAAAATACCAAATTATTGTCCGTCAGCGACTGCCGCTGACGACCGCGTAGCGCACCCGAAACCCCGGACTCAGCATTTGACCAGCAACAATGTACAAACTTTGCCTCAATTCACGCGATGAGCTGCTTATCATTGATTTGCAGAAGATTGCCTTCTTCAAGGCCAACGGCAATTACACGCAGTTCAGCTACATTTCCGGCGCCACCCACCTGGTGACTCTCGGACTTTCAAAAGTGGAGGAATATATCCGCAAATCCTGGCCTGCGGATGTGCCCTCGCCCTTCGTGAGGCTCGGGCGAAGCCTGATCATCAATCAGAGTTTCCTCGCAGAGATCAGCATCCTCAAACAAAAGGTCACCCTCTCTGATAACAACGGCAAGTCATATTCCCTGGCCGTCCCCAAACCGCTGCTGAAAGAGTACAAAGAAAAAATCAACCAGCTATACCGTAAATAATCATCACGAAATAGAAAATCATGCCGACAGAAATCATCATCGGACGCAACCCCGCCTCCCCGGTTAAGGTGCCGGAGGACAGGGTGGGCGTGAGCGGCAACCATGTCAAGATCACCGTCTCCGACAACGGCGACTGGAAACTTGAGGACCTCCAGTCTGTCAACGGCACTTTCGTGCGCAATGACAACTTTGAGTTTGAACGTGTCTACACTCGCCATATCAAGGAGTCAGACATCATACGCCTGGGCAACGATGGAGCCAACAGCTTCATATTCTGCGCCCGGCGCGCCATGCATCCCGCCGACACCTACGCCTACGAGTTCAAGCATCTCCAGCGTCTGCTGAGGCAGAGCCGCGAGGAGGAGGCTGAAAAAGAGAAGAAGGCGAACTGGGCCGGATGGATTATCTCCATAGGGGCCTTCGCAGTATGGGGAATTACGGAAATTGTCGGGAACTTTCTCAACATCGCATCTGACCCCAACAAGCGGATGATTATAATGATGGGGGTGCCCCCGATTCTGAAAATTCTGCTTGGCAATGTCACTAAGGGTACTAAAGCCGTCAAGAAGCGCCGGGAGAAATTCATGGTGTGTCCCAAATGCGCCAAACGCATCACAGAATTTGACGTGGAGCAGGGACAGTGCTCGAAATGCAAGGCGAAATGAGACGGGGTCTAAGACCCCAGCCCATGAAATTATGACCCCGTCTCATAAAATTAAACCTGTTCATGAAGTATTAAACTAACCTTATAATGATGAAAAGAATATTGCTGTCATTAATATTGGCCCTCTTCAGTCTGGCTGCCGCCAACGCGAGGACCTACGTCCTGGTCACCGGCGTTTCCAACTACGGCAGGGAGAACGCCAACCTGAAACAGACCACCAAGGATGCCAAGCGTTTCAAGGAGGTCATGGAAACCCAGACGAAAGACATCACCATACTGACGAGCAGCAACGTCACCCGCGCCAATGTGCTCGAGAAGCTCCGCGCCATCTGCAACCGCGCGCAGAAAGGTGACCAGGTGGTGTTTTTTTACAGCGGCCACGGCATGCCGGGAGGCATCTGCGGCTATGACAAGGCCATATCATACGACGACATAGTCGAGATACTCTCATCCTCGGCTGCGAGCGCCAAGATAGTCTATATCGACGCCTGCCACGCAGGGTCTATGGCCGGGGCGACGAAATCATACGACGAATGGGCCGAAGGGGCGAAAGCCTATAAAGACCAGGCCTTTTTCGTGTCATGCAGGAGCGATGAGCTCTCTTCGGAGCATCCCTTCTTAGGCGCGGGCCTCTTCACACAGTCGCTAATCAAGGGCCTCAAGGGGAAATCGGACAAGAACGGCGACCGCAAAGTCACGGTGATGGAGCTGTTCAAATATATCCACGGCGATGTCATCAAGCACTCCGGAGACAAGCAGCATCCCCAGCTCATAGCCCCGGCGAACATGCATGACGTAGTGGTCACCAGCTGGTGAGAATAGGATTCGTCCAATAATCCCGAAGGTTCAAACAAGATGCGGCTGAAAATTTGGCGCTGACATCCTGCAATTGATACCTTTGCATCACGAAACAAGAAAACATCAGAACCAAATGAATACGACTACACTCAACCCCTCCGCTACGGGAGGCACTTCCAAGGATAGCAAGAATCAAGGCGCCAAAGTCGCAGGTGCCGCAGTCGGCGCGGCAGCACTCGGCGCAGCCGCAGGGCATTTCGCTTCGAAAACCGGTGAGCCGGAAGCGGCCGA
>CAZWVY010000117.1:0-3370 GCA_964637105.1 uncultured Sangeribacter sp. | reverse complement strand
GGACAATGTCGATGAGTTTGGCGACGACACCTTGGCAGACGACATAATGGCATAAGGCTATGGCACAGACTCCGTCCCACTTCCAATTTACCTGCCTCAACCCGGACTGCGGGAAGAAGCTCCGTCTCCCCATCCCCAAGAAATCGGGCATATACACCATCACCTGCCCGCACTGCGGCACCGTCAAGAAAATGAGGCTCAAGGGCCTGGACGTGCTTTGCCCTCCTGCCGGAGAGGCCAAGCCCGCGAGCCAGGCGCAGCCTGCCGGGCAGCCTGCCCCCAAACCCGCCGCAGCCGCCCAGGCCGCGCCTGCGCCGAAGCCTACGCAGCCTATAAACGTCACCGGGCAGCTTCAGCCTTACAGGGGCAAGCTGACCCTGCTCCGCCGCGGCTGGCTCAACAAGGATTATCCTCTGCGGGATGGCAGGAATGTCATCGGCCGATATGACGAGGCTAAAGTTTCGGACATCGCCATTAAGGGGGACTCGAGCATGTCGCGCCAGTCGGTGGAAATTGCCGTGGAACATCAAACCAGCGGGTACTCTTTCAAGCTCACCGTGAAGAATGCCGCTAACCCGGTGCTGCACAACGGCAAGCCTCTCCCCAAGGGGGACTCAGTATCGCTCAACTTCGGCGACAGCATAGTTCTCGGAAAGACGAAATTCCGTTTTGACAAGGAGGCCTGATGGAGATACTTCTCAGACAACCATATTCATTCTGCCAGCGCGGAGAGCGGGCCAACCAGGAGGATGCCCGCTTTCCTGACTGCGATGCGCCCCAAGGCTGCAAACCGGCCTTTGTGGTGTGCGACGGCGTGGGAGGACAGGCCAAGGGTGAGGTGGCCAGCCGGACGGTCGCCGATGCCATCGGCACGTACATGGAGGGCGTTGACCTGACGAAAGATTTCACTCCAGAGGATTTCAGCAAAGTGCTCAGCCATGCCTATTCGGCCCTCCACAGGAAGATGCAGGGCGACACGCGCGAAATGGCCACCACCATGACCTTCGTGTGCTTCAGCGCGGCGGGGGCCTTCTGCGCCCATATAGGCGACAGCCGCATTTACCATGTGCGTCCCGGAGTCGGGATAATGTACCGGAGCGAAGACCATTCCCTGGTCAATGCCCTCGTGCACTCAGGCAACCTCACACCGGAGGGGGCTATCAATCACCCTAACAGCAACATCATCACCCGCTGCATGGCCTATGTGGATAAAGGGGCCGACGCCCCGGCGGCCACAGCCATGCAGATCGAGGATGTCGAGGGGGGCGACTATTTCTTCCTCTGCACCGATGGCGTGCTGCATTGTGTTGAAGACAGCGAACTGCTTGCAATACTTTCCTCAGACCGCACAGACAAAGAGAAGATTGACCTCATCGCCGAGAAAAGCCGCCATAGCAGCGACAACAACACCGCCTATCTCATAGGCGTGGAGGAGGTCATATCGGACCAGAGCCAGTCTGTAATGGGCGAATCCGCCACAGACGACGGCACCGGCATGACGGGCGTCCCCACAGCCCCGCTCGATAGAGCCTGCGCGCAGGCGGCCGAGGTCAAGGCCGCAACGGCGTCAGCCGGCACAAAAATCGCCAACTTCTTCAAAGGACTTTTCAGATAGATGGCACACTCGCTCAGACAGCTGTTTTGGGAATGTACCCTCAAATGCAACATGAGCTGCCTGCATTGCGGCAGCGATTGCAAGAGGGTGGCCGAAACCCCCGACATGCCCCTTGAGGATTTACTCCCTGTGCTTGACAATATCAAGGCTCATCAGCCTCATGCAAAGACAATTGTGTTTACCGTAGGAGGCGAGCCCTTAGTGCGCCCCGACATAGCCGAGTGCGGACGCGCCATTACCCGGAGAGGCTTCTACTGGGGCCTGGTGTCAAACGCTATGCTTCTGGATGGCCCCATGATGAAAGAGCTGTCGCGCAGCGGCCTCTGTTCGCTGGCCATCGACATTGACGGATTGGCCGAGCAGCATAACTGGCTGCGCCGGTCAGACGTAAGTTTTGACCGCGCCTATAATGCCATAAGCCATATCCGCAAGGCCCCGCATCTCGTATGGGATGTGATAACATGCGTCAACGGCCGCAATATTGATCATCTCCACGAACTGAAGAGGATGCTGATTGAATCGGGTGTGCCGAAATGGCGCTGTTTCACAATAGTGCCGATGGGGAGGGCCAAGGGCAATGACGATTTGCAGCTGAGTGACGAACAGCTGCGCCGTCTGATGGATTTCATAGTTGAGACGCGCCGCGAGGGGAAAATAAACCTCTCTTACGCCTGCGAGGGTTATCTCGGCGATTATGAGATGAAAGTGAGGCCATACAAATTCAAGTGCGTGGCGGGGATAAACACCGCTTCGGTGTTGAGCAACGGCGACATATCGGGCTGTCTGAGCATCCGCAGCAGTTACAGCCAAGGCAACATTTACCGTGAATCATTCTGGGACATCTGGACACGCAGGTTTGAAAAATACCGCAGCCATGACTGGATGCGGACAGGCGAATGTGAGTCGTGCGCCGTGTTCAACGACTGCAAAGGCAACGGCATGCATCTCCGCAACGATGACGGCTCCCTGATGACCTGCCACCACAAACGATTATTTGCAAATTAATAAGATGAGCGAAGCGAAGAATAATAACGCGTTGGGGGCCGGGACCGTTCTTGTCGGCAGCGGACGGCGATATACTGTTGTGCGGGTGCTCGGGCAGGGTGGCTTCGGGATAACCTACTTGGCCACGGCTCCGGTGAGGGTGGAGAATGTAACCGTCAAGGGGAGCTTCGCCATCAAGGAGCACTTTCTCAGCAGTGACTGCGAACGCGACCCTGCGACAAGCCGCGTGGTGTATTCCAACCCGGTGAAAGCCCGTGTTGAGAGTTCGCGCAAGGACTTCATCTCGGAGGCGAACCGGCTGAGAACGGTGGGCACAGGGCACGATAATATCGTCAAGGTCAACGAGGTGTTTGAGGCCAACAACACCGCCTATTACGTCATGGAGCACTTGGAGGGGGAGACCCTCCGCAAATATGTCAAAGGCAAGGGGCCGTTGTCCGAAGATGAGATGCTCTCTATCATGAGGCCCGTGGTGGGTGCGGTGAAATATCTGCATCGGAACCGGATGACGCATCTTGACATCAAGCCGGACAACATCATGATAACGCATGATGAGAACGGGAGGATGCGCCCTGTCCTTATAGACTTCGGGCTGTCGAAGCACTATGACAACGAGGGCAACCCGACCTCGACCATCAACTTGCTCGGCTGCTCGGACGGTTACGCGCCGATAGAGCAGTATGCCGGAGTGACAACGTTTTCGCCCGCAGCCGACATCTATGCCCTCGGAGCGACAATGTGGTTCTGCCT
>CAZWVY010000116.1:0-6140 GCA_964637105.1 uncultured Sangeribacter sp. | reverse complement strand
GGCCGGAGATGATGAGGGGGGTTCGGGCATCGTCGATGAGCACGGAGTCGACCTCATCGACAATGGCGTAGTAATGCTCGTCGCGCTGCACGAGGTCATCCACCTGGGTGGCCATGTTGTCGCGCAGATAGTCGAAGCCGAACTCGTTGTTGGTGCCGAAGGTGATGTCGGAGCGGTAGGCAGAGCGGCGCTCCTCGCTGTTGGGCTGCGTCTTGTCGATACAGGCCACGCTGAGGCCGTGGAACTGGTAGAGGGGGCCCATCCACTCGGAGTCACGCTTGGCGAGGTAGTCGTTGACAGTCACGACATGCACGCCCTCGCCCGTGAGGGCGTTGAGGAAGACGGGGAGGGTGGCCACGAGGGTCTTACCCTCGCCCGTAGCCATCTCGGCGATGTTGTTGGAGGCCTTGTCGCCCTGCAGGATACCGTGGAGCACCTGGCCGCCTATGAGCTGCACGTCATAGTGCACCATGTCCCATTTCATGAGGTTGCCGCCTGCCACCCATTCATTCTTGTAAATGGCCTTGTCGCCGTCGATGCTTACGAAGTCTTTGCCCTGGGCGGCCAGCTCGCGGTCATAATCGGAGGCCGTGACCTCTATGGTCTCGTTGTTCGCCAGTCGGCGGGCAGTCTCCTTGACAACGGCGAAAACCTCCGGGAGGGCTGCGTCGAGCTTCCGGGCATACATCTTGAACATCTCATCCTTCAGGTCGTCGATCTGGCGCCAGAGGGGCTCGCGCTTGTCGTATTCCAGGGTTTCGATTTCCTTGCGTATCTGGGCCATCTGCTCCTTGTACTTGTTGGCCTCGCCGCGGATATCGTCGCGGATGCTGTTGATACGCCCGCGCAGCTCATCGTTGGAGATATCCTTGATCTGCTCGGAGATAGGGTTGATTTCATTGTGGAGGCGGTCCCACAGCGGGCGCACGGCGCGCTCGCTCTGGTCGCCGAAAATCTTTTTAAGAAGTTTGTTTAATCCCATTTTGGGGCTGTTTATGCCGGGGGTGCGGATTGATGGTCATGGGTGCGCCCCATCCGGCTATGTTGGAGATTTGGGTTATTTCGTAAGGGAGAGAGGGGTGTCGCCCGCTCCGTTGGGGGCGCGGATGCGGAGCGCCGACGCCACTGTGGGGGCGATGACGGTGGCCGATACCGGTTCGCCTACTTTGCGCGGAGTCACCCCGGGGGCCATGATAAAGGCCGGGGTGCGCACCTCGCACAGGCGCACCGGGGTCTTCGTGACGGGATAGCGGGTGTCATCGACCACTGTCCATCCCGGCGTGAAGACCAGGCGCACGTCTCCGGCCAGCGTCGGGTCGGTGGAGCGGCGTATGCGCGACAAGGCATCCGAGCCCTCCCCGAGGATGTCGCTCAGCGAGTAGGCGGCGGCGATGCCGCTCATGCGGCTCAGGAAGTCCCGGGCCTCCGCCGAGGCTGTGGCCAGGGGGATATTGCGCGATTCAAGGATTTTATGATTGAGATATATGTGGCCCGCGGCATAGCCGTCTACGTAGGAGTCGTTGCCGTAACGGGCGCTGAAGTATGCGTTGAGAAGGGAGATGGCCCGCTTGAGCGACACTTCGCCTCCGGGGATGCGGTATTTGGCATCCACCTTCCCCCGGTCGTCAAAATAACCAGTGGAGGAGAGGAACACCACCGTGTTGTCCAGCCCTACATACTGGTCGATGGAGCTGAAAAGGCGGGCAAGCTGGGCGTCCAGGCGGATATATGCGTCCTCGAGCTCTATGCGGCTGTCGCCGTCTGAGGTATGGCTCCAGGGAGCGGCTGTGTAGCCGACGTTGAGCATGTCCATGACATCGCCGCGCTGTCCGAGCCGGAGCTGGCGCAGATAGTCGATGGCTATGTCGGTGATTTCGGCGTTCACCAGGGGTGAGGAGGCATACATGCGGTAGACCTCGCGGTCGCTGCGGGGGAAGGAATGGCTGAAAGGCACTTTCCGCTTCTGGGCCGGCAGTCCGCTGTAGTCCGACAGGGGGCGCGAGGGACGCCACACCATGGTGTCTATGCGTCCCGACAAGGGGCGGTCATAGTTGAGCCGCGTCATGATGCGCGGCACCTCCTTGTAGTAGGTCGTGGTGGCCCATTTGCCGGTATTGTCATCCAGCCAGAAGGCCGATGTGCCGGCATGGCCTGCCATGATGAGCGACTGCGAGGGGTCGGGGGCAATGCTATAGACCTGTCCCAGGCCTATGCCGTCGATCATCAGCTCGTCGCTTATGGTCGAGAGGCGCAGGGGTGCAGGACTGTATGTGTCGGTGGTGAAGTTGCCCATCACCCCTTGGTCGGTCAGGGCCCGGCGCGAGGTGCGGGTGGCCGGGTCATACACCCTTGAGGAGGGCACGCCCGTCATCGAGGGATAATTCCCCGTGTAGATCATCGCCGTAGCCGAGGCCGCGTCGAGGCCGTCCACATTGAAGTCCACATCCTCCAGCATCAGCGATCCGTCGGCGAGGAGCTTGAAGCCCCCCTCGCCGAAGACATCCCGCAGGTGCTCGATATAGTCAGTGCGAAGCTGGTCCACGACGATGCCCACCACGAGCTTAGGTCTCGCGGCGTTGGCCTGCGTGACGGTAGTGATAGTCACGAGGCCGCAGATGACGGAGGTGATCAGTCTGTTCATCGTTTCCCAATGTCAGGGCTCCGGCCGCCTAACGGTCGGGTCCTATCTTATTATAACTGTCAAAAACGGTGTTTATTGCATACGCTCCGGCCAATATGACGGTGGAGGCGATAGAAACTGTTATCGCGGGTGCGGCCACTTGCGGCTGGAAGGCCCAGCAGAGGAGCAGTATCCCCAGCCCGACGCTGTCATACAGAGCGACCGCGAGGCTCCATTTCCTCATTTTTCTCCACCACAGCCCGGGTATCATCAGCAGCTGCAGAGGGTTGAGCCAGAAGATCAGGATGTTGGGCGAAGTGGCCTCATGTACGGACACGAACACCAAGAAGGCCACGAGGCATCCACCTATGCCAATCAGCAGGAACCATGCGGCATACCATATCCGCGCTGTCCTGCGCCGCAGGGTATCCCATACTGCCACGGCCGCGTTGACTATCAGCAGCAGGATGGCCACTGTCTCCGGGGCGCGCCACCAAGGCGTGGGAGGGAGCACGCTCTCCTCACGGGCAGGCACGAGCGTGCGCTCGAGCCCCACGAGGGGCCCTCCCCCGGGGCGCAGGGCTCCGGAGAGGCCTGCGCTCAGGCGCTCAGGCGCGAACATCTCCTCGCGGAAGGTTATGGGACGGTCGATGCCGCTCCCCAAGGCCATGTCGATGCCCGTCTGATACCAGGGATAATTCTTATGGTAGGTCATCATCGCGTCGCGGAATGACTTGAATATGGCCGTATCTGTGTATTGCACGGGAGCGTCGAGGGCTTCGTCTATGCGGTCGCGCACGCGCGTGGCGCAGTTGTCAAGCACGTAGTTGTAGCGGTAGGTGCGGTTTTCGGGCAGGGCCTCTCTCTGCAGCATGGCGTAGAGGCGGCGCGTCTCCTCGGGGGTCAGGTTGAGCACCTGCTCCTTCACGCTCGAGCCCCGCTCGATGTATTCGGGAATAAACCATTCGAAGGGGCACGAGAAGAGCATATAGTCGGTCTCCCCTTTCACAAAACGGTAGACGAATCCGGGGGCGCTGAAGTCGAACACTCCGTAGTTCCACACCGAGTCCACCCCCTCTCCGCGGACGCGGATGGCGGTATGGCCCACGAGCTCGTAGATTTCCGGGCCCGGCGAACAGGTCAGCACGCTTATCACGGTGTCACCCGGCCACTCCGTGCCCGTCGGGGCGAAGGAGCTCTCCGGGCCGAGGTCGCGTGCTTTGGCACGCCCCACAGTCACGCAGAGGGCCGCTGCCGCAGCGATGATGAGGAATATCAGACGTTTCATGGCGCAAATTTAACGATTTTCATCGTGACTGCCAAATTCATATAGCAAAGCAGCCTGCCGGGGGGCAGGCTGCTTTGCTATATGAATCGCGAATTTTCAGAATTCGCAGTTGCCCGGATAGCGGGGGAAGGGGATCACGTCGCGGATGTTCTGCATGCCGGTCACGAAGAGGAGCAGGCGCTCGAAGCCGAGGCCGAAGCCCGAATGGGGCACAGTGCCGAAGCGGCGCGTGTCAAGATACCAGTCCATGCCGGTCAGCCCCTGCTCGTCGATGCGGGCCTTGAGCTTGCCGTAGTCCTCCTCGCGCTGGGAGCCTCCTATGATCTCGCCAATTTTCGGGAAGAGCACGTCCATGGCGCGCACGGTCTTGCCGTCGTCGTTGAGCTTCATGTAGAAGGCCTTGATCTCCTTGGGATAGTCGGTCAGGATGACAGGCTTGTGGAAGTGCTCCTCAACGAGGTAGCGCTCGTGCTCGGAGGCCAGGTCCACGCCCCAGTATACGGGAAACTCGAATTTCTTGCCGTTCTTCACGGCCTCCTCGAGGATGCGGATACCCTCGGTGTAAGGGAGACGGACAAACTCATTGTCGACCACGAAGCGCAGACGCTCCACAAGCTCCTTGTCGAAGTGCTCGGCGAGGAACTCCACGTCGTCCATGCAGTTGTCAAGGGCATACTGTATGCAGTACTTGATAAACTCCTCGGCGAGGTCCATGTTGTCGGCAATCTCATAGAAGGCCATCTCCGGCTCGATCATCCAGAATTCGGAGAGGTGGCGCGGAGTGTTGGAGTTCTCGGCGCGGAAGGTCGGCCCGAAGGTGTAGATGCACCCTAAGGCAGTGGCTCCGAGCTCTCCTTCGAGCTGGCCCGACACGGTCAGGCAGGCCTGCTTGCCGAAGAAGTCCTTGCTGTAGTCCACCTTGCCCTCTTCGGTGCGGGGCAGGTTGTCAAGGTCAAGGGTGGTGGCCATGAACTGGGCGCCGGCCCCTTCGCAGTCGCTCGCTGTGATAAGGGGCGTATGGAAGTAGAAGAAGCCCTTGTCGTTGAAGAACTTATGGATGGCGTATGCCATGGCGTGGCGGATGCGGAGCACCGCGCCGAAGGTGTTGGTGCGCGGACGCAGGTGCGCCTTCTCGCGGAGGAATTCCATGGTGTGTCCCTTCTTCTGGAGGGGATACGTGTCAGGGTCAGCCGTGCCGTAGATCTGAAGCTCGGCAGCCTGCACCTCGACGCTCTGCCCCTTGCCCTGGGAGGCGACTAATTCTCCCTGCACGTGGATGGAGCTGCCGGTGGTGACACGCTTCAGCTCCTCATCGGAGAATTTGGAGAGGTCGAAGACTATCTGAAGGTTCTTGATGGTGCTTCCGTCATTGAGGGCCACGAACTGGACGTTCTTGTTGCCGCGGCGGGTACGCACCCACCCCTTGACATCGACCTCATGCCCGGTGTATTTCTCCGGGTCGCGCATGATTTCGGCGACAGTCGCACGTTTTATATCTTTCATGTCAGTTTTCCTTTCTTTTTATTCAAACGAACCCATGCGGAGGAAGTTGACCTCTTCCTGGGTGAGATAGCGCCAGCGTCCGCGGGGCAGGTTCTTCTTGGTGAGGCCTGCGAAGTAGACGCGGTCGAGCTTGGTGACGCGGTATCCGAGGCTCTCGAAGATACGGCGCACGATGCGGTTGCGCCCCGAGTGGATTTCGATGCCGGCCTGGTTGCGGTCAGTGTCGTTGACATAGCTGATGGCGTCTGCGTGGATTTCTCCATCCTCCAGCTCGATGCCGTCGGCGATGCGCTGCATATCCTCCTCGCTGATATCCTTGTCGGTCCAGACGTGATATATCTTCTTCTTGATATACTTGGGATGGGTGAGTTTGGAGGCCAGCTCGCCGTCATTGGTCAGAAGGAGCACGCCGGTGGTGTTGCGGTCCAGGCGCCCTACGGGATAGATGCGCTCCTGACAAGCGTTCTTGACCACATCGAGCACGGTCAGACGGCCGTTGGGGTCCTCGCTGGTGGTCACGCAATCCTTGGGCTTGTTGAGCAGCACATAGCACTTGCGCTCGGGGGTGACAACCCTGCCGTCATATTCCACGACATCGGTGCGGTTGATCTTGGTGCCGAGCTCGGTTACTGTCTCTCCGTTGACCTTCACCAGTCCGCCGGTGATGTATTCATCGGCCTCGCGGCGCGAGCAGATGCCGGCGTTGGCCATGTACTTGTTGAGGCGGAT
>CAZWVY010000115.1:0-6231 GCA_964637105.1 uncultured Sangeribacter sp. | reverse complement strand
CGAGCAGCGAGGTCTTGCCGTGGTCGACGTGGCCCATGACGGTCACGATCGGCGGGCGGGGGAGGAGATCCTCCTCGTTATCCTCCTCTGTGGCTATGGCTTCCGACACCTCGGCGCTGACATACTCGGTGGTGAAACCGAACTCCTCGGCCACAATGTTGATGGTCTCCGCATCGAGGCGCTGGTTGATGGAGACCATCACGCCGAGGTTCATGCAGGTGGCTATGACGTTGTTGACGGGCACGTCCATCATCTGTGCGAGGTCATTGGCAGTCACGAACTCGGTGAGCTTGAGGATGCGGCTCTCGGCGGCCTCGCGCTCGGCTGCGGCCACCTCGCGGTTGTGCATCTCCTCGCGCTTCTCCTTGCGCCACTTGACAGACTTCTTGGTCTGCTTGGTGGTGAGGCGCGCCAGTGTCTCCTTGACCTGCTTCTGCACGTCCTCGCTGCTTACCTCCTGGCGTGTCTGGGATCCGCGCTGGCGCTCGCCGCGGCTGCGTCCTGCGCGCGAGCGGTCATCTCTGCCGCCGCGCGAGCGTCCGCCTCCTGCGCCGGGCTGCGCATTGCGTCCCGCGCCCTGCTGGGCATCGGCGCGCTTGTCGGTGCCCTGGGCCGAAGCCTTGTCAATGTCTACCTTCTCCTTGCCGATGCGCTTGCGCTTCTCGCGGCCTCCGGCGGCTGCCGAGGCCCCCTGGCCGTTGCGTTCGCGGCGGCGCTCCTCCTTGGATTTCTTCTTGGGGCGCGTAGACTGGTTGAGGGCGGCCAGGTCAATGGTGCCTACTACGCGCAGATGAGGTTTCTCGGCTCCGGTGCCGATGCGGAATACGTTGGACGATGCTGCATCCCCCTGCGGAGCAGCTGCCGGGGTCTCCTGGGCAGGGGCTTTGGGAGCCTCGGCCTTCGGAGCCTCGGGCTCCTTCTTGACCTCGGGAGCAGCCGGGCGGGACTCAGGTTTTTCCGTAGTAGCCGGAGCCTTTTTCTCAGCCTCGGGAGCCTTTGCGGGCTTATCCGCCTTGGGTGCGGCGGCTTTGGCCTCGGGCTTCGGAGCCTCCTTGCGCTCAGCGGAGGTTGCCGGCTTGGGGCGGCCGATAGCGTTCAGGTCGATTTTGCCCACGACGCGCGGGCCGGCAGGGCGCTGCACCGGGCTTTCGGCCGTCCGGGGTGCCGGGGCGCTGCTCTTCTTCTCCTTGGTGCGCGATGTGGTGAAATCTTCAGATTTCTTCTTGGAGTCGCGGTCCTTGCTGTATTCGCGTTTCAGCAGGGCCACTGCTGTGTCGTCGATGCGGGTGTTGGGGTTGGCTGGGTCGACCTCTATATTGTGTTTCCGCAGAAACTCCGCGACGGTCGACAGGCCGACGTTGAGCTCTCGGGCTATTTTATTCAGTTTCGTTTGCATAAGTTGTGTTTAAGAGGTTCTATATAGAGGTCAGTCCTCGAATTCTGCGCGGAGCACCTCCATGACATGCGCAAGAGTGTCATCCTCCAGGTCAGCCTGTTCGAGGGTCTCCTGCGGGGCGTTGAGCACGGCCTTGGCCGTAGCGAGTCCGAGGTCCTTGAGAGCCTCGATCACCCAGGAGTCGATCTCGTCCTTGAACTCATCGAGGTAAATGTCCTCCTCGCCGTCGTCAATGTCGCGGTAGACATCGATAGTATAGTTGGTCAGCATTGAGGCCAGGCGGATGTTGAGACCCTCCTTGCCGATGGCCAGAGACACCTCCTCGGGGTGGAGGAAGACCTCGGCCTTGCGCTCCTCCTCGTTGACGCGGATGGAGGTGACCTTGGCGGGGGAGAGGGCGCGCTGGATGAAGAGCTGGGGATTGGCGGTATAGGAGATTACATCGATGTTCTCGTTGCGCAGCTCGCGCACGATGCCGTGTATGCGGCTTCCCTTGATGCCGACGCAGGCTCCCACGGGGTCGATGCGGTCGTCATAGCTCTCCACGGCTATCTTGGCGCGGCGCCCGGGGATGCGGGCCACGGACTTGATGGTGATGAGGCCGTCGTGTATCTCGGGCACCTCCTGCTCGAAGAGGCGGCGCAGGAAGCGCTCATCAGTGCGGGAGAGGATGACTTTGGGGTTGTTGTTGGGATTGTCGACACGCTTCACAATGGCGCGCACCACGTCTCCCTTGTGGAAGAAGTCTCCCGGGATCTGCTCCTCCTTGGGCAGAATCATCTCGTTCTCCTTCTCGTCAAGAAGCAGCATCTCGCGCTTCCATATCTGATGGACCTCGCCGGTGATGACCTCACCCTCGAGCTCTTTGAACTTGGAGAAAATCGCATCCTTCTGCAGGTCGAGAATCTTTGACTGGAGCGTCTGGCGCAGATTGAGGATGGCGCGGCGGCCGAATTTCTCGAAGAATATCTGCTTGGCCACCTCTTCGCCGATTTCACACTCGGGGTCAATCTCGCGTGCCTCGGTGAGGCCTATCTCCGTGTTCTTGTTCTCAACCTCCCCGTCGGCCACTACCGTGAGGTTCTGATAAATCTCGCAGTCGCCCTTGTCGGGGTTCATGATGACGTCGAAGTTCTCGTCTGATCCGAACATCTTCTGCAGGACGTTGCGGAATGATTCCTCCAGGACGCTGATCATGGTGGTCTTGTCGATGTTCTTGAGTTCCTTGAACTCCGCGAACCGGTCGACCATATTTACTGTCTCAGCTTTCTTTGCCATATCTTAGGGTATTTTTTTTATTCAGAATTTAAGGAGATAATTGACCCTCGCGGCGTCGGAGTATGCAAATGTGCGGTCCACTTCCTGCACCACCGGGCGCTTTGCCCCTTCGGGCTTGACCTTCTCCTGGCAGCGAATCGTGAAGCCGTCGTCATCGCAGGCTATCAGCTCGCCCCGGTATTTCTTCCTGTCAGCGCCTAACACCTCCACTTCGTGGCCGATATTCTTCTGATACTGGCCTTTTACCTTGAAGGGGGAGGTGAGTCCGGCTGAGCCGACTTCGAGCTCATAATCTTCCGTGTCGCGGTCAAAGGCCTCCTCAATCTCCTTGGTGAGCGTTATGCAGCGGTCGAGGGCGGCATCGCCCAGCGTGTCAATCTCCACAGTGATCACATTGTCAGGGGTGACCTTGAGGTCAACCAGGAAATAGTCGGTGCCTTCGAGGCGGCTTTCAATGAATGTGCGCAGCGCTTTGGAATCTATCATTGTCTGTTCGGGTCTTTGCTTGAGGGTTCTTTAATTAGGGTCTTTTTTAATTCAAATGGGTCTAAAAAACGCGGAGAGGACTTGCGTCCCCTCCGGAATACGTCTACAAAATTACTAAAAAATTCCCTGCTTTCCTAACTGCACGCAGGCAAATTGCCAAATCGCTGCGTGTTATTAACATTTTATAACAAATGCTAATAATAATTAACTTAACCTCACAGGGGCAAAGCAGTGGGAGCCGGGGGGCCAAGGGGATTTCACTCTATGAGTTCGGCGTCGAGCGTCTCGAGGAGGCGCCCCAGATCGGGGTTGGCCTCCACGGTCTTTTTAAGGAATTCCCGGGGAGGAAGGGTGCGGTCCGGCTCGCGGGTGGTGTCGGTGAGGATGGTGAGGACCAGGTTGTCGTTGCGGAGCTGTTCGCGCAGGAACTGCATAAGCGCAGGCATGGCCGATTCGAAAGCCTGGGCCTGGGCCGGATGGCCGACGGTGAATGTGAAGGCCTCTTCGCCGGCCGGGACAGGAACGCCTGCGCGCATGGCGCTGACGAGAATGTGCATATCCTGATGGGTGGCCATGAATTCCTGCCATGCCGCTGCCAGGCCCCCGGCAGTGACAGGTTCGCGTTTGATTTCCAGCGAGCCCCCCGCAGATGCACCCTCTGCGTCAGATATTCTGATTGTGGAGGTGCGCTTGGCCGCGCGCCGCCTGGGCGATTTGCTTCCCGAATTTTCCTGAGACGGCGCAACGGCCTGAGGTGCCGGAGAGGGCTGAGGCGCAGGAGCAGGCCGGGTAGCAGGAGCAGGCTGCACCGGGGGCTGTGGTGCCGGAGCGGACTGTGACGAGGGCTGCGCAGGCACCTTGGGGGCGGAGGATGCCGGTGTGGTCTGTTGCGGGGCCGCGGCAGGCTGCGGGGCGGCATGGAGCGCAGCAGGGTCGGTGAGGGGCACCGGAGCGTCCACGCGGTCAAAGGGGGGGGCAGGCGGGGTCAGCAGCTGGCACAGGCGGATCAGGGCCAGCTCCACGAGGAGAAGCCTGTTGCCCGAAGTGCGGTAATGCACGTCCGTGTCCGATAAGATTTTCATGGCTGCGTAATACCACTGCGCAGGCAGTGTCGCAGCCTGGGCGGCGAACCGCCCGGCCATGTCGTCGGGGGCCTCAAGCAGCGGCAAGGTGCGGGCGTCGGCAGCCATCATGAGGTCGCGCACATGCGAGGCCAGGCCGTTGATAAAAAACAGCGGGTCGAATCCCCGGGCGCGTATGTCGGCGAATGTGAGCAGGGCATCAGGCACGTTGCCTTCGCGAAACATGTCGACCAGTTTGAAGTAAAACTCCGAATCGAGCACATTCAGATTGTCGATGGCAGACTGGTAGGTGATGTGTCCCTGCGAGGAGGCGGCCACCTGATCGAAGATGGAGAGGGCATCGCGCATGGCTCCGTCGGCCTTGCGCGCTATCACCCCCAAAGCGGAGGTCTCCGCCTCGATTCCCTCCTCCGCGGCCACGTATGCCAGATGGTCCACCATGTCCTGCAGGGTGATGCGTTTGAAGTCGTAGGTCTGACACCGTGACAGGACGGTCGGGATGACCTTGTGTTTCTCAGTCGTGGCCAGGATGAAGATGACGTGCGCCGGGGGTTCCTCGAGGGTCTTGAGAAAGGCGTTGAAGGCCGCAGAGGAGAGCATGTGCACCTCATCGATGATAAACACCCTGTACTTCCCTCCCCCTTGGGGGCGCTGGCTGACTTGGTCGGTGAGATTGCGGATATCATTGACCGAATTGTTGGAGGCCGCGTCAAGCTCGGTGACATTGAAGGATGTCCCCGCATCGATAGCGCGGCATGACTCGCACACTCCGCAGGCCTCGCCGTCTTGCGAAGGGTTGAGGCAGTTGATGGCCTTGGCGAATATGCGGGCGCAGGAGGTCTTTCCCACGCCGCGCGGGCCGCAGAAGAGGTAAGCCTGGGCGAGGCGCCCGGAGGCCACGGCATTCTTGAGCGTGGCGGTCAGAGCCTTCTGGCCTACAACGGTGCGGAATGTGGCGGGGCGGTACTTGCGCGCCGACACGATATACGGCCGGTCCTGGGGGGCGGAAGCGGTGGCCGCATCAGGGGTGTGAGTCTGAGTCATGGTGCAAAAATACTAAAATTATCCGTAACGGCCAACAATGGCTGCAACAATACGCCCGCGCGGGCGTTAAACAGTAGACAAGCACTGCATATACAAAGACACGATATGGCAAAAAGCGCATTATATACCCGCACCGGGGACACCGGTGAAACGTCGCTCGTCGGCGGAGAGAGGGTTCGCAAGGACTCCGTGCGCCTCGAGGCGTACGGCACTGTCGATGAGTTCTCATCCTTCCTCGGGGTGGTGCTGAGCGACCCCGCATGCACAAGCGAAGTCAAAGGGCAGCTCCTGGAAGTGCAGAGCCGCCTGTTTGACGTCGGATGCTATCTGGCCACGGCAGTCCCTGACGGGGAGTCTCCGGCCATAACCGGCCTGGGCGAGGATGACCTCAAGCGCCTGGAAGGATGGATTGACGCCCTTGACGAGCAGACGCCGAAAATCCGGGCCTTCGTGCTGCCCGGCGGCACCCCCTTGGCCGCGCACGCTCACGTGGCGCGCGCCGTATGCCGCAGAGCGGAGCGTCGCATATTCGCATTGGCGGCCTGCGGGTATGTCGACCCGCTGGTGACGCGCTACGTCAACCGTCTGTCGGACTACCTGTTTATCCTGGCGCGCTATTTCAACTTCATGGGCGGAGTGGCGGAAATCACCTGGCACCGCAAGGGGTGAGCCCGGCAGGACAGAATGGAGAATGAAAACATAGAGAAAAACAAACTAAAAGACACTGAATATGTATTGGACACTTGAACTGGCCTCGAAGCTCGAGGATGCTCCCTGGCCCGCAACGAAAGAAGAGCTCATAGACTACGCCCAGCGCAGCGGCGCCCCCCTCGAAGTGATCGAGAACCTCCGCGAAATCGAAGACGAAGGCGAGGACTACGAGAGCATAGAAGAGATCTGGCCCGACTACCCCTCTAAAGACGACTTCTTCTTCAACGAAGAGGA
>CAZWVY010000114.1:0-6741 GCA_964637105.1 uncultured Sangeribacter sp. | reverse complement strand
GGCTCCCTAAAGACCTTAAAGTCCTTAAAGACCCTAAAGACCTTAAAGTCCTTAACACTATAACAAAAAGAGGCGCGTCCCGGCTGAATCTAAGAAGAAATTCAGCCGGGACGCGCCTGAGTTTGTCCCCCCCTACGTGATTATTCGAAAGCCTCGGCGATGGCGCTGCGGATCTGCTCCATGCGCGCGGGGTCGGGCGAGGAGATCTTATGGCCGAAGTCCAGGTCTCCCTCCTTCTCCATAGGCACGAGGTGGATGTGCGCGTGGGGCACCTCCAGGCCGATGACGGCCACACCGACCTTGCGGCAGGGCACAGCCTTGCCGATGGCCTTGGCCACGCGCTTGGCGAAGACCGCCATGCGCCCGAGGCGCTCGTCGTCGATGTCGAAAATATAGTCAGTCTCCTGCTTGGGCACTACCAGAGTATGGCCCCAGTTGACGGGGTTGATGTCGAGAAAGGCGTAGAACTCATCGTTCTCCGCGACCTTGTAAGAGGGGATTTCCCCGGCGATTATTTTTGAGAAGATAGTCATGGTGCGGTGATGATGAGGGTTCAGATTTCAATCTTGACAATCTCGAAAGTGAGCTGCCCCGCGGGGGCCTTGACCTGGACGGTGTCGCCCACCTTATGGCCCAGGAGGCCCTGGGCGATGGGTGTGCTGGAGGCTATCTTGTGCTCGCGGAGATTAGCCTCGTTCTCGGTGACTATGGTATAGGTCATGGTCATGCCGTTGGCCACGTTGCGGATGGTCACCTTGTTGAGTATCTGGACCTCCTCGGTATTGAGGCGGCTCTCGTCGATGATGCGGGCGGAGGCGATGAGCTCCTTGATTTTGGCGATTTTCATCTCCAGCATGCCCTGCGCCTCCTTGGCGGCGTCATACTCGGCGTTCTCCGAGAGGTCGCCCTTGTCGCGCGCCTCGGCGATAGCCTGCTTCACGGCCGGACGCTGGGCTTCGAGTTCTGCCAGCTCAGCCATCTTCTTGTCATATCCTTCTTGTGTGAGATAGGTTGCCATGTTTCGCGTTTCCGGTTTCAGACCGGATGAATTATTTTAGTAAATAATAGGAATTATTTCAGTAAAAAAATAGGAATCTTCTTTTTACCGCCTCCTCCGGGACGACCCGGCAGACGATACAAAAAAGATCCTTCATATCACACTGCGACCGCCCGCAGGCGGTCTGTTTCGGGTGCAAATTTAACCATTTTTTTTCGTTTGGCAAAATTTCAGCGCGTTTTATTTTGCCATTCTTTCCCCCTGCCAAGTTTTTTTATTATCTTTGTCCCCGACTGCGCGCCCGGGGGGCGCCAGGACCCTTTAAAATGAAAAAATCATGACTATAAACGAAACTCAAGACGAGATAATAGAGGAATTCGACGGCCTGGACGACTGGATGGACCGCTACGCGCTCATCATTGACACGGGCAACACTCTCCCCGAGATGCCCGAGGCGGAAAAGACCCCGGCAAACCTCATCGAGGGATGCCAGAGCCGCGTCTGGATCGACGCCAAGCGAGACGACAAGGGCAATATCGACTTCAACGCCGATTCCGACGCCCTGATCGTCAAGGGCATCGTGGCCCTCCTGATGCGCGTGCTCTCGGGCCGCTCGCCCAAGGAAATACTCGACGCGGACCTATACTTCATAGACCGCATCGGCCTCAAGGAGCACCTGTCGCCGACACGCTCCAACGGCCTGGTATCGATGGTCAGGCAGATCCGCAACTACGCCAAGGCCTTCCAGGCGCTCGACCGGGCCGACCAAGCTCCGCAGGCCTAAGCCCACGGCAGCCCTCCCGGCTATCCCGCCTCCGGCAGCCCATACCAAGCCCCAAGGCCGTCAAAGCGGTTTGTCGCAAGGTGTGGCTGCCATAAAGCAGCCCAAGCATCTTCTAACCCTTAAACCATATCATCATGTTCAAAAACCAACCAAAGGGACTTATCCCGGCAGCGTTGAGCAACATGGGCGAGCGTTTCGGATACTATATCATGAACGCCGTGCTCGTGCTCTTCCTCTGCTCCAAATTCGGCCTCAAAGAGGAGACCAGCACGCTGATCTACTCTTTCTTCTACGCCGGCATCTATGTGCTCAGCCTGGTGGGCGGTATCATCGCCGACCGCACCCAAAACTACAAGGGCACCATCATCACGGGCCTCGTCATCATGACGTTAGGATATGTGGTGCTGGCCTTCCCTATCTTCGCCACTGCTGAAAACACCGCCTGGCTGCTGACCCTGACCTGCTGCGCCCTCTTCATGATCGCTTTCGGCAACGGCCTTTTCAAGGGCAACCTGCAGGCTATCGTCGGCCAGCTTTACGACAATCCCAAGTATGCCGACCAGCGCGACTCGGGCTTCCAGATCTTCTACGTGTTCATCAACGTCGGCGGCCTCGTGGCCCCCTTCGTGGCCCCGATGCTCCGCTCATGGTGGCTCGGAGTGCATGACATGGTCTACAACGCCGACCTTCCCGCCCTCTGCCACCAGTACCTGAGCGTGACCACCGACATGGTGCAGGGAGGCATGCAGAACATTGACAACCTCTATGCCCTGGCCACCGCCGCCACCAACGGCCACTTCCAGGCCGCCGTGGCCTCGCCCGAGGAAATCAGCAATTTCTGCACTGAATACCTCAAGGTGTTCAACGAGGGCATCCACTACTCGTTTATCGCCTCGGTATGCGCCATGCTCATCTCGCTGTGCATATTCGTATTCACCAAGAAGGGCCTTCCCTCGCCCGCCAAGAAGGAGGCTGCGGCCAGCGTGCAGTACACCGCCGCCGAGAAGCAGGCCATGGCCCGCGAGATCAAGCAGCGCATGGGCGCCCTCTTCGCAGTGTTAGGCATCGCCATCTTCTTCTGGTTCTCATTCCATCAGAACGGCACGTCGCTCTCCCTCTTCGCACGCGACTTCGTCAAGACCGACTCCATAGCTCCCGAGATCTGGCAGGCCCTCAACCCCTGCTTCGTGATTCTGCTGACACCCGTCATCATGTGGTATTTCGCCATGCTGGCGCGCCGCGGCAAGGTGATCTCGACTCCGCGCAAGATCGCCATCGGCATGGGACTGGCCGCTGTGGCCTACATCTTCCTGACCATCGTCTGCGCCGCCGACGGCTATCCCTCGGGCGAGGAATTCCGCAACATGGCCGTAGACCAGCGCGAGGCCATGAAGACCGGCCCCTGGGTGCTCATTCTGCTCTACTTCTTCCTCACCGTGGCTGAGCTCTTCATCTCACCCCTCGGACTGTCGTTCGTATCTAAGGTGGCCCCGAAACATCTCCAGGGCCTCTGCCAGGGCCTCTGGCTCGGCGCTACGGCTGTGGGCAACCTCCTGCTCTGGATCGGCCCGCTGATCTACAACGCATGCCCCATCTGGGAGGCATGGGTGATCTTCGCCGGCGTCTGCTTCATCTCCATGGGCGCGATGCTCGGCATGGTCAAGTGGCTCGAGCGCGTCACTGAGGAGCCGCAGACTCCCAAGGTGGTCTGACCCCCTGCCGGAGAGGGCTCTGACCCTGCATCCGGCCCCGAATCACATAAATATGGCTGTCCTGCATGAGGGACAGCCATATTTTTTTGCCTTCCGGAGCCCGGAATCCAAAAGAATGAATTAACTTTGCACCGGAAATAAGATCCCTGCCCGGAAGGAAGAATGTGACGGGGTCTAAACTGGAACAGAGATATGACTGATCTAACCGGACACATCCTCGCGCCCGCGAGACAAGCGGTGAAGGCCGGGGCAGCCGCCATCACGGTGGCCGCCGTCATGACCGGATGCGCCCCCAAGGATGAAAAGGAAGGAAGCCGCGGAGATGCGTCCGCGGCCGAGGAGGTGTATCACGCTGACAACGACATCGCCATGACCCTGCGCTCCCTCGCTGACGCCCTGCGCGTGGGGGAGCCTCTCGACTCGACTGAGTATAACTTCGAGGGCGTGCTGACGGATGGCCAGGGGGCGCCGCTGTACACTGACATGACCGGTTCGCCGGGCGCATGGGAGGTGGAGGTCACAGGCGAGCGCCGCGCCCGCATACGCAATCTCTACTTGGGCGACCTGCTCCCCGATGACCTGCGCTCATACGTGCTTGAAAGCCTCGACCTCCACGAGACAGACATACTGACAGATTATGATCTCGACGAGGAGAACAACTGGAAAATGACCGTCTATGATCTGGGAGGAGGCACGCTGCGCTTCGAGACGCGCTCCGGAGAGGCCGCCAACGGACTCGAGGGGCCCCTGGTCAACATTGTGATAGAATCCGAGTTCAATCCTCAGGAAGCTCGGGACGGAAAATAAACAGGCGCGTGGGGTCAAACCTCGGCAGGGCCATAAGCTGGACATCGGCCTTGAGGTCGGAGAGCGTCTCCTGGCCCGAGCCTACGCGCAATCCTTTGGCCTCAAGGGCATCGCGCGTGGCCTTGAGAGCTTTGGAGGGGGTGTTGTTGTCCTTGGAGAGATGGCACAGGAAGATATGGCTCAGCCCGGGATGGATAATCTCGCTCAGGAACCGCGCGGTGTCCTCATTGTCCATGTGGCCCTTCTCGGTGGCTATGCGGGCCTTGAGATATTCCGGATAGGAACCGTCGCGCAGCATGACAGCATCATAGTTGGACTCCATGACCAGATAGCTGGCCCCGCTTATGTAATGGCGCGCCCGGTCGCTGACAGCCCCCAGGTCGGTGGCCAGGACAAACCGGCGCGAGTCGAAGCTGATGGAGAAGCCCATGTTGTCGGTGCCGTCGTGAGGCACCTCGAAGGCCGTTATCTCCAGGTCGATCATGCGGAAGGGTATCTCCTTGAAGATAGGGACATGGTATTCGCGTATGCGGCGCGAGATGGAATGGCGGCGCAGCAGGCCGTTGAGCACGCGGTTGGTGCAGAAGAGCTTCATATGACGGTGGTTGCGCAGCAGGTTGTAGGAATAGCGCACATGGTCGCCGTGGTCATGGGTCAGCAGGAGCCCCTTGACATCCTTCATGGATATGCCGTAAGAGGCCAGGGTCTGCTCCACGATGTCGGTGCGTATGCCCGCATCTATAATCACGCCTCCGGAGCGCGTGCCGACATAGCAGCTGTTGCCGCTCGAGCCTGAACCGAACGAAATGTAGTAAAGCAGGCGGTCTCCGGCAGCGGCAGCCTCATCCTTCCCGGCCTCCTTTTTGCGCGGCGGCACAGCGCGGTCCGCATCCCACTCTTCGAACGGGAGCATAGGCTGGTCGTCAAAACTTATCTTTCGTTTCATATCTGTTCAGGTTTTCTGTCGGTCGAGAGGCACGGAAGGCTCAGCGCGCTGCCCGGTAAATAAGGAAGATAGCGGGCCTCTTGTCAAATGAATATTCGCGCCTCTTCCATTTAGCGGCCGGCAGCGAGACTATCTCCTGCCGCCCGGGGTCTGTGATGTCGCAGGCCACGCACATCATGGTGTCGGGACGCAGCGTGTCGGCCATCAGGGCGACGGTCTTATCGTTGCGGTAAGGGGTCTCGATGAATATCTGGGTCATATCGCGCCGCGCCGACTCCTTCTCAAGGTCGCGCAGCGCGGCCCCTTTTCGAGCCGGATCAACCGGGAGATAGCCATGGAAGGCAAACCCCTGTCCGTTGAAGCCCGACCCCATCAGAGCCATCAGTATGCTCGATGGGCCCACCAGAGGCTCTACCCGCAGCCCCTCGCTCTGGGCTATGGCCACGACATCGGCCCCCGGGTCGGCCACGGCCGGGCATCCGGCCTCGCTCATCACTCCCACCGGCACCCCCTGCCGCAGCGGGTCGAGAAATCCCGGCACATCCTCGGGGCGCGTATGGCGGTTGAGCTCATGAAAAGAACACTCATCAATAGGGAAGGCCGGATCGCATCTGCGCAGCCACCGGCGGGCGGTGCGCACGTTCTCCACTATGAAATGGCGTATGCCTGCCGCCACTTCAATGTTGCGCGCAGGGATGACTGAGTCTGCAGGGGCATTGCTGATGCCTACGGGCAGAAGATAGAGTGCCGGGCTGAGTTCCATATTCTGCTTAACGTGAAATCATGCCCCGGAATTGCAATTTTAACGGTTATTGATAGCTTTCAAGGGGATTTTTGCTAATTTTGTGCCCGAAACAGCTCCAATCACTAATTTCTCACGACATTCCGCCACTCATGTCACAGCCAGCCCCCCTGCCCCCGGGATTTATCGAAGAAATGTCCCGTATCTTCCCGCAGGATACCTTGACACGAATCACCGCTGCCCTGGACACCGATTCCCCGGTGTCCGTGAGGCTCAACGCCCGCAAGCCCATGGCGGCTCCTCCCGACCGGGCTGTCGGCCCGGTGCCCTGGTGTGCGGATGGTCTCTATCTGGATGGGCGGCCCATCTTCACGCTCATGCCCGAGATGCACGCGGGGGCCTTCTACGTGCAGGAGGCGGCCTCCATGATACATCAGCTCATCGCCGGACGCCTGTGCGAGGGTAGGCCGGCGCGCCTGCTCGACCTTTGCGCCGCTCCTGGGGGCAAGACCACGGCCATGCTCAACGCCCTTCCCGACGGCAGCGTGGCCGTAGCCAACGAGCAGTCGCCCCAGCGCGCCTCGGCGCTCGCTGAGAACCTCGCCAAATACGGCTATCCGGACACGATTGTCACTTGCGGCGATGCACGCCTATTCGGAGCAATGCAGGATGAGTTTGACATCCTGGCGGCCGATGCCCCCTGCAGCGGCGAGGGGATGATGCGCAAGGAGGAGGTGGCCCGCACGCAGTGGA
>CAZWVY010000113.1:0-6947 GCA_964637105.1 uncultured Sangeribacter sp. | reverse complement strand
AGGGAGGGCATCTCGAGTGCGGTGGCCTCTTCTACCTCGTTACGCAGGGTGGTGAGCTTCTGCTCCTTGGAGAGGGTGTCGTTGGCATCCATCTCTTTGTACTTCACCAGAGTGTTGTAGACTACGGAAGCTACGGAACCCTTCTGCTGCTTGCAGCGCTGCATGGCGGCGTCGATCTTGTTGGCAGCGAGGTCGGCCTTGATGTCGGCTACGAACTTGGTGGTGTTGCCCTTGCCGGAAGCGGAGCTGATGGCGATCCAGCGCTCTACGGAGAGCACGATCACGGTGAGGAGCAGGGTCATCAGGATAGGCACGATGAAGCCGCCCTTGTAGACGGTGCCGGCGAGGTTGAGGGGGTGTCCGGAAGCAGAGTCACCACCTTCGAAGTTGCCGGGGGCGCCCATGAGGAACAGGAAGATGCAGACTGCGCAGGCGGCGCAGGCGAGGATCACGAGGAATGCGTTGCGGATGCCGCGCACCTGGCTGATTTTTTCTTCCTTCTTGATTCTGGCCTGTGCGGACGCAGCCGCGTTGACCTGGGTCTTGGGATCTTTGGGGTCCATAATGTGTGAATTAGTTTGGGTTTGTTAAAAGTGAGTTGTTATTTCTGTGTTTTGTCGTTATTTGTCTGAGTCTTCATGTTGTGTCCGGCGCAGCCGTGGGTCCGCGTTAGAGCGTTTTTACGGTTGACAATGCAAAATTACAATATAATTTGATAAAAACAATAGCAGAATATCAAAAAAAATGTTGACGGAGCATACCCTTTTTATTAAAAGATGTGAGATGCTCCGTCAATATTTTGTTGAATTTATTCTAATGTATTTGTTATCAGGTTATTGCAAATTTGGTATATTCTCGGGCTTATTCTCCCTTGATAGCTGCGATGCCGGGGAGGGTCTTGCCCTCGATGGCCTCGAGCAGAGCGCCGCCGCCGGTGGAGACGTAGGAGACGTCATCGGCCAGGCCGAACTTGTTGACGCAAGCCACTGAGTCGCCGCCGCCGACGAGTGAGAAGGCACCCTGGGCAGTTGCTTCGGCGATAGCGTCGGCTATGGCGCGGGAGCCGGTAGTGAACTTCTCCATCTCGAAGACACCTGCCGGACCGTTCCACAGGATGGTCTTGGCCGGGAGAATAGCCTTGCGGAACTCCAGTATGCTGTCAGGGCCGGCGTCGAGGCCCTGCCATCCGTCGGGGATAGCATTGGCGGGACATACCTGGGTGTTGGCATCGTTGGAGAAGGCATCAGCTGCCACGCAGTCGGTGCCGAGCACGAGGTTCACGCCTTTCTCCTTGGCTTTGGCGATGATGTCGAGAGCCAGGTCGAGCTTGTCGTCCTCGCAGATAGAGTCTCCGATTTTGCCTCCCTGGGCTTTTGCGAATGTATAAGTCATGCCGCCGCAGAGGATGAGGTTGTCCACCTTATCCATAAGGTTTTCGATGATTCCGATTTTGGTCGAAACCTTGGAGCCTCCCATGATGGCTGTGAAGGGGCGCTTGATGTCCTTGAGGATGGCGTCTACGGCCTGCACCTCCTTTTCCATGAGGTAGCCGAGCATCTTGTCCTGCTGGTCGAAGTAGTCAGCAATCACAGCGGTGGAGGCATGTTTGCGGTGTGCAGTGCCGAAAGCGTCATTGACATACACGTCGGCATAGCTTGCCAGCATCTTGGCGAAATCTTTCTGGCGCTCCTTCATTTCCTTCTTGGCTGCCTCATAGCCGGGGTCGTTCTTGTCAATGCCCACGGGCTTGCCCTCCTCTTCGGGATAGAAGCGGAGGTTCTCGAGCAGGAGCACCTCGCCGGGTTTGAGGTCCTTGGCAGCCTCTGAGGCCTTCATGCAGTCAGGCACGAACTTCACGTCAGTGCCGAGGGCTTTGGCCACTGCGTCGCGGATCTGCTCCAGACTGAGCTTGGGGTTGACTTTGCCTTTGGGCTTTCCCATGTGGCTCATCAGGATGAGCGAGCCGCCGTCGGCCAGGATTTTCTTGAGTGTGGGGAGTGCGCCGCGGATGCGGGTGTCATCGGAGATGGTGCCGTCTTCGTTGAGGGGCACATTGAAGTCTACGCGGACTATCGCCTTCTTGCCGGCGAAATTGTAATTGTCAATGCTTGCCATTTTGGGTCTATAGATTTTTTCAGTGAAACTTATCAAATTCCGGATGAGCTTGTATGCTTCTGACCTACAAAATTAGCGTAATTTTCGCAATTGAGCAATTATTATTGGTGTTAAAACCGCAGGAATCATTAATTTTGCATTTAATTAACATATCAATCGCACTGTCATGTCAAATGATTCCGCAAATCCGGACGGACTTCCGGAGAATCTCCGCACTCTCTATTATGAATTGAGGGGCTGTCAGCCCTCTGCCGCCGAGGCCTTGGCGGCCGCCGGGGGGGCGCGGCGATACTGGCGCATTTTCAGCGTTGTCTCCGGAGGCACTGATGCCGCGGAGCAGGATTCAGCGGCTGCCTCCTCTGTCATCGGATGTGTGTCTCCGGATCCGGCTGAGAACCGCACCTTTGCCGCCCTTTCGGCAGCCTTGCGTGAGGGGGGCGCCTGCGTGCCGGAGGTATATGCAGTTTCAGCGGACGGCGTGGCCCTCATTCAGCAGGACTTGGGAACTACCAGCATGTTTTCGCTTTTTGCCACGGCTTCGGTCGGGGAGCTGGAGGAGATGGTGGGGCGCACTATGGAGAGCCTGGCGCGCCTGCAGGCCACAAGCCAATCCCTTTGGGAGGGGGCCGTGGCGCATGCGCCGTTATCCCGGCGTTCCGTGATGTGGGATTTGAATTACTTCAAATATGAATATCTCAAACCCTCGGGAATTCCTTTTGACGAGGATGCCCTTGAGGATGACTTTGAGAAGATTGCCCGCGAGGTGATGGAGATACCTCAACAGGCGTGGGGGTTCATGTATCGTGACTGCCAGAGCCGCAATGTGATGTGGCACGAGGGGGGCCCTTGGTGGATTGATTTCCAAGGGGGGCGCAAGGGGTCTGCGCTTTATGACGCGGTATCCTTCCTGTACCAGGCGCGCGCCCCCTTCGACGATGGCTTCCGGCGCCGGATGCTTGACAAATATGCCGGTGAGTTCGGGCGTCTAAGGGGCATTGTCCCCGATTCGCTCCTTGCTCCCTTAGGGACGGTGCGTCTGCTTCGCCTGCTGCAGGTATTGGGAGCGTACGGACTGCGCGGGCTGGTGGAGAAGCGCGCCCATTTCCTGCGCAGCATACCCGCTGCGCTCCGACAGTTGCGCGAGCTTATATCAGACGGAGGGCTTGACGGGTATCCCGAGCTCAAAAGGGTAGGGGGACATCTTGCTGCCGATGAACGGTTTGCCGACAAGGAGCAGGTGGGGCTGACGGTGACCGTAGGAAGTTTCTCCTACATGCGCGGTTACCCCGATGACTTCAGCGGCAATGGCGGCGGCTTCATGTTTGATTGCAGAGCCATGCACAACCCCGGGCGTTACGAGCAGTACAAGAGGCTGACCGGAAGGGACCGCGCAGTCATAGAGTTTCTTGAAGAGAGGGGTGAGGTCGGCCCTTTTATTGAACATGCGTTAGGCTTGGTCGAACCCGCCGTGCGCCGGTATCTCGACCGCGGATTCAGTTCGCTGCAGATCGGTTTCGGCTGCACAGGGGGGCAGCACCGGAGCGTCTACTGCGCGGAGCGGGTAGCCCGTCGGCTGCGGGAGATGTTCCCGGAGGCGCGCATACGCCTGGCGCACCGTGAGCAGGGCATCGAAGAATGGCTATGAACCGGAGGTGAGGGGTTGCCACGGAAATTTTTTGTAACTGAAATTTAACGTGCCTCTCTATCAATCCAAACCGGAGCCGGGAGCGTTATAGTAGCATAATCAATATTAATATAATGTGTAACCGCCGGCTGCGAGGCCGGGCAACAACAGAAATGCTATGAAGACACTCTCCATTATCGCCTATGCAATAGGCTCCATCCTGCTGATTATCTCCTGTTTCACCGTCAGTGTGGCCGTCACCTGGTGGCTCGGCGGCATAGCTGTCCTATTCCTGATCTTAGGATGCATCCTGCAGTTTCAGTCCAACCGGGACAAGTATTCACACCACAGCGGTTACTGACGCTCAGACGCAGCAGACTGCACCATAATGTTGGCCCGGCACAATGTGTCGGGCTTTCCTATGTCGATGAGGTCGGGCGTCTCTATCACTTCTCCGCGAATATTCAGGCCCGTGTCCTCGCGCAGGAAGAAATCTATGATGGAGAACGGAGTGTGCTCCTTATACAGCTTGCTCATCCGCCTTATGGCCCGGGGGCTGATGACGTATATGCCGCTGAAGGCGAAAGAGCGCAGTTCAGAGCGGCAGGGAATTGTCGCGGGACGCGTGCGCCCCGTCTTGCGGTCCTCCCATCCTCTGAGGCGCACCCGGCTGTCAAACAGCAGGCCCCGGGACGACTCGCGCGAGCTGACCATCAGGGTTATGTCATCGCCGCGCGAAGAATGCGTGGCGACAAGGCTTTCAAGAGGAGCTGAAGAAAGTATATCCACATTATGCACCAGCACCGGCCCCTCCGGAGATGCCAGCAATCCGGGGGCAGCGTGCAAGATGGCGCCCCCCGTGTCAAGGAGCAGCGGTGACTCATCGCTGACATGCACCTCGGGATAATTGGCTGAGAGATAGTCTGCCATCTGATCGGCGAAATGAAACACATTGACCGTGAGGTCGTCAAATCCTCTCCCTCGCAGATTGTCAATCACCCGCTTGAGCATCGGGACACCGCCGACCGGCACCAGTGCCTTAGGGTGTGAGAGTGTCCAGGGCTTGAGACGTGTGCCGAGCCCTGCGGCCAGTATCATCGCCTTGCTCATAATTGCGCCTCCTTTAGTTTTTCCGCGTTTTCGGCAATTGTAAGACGGTCTATGCACTCCTGAATATCTCCGTCGAGGAAGGCCGGCAGGTTATAGACAGTATAATTTATGCGATGGTCCGTAATGCGACCCTGGGGGAAATTATAGGTGCGGATTTTGGCTGAGCGGTCACCGGTGCTGACCATTGTCTTGCGCCGTGAAGCTATGTCATCAAGATACTTCTGATGCTCGCGGTCATATATGAAAGTGCGCAGGCGCGACAGGGCTCTCTCCTTATTCTTAGGCTGGTCTCGGGTCTCCGTGCACTCGATAAGAATTTCCTCAACCTCTCCGGTGTTGGGATTTTTCCAGTTATAGCGGAGGCGCACTCCGGACTCCACCTTATTTACATTCTGACCTCCGGCTCCTCCGGAGCGGAAAGTATCCCAGCGTATTTCCCCCTCATGGATCTCCACCTCGAACTCCTGGGCCTCAGGGAGCACCGCCACTGTGGCAGCGGAGGTGTGGATGCGACCTTGGGTCTCCGTAGCCGGAACGCGCTGCACGCGGTGCACGCCGCTCTCATACTTCATCACGCCGTATACTCCCTGGCCGGTGAGATTGAAAACTATTTCCTTGAAACCTCCCATCGCCCCTTCTGAGTATGAAGACACTGACAGAGACCACCCCTTGCGTTCCGCAAACTTCTGATACATCCTGAACAGGTCTCCGGCGAAAAGAGCTGCCTCATCGCCACCTGTGCCGCTGCGGATTTCCACAACGCAATTCTTGGCGTCATCGGGGTCGGCGGGTATAAGGAGCAGCTTGATTTCCTCCTCCATGCCCGGGATGGCGGCAAGGGTCTCATCGAGCTGGGCTCGGGCCATATCGCGCAACTCAGCGTCAGACTCCGAAGCCAGCATCTCGCGGGCCTCGCTGATGGCCGACAGCGCAGTGCGGTAGCGGCGGGTGGAGCTGACGAGGGCATCAAGGTCATGGTATTCGCGGGTCAGCCGCGCGTAACGGGCGCGGTCAGCGATGACAGCCGGGTCAGTGATGAGCGTGGCCACTTCTTCGAAGCGCCCCTCAATGCCGTCGAGGCGGGAGAGCAAAGTGTTTTCTGCCATTATAATCAGAATAAAGAATTCAGTTTAACCGGAATATTACTGAAGAGAAGAGGAAAACGGTGCAAAATTACAAAAAAATTTGGTCAGTTCGAGGAAAATGTGTAACTTTGCGGTCGCAAACCCCGGATGAGGCCTGAGAATGGCTGAATAAAGGGGGAGGCGAAAACAGAAACAACCATTTACAATACAACCGGCAAATCATGGCAACCAAGATCAGATTGCAGCGTCACGGCCGTAAAGGCTACGCTTATTATCCCATCGTAATCGCCGATAGCAGGGCACCACGAGATGGTAGATTTATTGAAAGGATAGGTTCTTATAATCCGAACACTAATCCTGCTACAATAAGTTTGGATTTCGACCGTGCTCTGTATTGGGTAGAAGTAGGTGCACAGCCCACCGACACAGTCCGCAGCATACTTTCCCGTGAGGGCGTAATGCTGATGAAGCATCTCCGCGGCGGTGTGAAGAAGGGTGCGTTCACTGAAGAGGAGGCACAGCGCCGTTTCGATGCCTGGAAGGCAAACCGCGACAAGCTCGCCGATGCCGCCAAGGCCAAGAAGGCAGAGAAGGCCGCCGAAGAGGCCAAGGCCCGTTTTGAGGCTGAGGCAGAGCAGAACCGCCTGAAGGGCGAGTCTGTGGCAAAGAAGAAAGCAGAGAAGCTCGCAGCCGAAGAGGCAGCTGCCAAGGCAGCGCTCGAGGCAGAGACCGATGCCAGCGAGGCAGCAGCTGACGAGGCAGCCGCCGCAGCTGAGTAAGACCGGGCTGCTCGACAACTTACCTGCGGGTCAGGAGCCGGATTTTCAATAAAAAGAAAATTTTTCAGAAAAAAATCGCTGAAAAATTTGGTGGAACCGGAAATAATGCCTAACTTTGCAGTGTTGAAAGCGAAACAATCGCGGAGGAGAGCAGAATAGCGGATTCTGCGCGATTGAACAGGGCCGATTAGTGTAGCGGTTAGCACGCCACCCTCTCACGGTGGAGACTCGGGT
>CAZWVY010000112.1:0-7023 GCA_964637105.1 uncultured Sangeribacter sp. | reverse complement strand
TCCTTGCGGGCCACGAGCTCCTGCATCTTCTTCTCGATCTTGGGGAAGTCCTCGGAGGTTATCTTGTGCTCGCCCGGATCGATGTCATAATAGAAACCGTTCTCGATGGCCGGGCCGATGCCGAATTTCACGCCGGGATACAGTTCCTGGAGAGCTTCGGCCAAAAGGTGTGCCGAAGAGTGCCAGAAGGCATGCTTGCCCTCGGGATCGTCCCATTTGAAAAGCTCGATGGCGGCATCCTCGGCGATGGGGCGGCTGATGTCCCACTTCTCGCCGTTGACCTTGGCTGCGAGCACGTCTGCCGCGAAGCGCGGGCTGATGCTCTCAGCGATCTGATACGGGGTCACCCCCTGCTCGAACTCCCTGACGCTTCCGTCGGGAAAGGTTATCTTTATCATGATATAGCTGTGATTCTGTTTTATGACGCGATATAGCGATGCTGTTTTTAACGCGCAAAGTTACAAATTTCCCGCGATATATGCAACACTTCTCCCCTCTTTCGCCCCGGCGGCAAACATGTTTTCATATTTTTTAGCATGTTTTGCGGCGTCAAACCGCGATTTTTTTCTAATTTTGCATCTGTGAAACGGTCCGCATACGCCAAAATACTTGCTTCGGCAGCCTGCGCCCTCGCCCTGCTCGCCCCTGCGCAGGCGCGGGCCCAGGTCAATGCGGAGCAGGTGCTCATCATCGGCCGCAATGTGCTGTCGATGGATGACTACATGCTCGCCATCCAGTATTTCAACGCCGCCATCAAGGCCAAGCCCTATATGGCCGACCCCTATTTCTTCCGTGCCCTCGCCAAACTGCAGCTCGATGACTACCGGGGGGCTGTCGAGGATTGCACCCTGGCCCTGGAACGCAACAAGTTCAAGGTGGAAGCCTACAAGCTGCGCGGCTTCGCCCTCCAGAACATGGGGCGCGACTCGCTGGCCTTAGCTGACTACGACCGCGGCCTGGCGCATGACCCGACCGACCGCTATTTCCTCTTCTATAAGGCCATTGCCCAAAGCGACCTGCACAGCTTTGACGAGGCCCGCGACACATATTCCACTCTCCTTCGCCTTTATCCCAATTTTTCCGAGGGCTACGCTGCCCGCGCGAGCATGAGGGCTATGGAGGGGGATACGCTCGCCGCCTTTCACGACATTGACCGCGCCATCGAGCTTAACCGCACCAATCTCAACCCCTGGCTGCTCCGGGCCCAGCTCAGGGCCGGGCGCCATGAGTGGCCCGAGGCCCTCGAGGCTATGGAGGAGGCTATACGGCTCAGGCCCGACGAACCCTCTTTCTATATCAACCGCGCCTACCTAAGATATAACACGGAGGATTTCTATGGGGCTATGGATGACTACAACCGCTCGCTCGACCTGGAGCCTGACAATGAGGCGGCTCTCTTCAACCGCGCGCTGCTGCGCATGGAGGTGCGAGAACTCATAAATGCCGAGCAAGACCTCACAACGGTGCTCAGGCATGACCCCGGCAATTTCCATGCGCTCTACAACCGTGGCATAACCCGCATGGACCAGGGCAAATATAAGGAGGCTTTGGCTGACTTCAACGCCATCGCGGCTAAGTATCCGAAGTTCTATCCGGTCTATTACGCCATCGCGGAGTGCGAACGGGAGCGTGGGAATATGAAACGGGCCTTAGCCAATGTCAGCCGCGCCGACGAGCTGGTGCGCCTCTATGTGGACGACCCGAGGCATAACCGGCTCGACCGCCCCACTATCCAGCCCGGGATGCCTAACGCCAAAAGCGGGCGTGACTCGGATGAACGCGAAGCCGGGGAGGATATGGAGCTGATGGAGAAGTTCAACCGCCTCGTGACCGTGGAGGAGACGCCGCATACTGACATGGCCTATAACGACCGCATCAAGGGGCGCGTGCAGGACCGCGATGTGGCCGCCCGCCCGATGGAGGTGTTCGCCCTCTCGTTCATGGCACCTGAGAGGATGCTGCGCCCCAGGTCAGACCGTTTCCGCGAGCTCGACGAGTATAACGCCGGGCGCCATCCCGCCGGACACACGCTCTACCTCGTCGAGGGGCCCGGAGCTGTATCGGATTCAATCGGGTTTGAATTGGCCAATTCGCTTATTGAGGCACTCACGCCGCATGCCGACCGTCTCGAGGCCCCCGCGGCCGACCTTCTGACGCGTGCCGTGGCTCATGCCATGGTGCGCAATTATCCCGCAGCCTTAGCTGACCTTGACCGGGCCTTGGAGCGCAATCCCCGCTATCCGCTGGCACTCATGGCGCGCGGCATGGTGCGCACGCTCTATGCCGCCGAGGAGATGCAGGGCCATTTCGAAGCCACCGATGCAGCCGAGGGAGCGTTGAGGGTGCGCGGCGGAGCGATGATGATGGCCGATGCGGCCGCAGATTTCGATGCGGCCACCGGTCTCAGCCCCCGCATGGCCTACGCATGGTATGGCAAAGGGTGCGCGCTCTACGCCGCCGGAGAAAAGGAGCGGGCCGAAGAGGCCTTCAGCAAGGCCATAGCGCTGGATGCGGATATGGGCCAGGCATGGTTCAACCGCGGACTGTGCCGCCTGGCTTCGGGCCGGAGCAAAGGGGCCTTCACCGACCTCAGCAAGGCCGGAGAACTCGGCATACTACCCGCCTACAACCTCCTGAAACGGCTACGCTGACCCCCCTTACTTATTCACTATTCCCTATCACCTATCACCTATCACCTAATACCTACTCACTCCTCCTCATCATCCTCCCAGTCGAGGAAGAAGTCGTCAGCGGTATAGGTCTGCTCCTTGAAGCGGGCCATCTCGCGGGCATCATGCTTTGTGGGGCGTCCCAGACCTTTCTGGCGGTCAACGAAACCGGAGATTCTTGCCATCTCCAGAAGGTCGTACTGCTCCTTGGGAGTCAGGTTTTCGAGATAGTTCTCCACCAACTTGGCCCCCAACCGGTTTTGGGTGAGCTGCAGCACCTTGAAGGTATAGGTCACCGGAGGCTTGCGCACTTCAATAATGTCGCCGACCTTGATTGTGCGCGATGGTTTCACGGCCGCTCCCCCGATTGTCACCCTCCCCTTCTTGCAGGCATCCGTGGCGATGGTGCGCGTCTTGAAGACGCGCATCGCCCAGAGCCATTTATCCACTCTTTCGTCCGTCATGGCTTCCGCTTAGTTAGGGTTTGTCCTCTGCAAGGTAAGCACCGTCGCGCCCGATGCGTTGATGAACCGCACAGTCTCCTTGTCGACGGGACGCGCGGACACGGCATCCTCCAGGGCCACGAGGAGGGCTGTCTGACGCTCGGGGTTCGGGCATGCGCGCCGCGTTGTGGCGAGCGATGAGAAGGAAATGGAGTTGGCGCGCTCCATGTCTATCTCAAAACTGCCGTTGAGGATATTGCATCCGGTATTGCCATGTATCCTCCCCTCATCCACATCTATGACGAGCTTCATCTCGGGATCATCCACAGGCGTGTCTGATATGTAGGTCACGGCCCAGGCTCCGTTGAGGAAGTCGAAATTCTGGTGCATGAGCTGCATCACCTCCGCTCCGGAGGCGTCGAAAAGATGCAGTATGTATTGGGAGTCGCGGATGTCCCAGGTGTAGCGCACGGTGGAGTCGAGCGCGCGGGCTATCTCGGCCTCTTTGAGCCCCTCCTCATCACACAGGCGCATAGTGGCGGCTATGTGGGTGAAGCTCAGCGTCGAGTCGGCGGGGTTGTAGACATAGCCCGCGTTGATGACATTGCAGCCGTTATTGCCGTAGACCCTCTTTTCAGCGGGCACGAATTTCAGGAACGGGGCAGTCAGTCCTTTGGGATGCTCCCCGTAGACCTCTTCTATGGCCCAGTCACCCTTTACGGCTCCTTTGGCCAGGTCTTCAGAGGAATATTCCCTCTCAGCCCTCACCTGGTGCACGCTCTCGCGATCAGTGGGGAGTGTTGTCTTTCTCTGTGCCGATTTCTTCTCGCCTCCCTGCAGCATTGAGCAGGAGCCGAGGCCGGCCATCATGCAGAGCACGGCGCCGGCGTATATCAGTTTTTTCATTTATTCTTTACAATTTAGGAGATTTTCAATCGCCCCAGTGGCGGCGCAACGGGTATTTGGTGGGACGCAGCAGCAGGCGCAGCGATGTCGAGTAGGTGTAGTAGTTCCATACCCAGTTGAGCATCACGTTGAGCTTGTTGCGCATCCCTAAGATGGAAATGAGGTGAATGAACATCCAGAGCCACCATGCGAAGCGCCCCGTGAAGGTAGTGTCCTTGATTTCCGCCACTGCGCGGTTTTTGCCGATTGTGGCCATTGAGCCCTTGTCCCAGTATTTGAAGGGAGTAACAAACTCGCCCCGGTTCATGTTCTTGGCCAGATTGACGGCCTGCTGGATAGCGGGCTGAGCCATCTGAGGATGCCCCTTGGGGGTGGCCTCGGTAATCATGAGGCATATGTCGCCGATAGCATAGACGCTCTCTTCATACCCTTTGACTCTGTTGAACTCATCCACCAGCACGCGGCCTCCGCGGCCGACAGCATCGGCGGGAAGGCCCGGCATAGGCTCACCCTTGACACCGGCGGTCCAGATGAGTGTCTCCCAGTATTCGCTGTGCCCGTCTCCAAAGGATACAATCTTGTCCTTGTAACCCTTCATTGTGGTGTTGAGTCGCACATCCACCATCAGGTCCTGGAGGTACACGTAAGCCTTCTGCGATGATTTCTGCGACATGGCTCCGAGCAGGCGGTCGGCACCCTCGACAAGGGTGATGGACACATCATCCTGATTGAGCTCGGGATATTCGCGCGGCAGGATGTCACGCTTCATCTCGCCCAAGGCGCCGGCAATCTCGACTCCCGAGGGGCCGCCGCCGACAACGAGGAAACTGAGCAGCTGCTTGCGGCGCTCGGGGTCCTTCTCGAGCGCGCCGCGCTCAAGGCGGTCCAGTATCTCGTCGCGGGTATGCATGGCCTCGGCAGCCGTCTTGATGCCGAAGACAGTCTCAGACAGCCCCTCCATGCCGAAATAATTGTTGGTCGAACCGGCAGCCAGCACCAGCTTGTCATAGCTCAGCGTCTCGTACGAGGTCCTTACGGTCTTGGCCTTCACATCTATCTCCTTGACATGGCCCATGTGGTAATTGACATTCTTGAGCTTCTTGAACTCCCGGCGAAACGGGAAAGATATATTGCTCGTGTCCAGGCCCGAGGATGCTATCTGATAAAACAGGGGCGGGAAACTGTGGAAATTATTACGGTCAACCAATGCCACATCAAAACGCTTTTTGTCGAGGCGTTTGGCGAGATTCAGCCCTGCGAATCCGCCGCCAATAATCAGTATTCTCTCTCTTTCCATATCTATGTGGCTTATTTATAATCTGTACTTGAATTTTTTATCTTTGTCTGCTCTGCGGGCCCGCGCTACGCAGCAACCTGAATAATTTTATATCGCTCGGCAGGTCAGAGCATCGCTCCTTTCTTATCGAGGCCTGCGGGTCGCAGCTCTCTTATCGAAGCCTGCGGGTCGGAACCTCGCCGATACTCAGTGGTTGAAGTGTGTCATGGCGAACTCCGGACCGGAGAGGCAGAAGGCTTTGACGCACTCGCATGCCCTGTCGAGCACCTCCGGAAGTAGTTTGCGCTCCTCGGGGGGGAACTTCCCTAACACGAAATCTATCTGGCCCCCGCGCGAGAAGTCATTGCCCACGCCGAAGCGCAGCCGCGCGTAATTCTGCGTGCCAAGCTCCTGCGCTATGTTCTTCAGGCCGTTGTGGCCCGCGTCCGACCCGCGCGTGCGCAGGCGGAGCGTCCCGAAAGGTATCATCAGGTCATCGACCACCACTAACAGATTCTCCAGAGGAAGTTTCTCATGGTTCATCCACCAGCGCACAGCCGTCCCTGAGAGGTTCATGAACGTGGAGGGTTTAAGGAGCATCAGCTCGCAATTTTTCACCCTCATCTTCGCCATGTCGCCGTAGCGGCATGACGCGAACTGAGCCCCCGCCTCCGAAGCGAGGCGGTCGACGGTCATGAACCCGGCGTTATGGCGGGTATCGGCATACTCGGCGCCGGGATTGCCGAGTCCGACTATAAGGAAGCGTCTCATATCTGAGTCTTTATCGGGCGCCGGAGCCGTGTAGCCCATACCCGAGATTGTCTGTATCAGTCTTTTGATGAGATTCATGTTTGTCTCTCCTATGAGCAAAGGCAGCCTCACTGCCGCGCGCAGATTCACTCGCATCTCCGCTCTCAGCAAAGGCAGCGTCTCTGCTCATCTACAAAATATAAACAGCGAAAAGGGGTGTCCGGTTTTAGGACACCCCTCTCCACAGTTTTCAAATCATCGAAATGTTTCCGGAGAAAACTTCCGAAGTCTCTTATCAGGCAGCCTCGCCAGCAGCCAGTCAGCCCTTTTGCGATTGCGGTGAGGCTTGCCTCACCATCGCGGCCGATTACTCGGCCTTGGCGGCGGCGCCGCGCGCAGCGCGTGTCAGCTGGACAGCGCAGACAACGGCATTCTTGGCGTTCATCAGCTCGAGGCCCTCGAAATGGAGGTCGCCCACGCTCATGGTCTTGCCCAGGCCGAGATTGTCCACGTTCACCACGAGGCACTCGGGAATCTCGGTGTAGGGAGCCTTCACTTTGAGCTTGCGCATGTTGAGCTGGAGCTTACCGCCGGCCTTCACACCCTCGGCGTGGCCCTCGATCTTGACAGGCACCTCCATCACGATGGGCTTGTCGGGGAATACCTCCAGGAAGTCGATGTGGAGCACCTCGTCGGTCACAGCCTGGAAAGCGAGGTCCTTCATGACAGCCTTGCGCTTCTCGCCGTTGATCTCGATGTCGATCTCGAAAATCTCGGGAGTATAGATGAGCTTGCGCACGTCCTCGCTCTTGACGGTGAGGTCGGTAGTGATGATGCCGCGCTTCTCGTCGATCTTCACCAGCTTCTCGCCGGGCTTCAGCTCAGCTGCGTAGGGGAGCTCAACGATTTTGCCGCCGTTCATGACTGCGGGGATCTTGCCCTCCTTGCGGAGAGCCTTGACGGCCTTCTTGCCGAGGTC
>CAZWVY010000111.1:0-7457 GCA_964637105.1 uncultured Sangeribacter sp. | reverse complement strand
TCGGCTGGATGGGATATCCCATGCAGATCAAGATCAACTTCCTCTGCCGCGACTCAATCCTGGCCGCACCCCTCTGCCTCGACCTCGTGCTCCTCAGCGACCTGGCCGCACGCGCAGGCCGTTACGGCACGCAGCGCTTCCTGAGCTTCTTCCTCAAGAGCCCGATGCACGACTACACCAAGGGCGAGGTGCCTGTCAACCACCTCTTCCAGCAGTACGTCATGCTCAAGAACGCCATCCGCGAGATGGGCGGCTACGAGGCTGACGAGGAAATCGACTGATCCACTATAACTCCCTATACACTCGCAAAGGGCGCGCCACGGTCGTGGCGCGCCCTTTGTCACTTTGACTTCATCTCCCTGGCTCGCGTCACCCCCGAAGCAAGGTTGCGGCTGCGCGGGGAGATGGCCTCACGCCGCCATTGGGGCATGGCGGAGTAATATTCCATCCATCCCTCCATGCGCTCATATTCAGCATCCAACAGGGCGCGTCCGCGCGCCTGAAGCGCAGGGGCCCCGTGCTCAATCAGGAGGCGGGCCACCTCCAGGCCCGGATACATCAATGACCCGTCGCGCGAGGCAGTCTGGAAAGGCCATCTCTCCCCGTCACAAAATTCCAGAGCCCGCCTGGCTATTTCCACAGCCTCGCTGAAGCGGCCCTGTTCCTCAAGGTCAAGGGCGAGAGTAACCATGCTGTTTCGCTGGTCGCCCACTATGGCGCCCGAGTAAGGGTCAAGATAGGAGCCCGGCTCCATGAAATCCGTCCGCATGGCCCTCACAGCCTCGATGGCCTCATCCAAGGAGGCGCTCCCCCCTTCCGTCTCGGGGCGATACCGCATCACCGGCCCGGCATGCGTACCATGCTGTGATATACCCGGAAGAGCGGCCGCGCTGACTCCTCGGTGCCAGTATATAGGGCGGGGATTCTCCAGTGCCTCGTTAGAGACAAGAATGTCAAGCATGACAATCTGCGACAGGTATATCCTCGCGCCGGGCCCCTTCCCGAATATTTCGAAAAGATTCAGCTCGCGCTCACGGTCGCCGTGCCCTATCTTAAGAGCAGATGCCGGAATATGCGCCACCCTTGATGTATCGGCATACATCCTGCGCAGGGCCTCCCGGCCATCCATCGCCGGCGTGACGCTGTCGGGCAATAATGCGAAGGGAATCTGGGAATAGGCGAAATCGGCCGGGCGCCCCGTCATGGCAAGCGGCGCATGGCCCCCTTCGCGAGGCCCGGCAAGCTGAGCGGCATACCAGGGCGTGGCAAGATACGACTGGTTGATCACCGCTACATCCCTGCGCATGCCCCGCACATTCTGCATATACCATACGGGGAAAGTGAAATTGTCACCCTGCACCACGAGTATGGCATTCTCATCCAGAGGGAGCAGCATGTTGGAGGCCATTGCCTCCGGTATCCTGCGTCCGGAGCGGTCATGGTCAGGGAAATTCTCCGCAAACATCCACAGGGGGATGCCGACGCTCATGGCTATTGAAAGCAGACATCGCCATTTGCGCAGGCCCTTACGCACCCCTGCGAAACCGATGCCGGCCATGCCTGTTGCAATCCAGAAGGAGAAGGTCCAGAAGGAGCCCAGGAAACTGTAATCGCGCTCACGAGGCTCGCCTGGAGTCTGGTTAAGGTAAAAGACTATCGCCAGACCGGTCATCAGAAACAGCACCGCGCTGACGGCGAGTGCACGACGCCCTGCGATTCCGGACTTTGCGAGCACTATGCATCCCCATATCCCGAGCAGGAACGGCACGAGATAATAGACGTGATGGCCCGGGTTCGCCGCTCCCGCTTCCGGGGGGAGAAGACTTTGCGGCCCGAGCATGGCATCATCCACGGCCGGTATCCCTGTGATGAAATTGCCGTGGTCAATCTCGCCCGACGAGGGGAGGTCATTCTGCCGACCGCAATAGTTCCAAAGCAGGTAGCGGAAATACATGTAGCCCATCTGATAGCCCAGCATGTAGCGTAGATTCTGCAAATAAGTGGGACGCCTGCTCCTGACCTTATGCCTCACGCCCTCGGCATCCCGCCGCCCCGCAGGATGTCCGGCTTCGTCAAGGGTCTGCGAGGCCTCGACGGGTTTCATGGACTCCTGCGTCATTCCGGCCCACCCCGAATAGGCAGCAAGATCTCCCTCCCCGGATGCAGTGATGCGCGGAAACCACATATCTAACTCCGGTGTATACACAAGGTCATATTTCCTCCCCGTGGCTATGTAGCCATGGCCATCGGTGGTGTCGGCAAGACCGGGGCCGAGAAGTCCGAAAGCATCGCGCACCCTCGCTCCGGGCGTCACCGGAGCATAAGCAGTCCCTTTGGGTTTGCGCAGGAAATCACGGTATTCCCACAACGTGTCACCCTCCTCAGTAATTTTCATATCTTCCCTCAGCAGCGGGCGGCTGTAGGGGGTGCGCCCATAGAACAGCGGATTGGACCCGTATTGCTCGCGTGCAAGATAGGAGGCGAAGGAGAAGGGGTCAGACGGATTCCCTTGGTTCATTACCGGGGAAGCCATGGCCCGGATTGGAATCACGAGCCATACCAGATAGCCGGTCAGCACCATAGCTCCCATCCAGCACAGCAGCGAAAGCCGCGGGGCACGCCTGAATATGAAGGGCAATATGAAGGCCGCCCCCAGGAGGAGAGCCACCGAAAGGACCGCTCCGCTGCCGTAAGGCCACCCGAGCCGGTTGACACATATCAGCTCCATCCATCCCGACCAGCGGGCAGTGAGAGGCATCATACCTAACAGCAGGCCCCCCACCAGCAGGCATCCCCATCCCAAGGCGCTCCAGGCACGCAGGGCTGAGGGGGCGCGGTGGCGGCCGAAAGTCCATATCAGCGCCAGGGCCGGGAGAGAGAGCAAGTTGAGCTGGTGCACTCCGATAGAGAGGCCGGTGATGTATGCGATGAGCACCAGCCTGCGCCTGCGCGACCCGCATGACGGCAGTTTAAGCCAGCCGACCATAAGCCATACCGCCAAGGCTGTGAGAAACAAAGACATGGCATAGACCTCGGCCTCAACTGCCGAGAACCACGCTGAATCACACCACCCGTATGTGAGGGCTCCCCCCGCTGCGGCGAAACCGGCGGTCACGCGGGCTGCGGAGCTGCGCCGCAGCAACGGCCCGCGAATCATCAGAAGGACAGATAAGACGACAGAGGCCAGCAATGCCGTCCCGAGCGCCATGAAGGCTCCGGAAGCCAGGTTGATCACCCGGGCCTCCTCCCCTGCGGGGGCGAACAAGGAGATGACCCGGTGGGTCAGCATCCACAGCGGATTGCCCGGAGGATGACCTATCTCAAGACGCAGGGCGGTAGTGACATATTCGGGGCAGTCCCAGAAGGACACTCCCTCCTCGGCGGTGAGCATGTAGGCAATGAAGGCCAGCATGCCCGCGGCAATGCAGGGCAGCCGGCGCCACAGAGGGACAAACAGTGCGCTGAGTCGCAAGTGAGGCTGCATGCGTGTCATGGTTTGCGTATGCCTCGGTCGAGCAGCCGGCGCTTCACCTGCATGCGCACCCCTGTCGGCGTGCACCCGACAGCCACTATGGCAAGGCGGTTAAGGAGTCCGTTGACATACTGCTGCCTCCCTTTGAGCAGCCGTCTGACCGCCGACTCTGCGAATTTATCGGGCCGCGCCACCGCCCCCAGCCCGAGGGCCAGGCGCATGAGTTTCGGAGGGAGGCCGAAAAGAGGAGTAGCAATGCCACCCGGAGCAGCCGCCATCACCTTGACTCCGCTGTCGCGCAGCTCAAGGGCAAGGGAGCGCGAGAAGACACGCAGGAAAGCCTTGGTAGAGGCATAAAGAGCCAGCCCGGGCATAGGCATCCAGCACGACATGGATGACATGTTGAGTATGTATCCCCTCCCTTTAAGGGCAAATCGCTCTCCGAAAATACGGCACATCTGCGCCACGCTCCTGACATGGAGGTCAACAAACGCATCTATCCTCCCCCGGGGTGTGGAGACCAGGTAATCAAACGAGAAAATGCCTGCATTGTTGACCAGTATCTCCACATCGGGCATCAGCCCCGTGGCATCCAGCCACTCCACGAGCCGGTCAGGGGCGATAGCCAAGGTGAGGTCCATGGTGACGGGCCACGCGCTCACGCCATATTCCGAGGCTATCGCTGCGGCGGCATCGCGCAGAGGCCCTTCAGCGACGCTTATCATCACAAGAGAATACCCCCTGCGCCCCAGGGCGCGGCAATACTCCATGCCTATGCCCCCGTCCGCCCCCGTGACTACGGCTATGCGCCGTTGCTCCATCTTTGTGTCCATCCCGGATATATCCTCATTCACACTGGCGGCGGCGTATCTCCTCTATCTCGCGGCATACTCCGTCAGGGAGCCCTGACAGATGCTTGTGGCAGGCCATCTCCCGGGAATACATGCGCGCTATGCAGTAGTTTATGTGGTCGCATCCGCAGCGGTGGGAAAGCTCTTCACGGATTCGGTTGACGAAATCGGGCTCATTGAGCAGAGCCCGCCCCATCTGGACGAACTCAAATCCCTCATCGATGACCTGAGCGGCCCCCCGGCCGTCTATGACACCCCCCACATAGACCAGAGGAAGAGACAGGGCCTCGCGGAAACGCCGCGCATCCTCAAGGAAATAGAGAGGTTTGAAGGGTTCGCTCTTTATCATGAAGCGGCCGAAAGCCCTCACGCCATATTTAAGCCACCACTGGCGCATATAGTGAGTCATGGAATATATGGGCATCTCTCCGCGCATCACATACATCGGAGCCTTGCTCACAAATCCTCCCGAAAGCACGATGGCATGGACGCCGCACCGCTCTATCTCCTTGGCCACAGTGATGCAATCCTCTATTTCGAGCCCCCCTTTGAAACCGTCGCGCATATTCGTTTTCGCCAGAACTCCCATATCGCTGCCTGCGGCTTTCATAGTCTCGTCGAGACACCATTTCATGAATGTCATGCGGTTCTCAAGTGAGCCTCCGAGCATGTCGCGGCGCTTGTTGGTGTAGGGAGACAGAAACTGGGAGATAAGATAGCCGTGGCCGGCATGCACCTCCACGCAGTCGAACCCTGCATCCCGCGCCACTCTCACAGCCTCGCCGAAATCCCGGGCGGTGCGCCGCGCCTCATCCACGCTCATCCCTCTCACTATGGTGGGCGAGTACAGGTTGAATCCCGAGGAAGCCCCGACCGGCACTCCGCCTGCAGTGGCGATATGGGTCATGTTGCCGCAATGCCCGATTTGTATGGAGGCCTTGGAGCCGCGCTGATGTATGCCGTCGGTGATTTCCTTGAGCTGATCCTGAATTTCTCGGCGCAGCCATAGCTGGGTGGTGAACGACAAGGCTTTGCGGTTGATACCCGCGTATGCGAGCGTAGTCATGCCCGTTCCCCCTTCGGCCACCTTCCAATGATAGTCGCGAAGCATGTCGGTTGGGCCGTTGTCACGTCCCATGCCCTCGAAAGCGGCAGAGCGGATAGTGCGGTTAGGGAGAGTCACAGGGCCAATATTGCCGGGAGTGAAGAGTTTCATAATCAATAGATGAAAGGGAGTATGTACCTCCGCCTTAAGGCGGCATATTCATCACCGAATTCCGAAAGATAGCGTTGATGAAGCGAGCGGGCGCGCGGAGCGAGGTTGGCAAAGGTCCAGATGGCGAACACCGCTCCGGGGAGCGACCAAGAGAGGATGGCGAAACCGGTCCACTCTACAAACTCGCCGAGATAATTTGCCGAAGTCACATAGCGGAACATTCCTCCGCGCGGTATGTAGTGGCCCCGGTCGCCCGGCTTGCGCAGGTTGCGGATAATGCTGTCGGAGTGGATGTTGATGGCCATTCCTGCAAAAAATATTATAGTGCCCAGAATAAAGCACGGGCTCCATAGCCACGATACGGGATACGCCTCGGGCGGAGATACATGGAAAAACCATCCTCCAATCATATAGGCGTTGACAAGATTGAAGGTGATGCCCATAAGAATTATGGATAGCGGCATGCGGCTCCTGCCCCGGATGAGCAGGGGGAAAATGAAGGAGCGCTGGAAATAATGCAGCAGAAAAAGGGAGGTCATCACTACCAGGGCCGGTTCTCCTCGCCGGGACGATGCCAGCCAGATGCCCAGCATGGCGAAAAACACCGGGGCCTCCATCAGCACCCATCCGATGCGATTGGGCACCGAAGGGCCCCACGCACGGGTATAGGCCACGCCGTATCCGGCCGTGACCTTCTGCAAGGAGATGAACACAATGACAGCCAACGCTACCATCGTCCATACCACCGCATAATACGTATCTACAGAAAACATCCCGCAAATTTACTAAAATATGACGAGATATTCCCGATTTGAAAATATTTTTTCCCCTTTGTGTAACTATCGGAACATTGTTGCGACTAATTTTGCATAAAGAAGAAAAAAAATGACTCAACTCACTATCGACTTACCACCCATTTCCCGGCGTCTCCGCCTGTTAGATGCCATGCGGAGGCTGCTTGCAGCCATAACCGGCCATCCGGCGGAGAGCGGGGCGCGGGAAAGGCTATTCGCACAGGTGATGAGGGAATACTCCTCCGTCATTTCCGGTATCTGCCTCTCCTACGCCACCGATGGCGATGACCTCAAGGACCTACGCCAGGACATAATGATCAATATCTGGAAGGGACTGGCAGCTTTCCGGGGCGACAGCTCGCTGTCCACATGGATCTACCGCGTGGCCCTCAACACCTGCGTGTCCACTGTCCGCAAACGCTCGAACCGCCCCTCCACTGTGCCCTTAGATGCGCTTGCCGATATGGAGACCGAGCCCGATAGCGGACACAAGGAAAATCTGGAAACCCTCTATGCTCTCATAGCCCATCTCTCTCCGCTTGACAAAGCCTTGATCACTATGTGGCTGGATGATCGGAAATATGACGAAATAGCCGAAGTGACCGGCCTGTCGAGAAACAATGTTGCCGTCCGCATAAACCGCATCAAACAGAAACTTCATCATAAATTCACCCCTTTGAATCAGTAATCCCCATGACACCTGAAGAAATAAAGAAAACCTGGGCGGAAGCGTCAAGAAGACTTTACGCTCCCACTCCCGAAGAATTTGAAACTATGTACAGACAAAGAAAAGAGACAGCCCTCGACCGCTTAGCTGAGCGCTACCGCCGCTTCTCCCGGCTGGGCCTCATCATGGCCATAGCATGCGCGCTGTGGATGGTAGCAGACCTTCAGTTTCCCGATCCCCGCATGAAGTATGTGACTTCAATAGTGTTCGTGATATATTTCCTCACCTGCTCCGTGATAGACAATCATCTTTACCATGACATCAGTTCGATTGACTGCTACACAATGTCGGTAAGCGAGGTGATAGCCAAAGCCCTTGCCTGCCGCAAGAAGCACCTTCAATCCATGATACTGCTCATTCCCTTTGCCATCCTGGTGGCGGGCGTGCTGGCCTATTC
>CAZWVY010000110.1:0-7513 GCA_964637105.1 uncultured Sangeribacter sp. | reverse complement strand
GCTGACTACATAAACGAAGATGTAAAACATCATGGAGGTCAGACCCAGTCCGTTGCCTGCCATCACGCCAAGCACGATATAACCGGCCTGAGAAACGGAGGAGAAGGCCATGAATCGCTTCATGTTCTTCTGACGCATCGCGAAGAGGTTGCCGACAGTGATGGTGGCGATAATCACGGCGTATGCCATCCATTCCCATGCATCGCTGTAGACAGCGCCGAAACACTGCACGAAGATGATGAAGAAGGCGAATGCGGCAGCTCCCTTGGAGAGGACGCTCAGATAGGCGGTGACGGATGTCGGAGCGCCTTGGTAAACATCGGCGGTCCAGAGATGGAAGGGCACCAATGAGAGCTTGAAGCCGAGGCCTGCCATCACGAAGGCCAGGGCCACGAGCAGCAGCCCGCTCATCTCGCCCTGCGTTACGGAGAGGGCGATGTCGTTGAAGTAGAGCGAGCCTCCGGAGAAGGCATACACGAAGCTGAGGCCCATCAGCAGAATGGCAGACGAGAACACAGCGGTCAGGATATACTTGATAGCGGCCTCATGGCTCTCGTATTTGTGCTTGTTGAAGGCTACGAGCGCAGCGAGGGGGAGGGAGGCGGATTCAAGTCCGATGATGAAGAGGAGGAAGTGACGGGCTGAAATCATCAGATACATGCCGAAGAGCGTCACGAGCAGCAGCTCGAGAAACTCACCCTTTCGGATGGCCATGACATCACTCTCGATCCATTCATGGGCCTGGAGGATGACAAGGAAGAAACCTACGGTGAGGATGCACTTCATGGCGCGCGTGGCGGTGTCGCTGATATACATGCCTCCGAAGGCTGTCTCGCCGCAGGAGGGCACAATCCATATAGCCACAGTCGCCAGCAGCGTCAGGACCGCTGTCATGGGGGTAAGAATCTTCTTTCCACCCTTGCCGGAGAATGTATCGACCAGGAACACGAGAAGGAAGATTCCCAGCACTATGAGTTCGGGCAGCATTGCCCCAAATTGTGAATAGTCCATTGTTGAAATCAGTTGTTTCGTTGATTCAATACATTCTTAGAAGACTGCCCCCTGGATGGCGGCGATGATAGGCGCGAAGCTGTGCTGGATGGTCTCGCTGATCCAGTTGGGGAAACAGCCGATGCCGGCGATGCACACAATCAGAGTGACAGTTGACAGACGCTCGAACCAGTTGGCATCGGTCAGCGACAGATGGTGGTCGTCATACACCGGGCCGAGGAGCAGCTTGCCCACTACGCGCAAGATGTAGACCGCGGTGGTCACGATGGCGCTGCATGCCAGGATGACGAAGATGCGGTGGAACGTGTCGGAATCCTGGAACGAACCCACGAAGATTGTCATCTCGGCTACGAATCCGGAGAGGCCCGGGAGGCCTAAGGATGCGAAACCGGCAATCATGTAGCATACGCCCAGATAGGGCATGATTTTCATGAGGCCCCCCATCTGACGGATGTCGCGGGTGTGTGTGCGTCCGTATATCATGCCGATCAGGGCGAAGAAGAGGGCTGTCATGAGGCCGTGCGAGAGCATCTGCATGATTGCGCCGGTCATCGCGGTGGTGTTGAGCATAAGGAGGGCGAAGAGCACCATGCCGCAGTGCGACACCGAAGAGTAGGCGTTGATATACTTGAGGTCGGTCTGCACGCAGGCCGAGAAGGCGCCGTAGACGATGCTTATGCCGGTGAGGATGATGAAGATCCATGCCAGCTCGTTTGCAGCCTGGGGCAGGAGGTAGATAGCGATGCGGAAGCATCCGTATCCGCCGAGCTTCATGAGCACGCCGGCGTGAAGCATCGATACGGCTGTCGGCGCACACGCGTGGCCGTCAGGGCTCCAGGTATGGAAGGGGAACATGGCTCCCAGAACGCCGAAGCCTACGAAGGTGAAGCAGAACAGCAGACGCTGCCAGCTCGGGTCGATGCTGGCCTGCGAAGCGATCTCGAGGATATTCCAGGTCGGGACGCCTCCCTCGGGAGCGGAGTGCCAGTAGATGCCCAGAAGGCCGAGCATCAGGAAGGCGGAGCCTCCCATGAGCATCAGGGTGAGCTTCATGGCTGAGTATTCCTTGCGGCCTGTGCCCCAGAAACCGATGAGAAGGTACATGGGGATAAGGGCTACCTCATAGAACATGAACATGGTGAACATGTCGATGGAGATGAAGAAGCCGAACACGCCGGTCGAGAGGAGCGTGAACCACAGGAAGAAGTTCTTGGGAAGTGGTGAGATTTTCCAGGATGCGAATGTTCCGGCGAATACGATGATGGCGGAAAGCATCAGCATCAGCACCGAAATGCCGTCCACACCCACTGCGAGGTGGATATTGAGCGGGGCGTACCACATCCAGGAGCCTGTGTAGAGCATCTCGGCATCAGCGCCGCTGTGGCGCTGGCAGAGGAAGTCGACGCAGAGCCAGATGGCCAGGGCGAGCAGGAGTGTCGAACCGACAACCATGACTGCGCGGATGGCGTTCATGCTGCTGTTGCGGCACAGGCCGAGTCCGGCCATCATGAGGACCGGGATGACGACAAACCAGATTAGCAAATTGTCGAATATCATGATTTTAAGTTTTTACTGTGTTGCAACATTAGGTTAGACGAGACAGAGCCATGTGATGCCGGCCAGGGCAACGGCGCCCAGGAAGAACCATACTATGTAGGCCTGTACATTGCCGCTCTGCATACCCTTGATGGAGTTGGAGGCAACGTTGGTTACCTTGGCCATGCCGTCCATAGTGGCGTCGATGACATGGCGGTCAAACCATGCTATGCTCCGGCAGATGATTCCGAAGATGATCTTGTGGACTACAAACTGATAGATCTCGTCCCAGTAGAAGCGCTTGTAGGCGGCCTGCCACAGGGTCGGCCAGAAGTTCTTCACCTTGGTCGGGAGATCGTTCTTCACGCGATACATCCTCGTGGCGATCAGAATAGCGATAATAGCCACGCTCAAGGAAGTGGCGGCTACGGGCAGCTCGATGTGGATATGGTAAGGAGCGCCGTTCCAGGTAACCAGCTCGCCGAAGGGGATAAATCCGGCCACGCAGCTCACGGCAGCGAGGAAGATGAGCGGAAGCGACATCTGCCAGGGTGCGTCGTGGGGCTTGTGGTCTTTGTAGTGAGGATTCTCCTCCCACCAGAAGATGAGATAGTAGAGACGGAACATGTAGAAGGCGGTCAGGCCGGCCACCATTGTCATCCATGCGCCCCAGAACCAGTGGCGGGCGAACATGGCAGCGAGCATCTCGTCTTTCGAGAAGAAGCCCGAGAAGGGCCATATGCCTGCAATGGCGAGACAGCCGATAAGAAAGGTCCAGTGCGTGATGGGCATGTACTTCCGCAGGCCACCCATCGCGGTGTAGTCGTTGGAGTGGACTGCATGTATCAGGGCGCCGGCTCCAAGGAAGAGGAGGGCCTTGAACATTGCGTGAGTGAAGAGGTGGAACATGCCGGCCATGTATCCGAGGCCTGCGTAGTGCACACCCTCGATAGGACGGTCATAAGCCACGCCGAGCGAAACCATCATGAAAGCAATCTGCGAGATGGTCGAGAAGGCGAGCACGCGCTTGATGTCAATCTGAGCGCAGGCTACCACGGCAGCGTAGAAGGCCGTGATGGCGCCCACCACGCAAATGAAGGTCATTGCTGCGTCAACCACACAGTAGACGGGGAACATGCGGGCCACCAGGTAGACACCGGCCACGACCATCGTGGCGGCGTGAATCAGGGCCGACACGGGTGTCGGGCCCTCCATTGCATCGGGGAGCCAGATGTGGAGAGGCATCATGGCTGATTTGCCCATGCCGCCTGTGAAGATGAGCACCATAGCCCATGTCAGGACGGATGCGCCCATGAAGGTCGCGCCTCCGCAGGAGGTCAGCACAGCCTCGGGGTTGGAGGTGAGGTTGATGAAGTTGAAGGTGTCGGTATAGTACGACAGAATCAGGATGCCGATCAGGAAGCCGAGGTCGGCGAAGCGGGTCACGATGAATGCCTTCTTCGAAGCCGACACTGCTGAGGGGAGCTTGTAGAAGAAGCCAATCAGCAGGTAGGAGGAGACACCCACGAGCTCCCAGAATATATACATCTGGAAGATGTTGGTGGCCACTACGAGTCCGAGCATCGAGAAAGAGAAGAGCGACAGGAAAGCGTAGTAACGCTGGAAGCCCGGCTCATGCTCCATGTATCCCCATGAGTAGAGGTGCACAAGGAAGGAGATGGTGGTGATGACCACCAGCATCATTGCAGAGATGGGGTCGAGCAGGAAACCGATGTTGACCACGAGCTTCTGCGTAAACGCCAGCCAGGTGACATCAAACACCTGGTACTGCAGGCGCACGCCGTCGATGATGAAGTCGGGGCTGCCGCTGAAGAAGTAAGTGAATGCGACGATGTATGCGAGCGTAGCCGTCGTGCCCATGCCTAAGATGCCGAGCACACCGGCGAGCTTGCGCGACATCTTCACGCCGCCTATGCCTAAGATCAGGAACATGGCGATCGGAAGTGCCAGAATCAGGATTGGTAATGTGATGTCCATGTCTTAGTGTTTCATTTTGTTGGTTTCATTCACCTCCGTGCTGCCGATGGAGCGGTAGATATTGATGATGATGGCGATGGCCAGAGCGGTCTCGGCAGCCGCGATTGCGATTGCAAAGAGCGTGAACACCATGCCCTCCATAGAGCCGGGGAAAAGGAAACGGTTGAAAATCACGAAATTCAGGTCGGCCGAGTTGAGCATCAGCTCAAGCGAAATGAGGATGGCGACCATGTTCTTGCGGGTGATGAAGCCGTAGACGCCACAGACGAACATAAGCACGCTGGGCACAAGATACCATAAAATGCTGAGGTCCATATTCGTCATTCTTTACGGGCGATTGTGACGCCGCCGATTATACATGCGAGAAGAAGGACACTGACAGCCTCGAAGGGCAGGAGGTACTGGTAGCGCTCCGTGCCGGTGAAGGCGGTGCCTATGTCAGCCATGGTGATCATGGCCGAGCCGTTGACAGCCTCGCACAGGGAGATGCCGTTGATAAGGGGCATCTTGAAGAGTGCGAAAAGAAGGAGCACCGCGCCCAGCACGCTGCACAGTATTCCGGTGCGCTTGCGGTGCACGTTGAGCGGAGCCTCCTTCTCATTGGGCTTGTGTGTCAGAAGAATGGAGAACACGAAGAGCACCATTATGCCTCCTGCGTAGACCGCGATCTGAACCGCGCCTAAGAACTGGTAGCCGAGCTGGAAATAGAACACGGCTGTCGAGATGAGGGCGAAGAGCAGATAAGTCGCGGCGCGCAGGATCTTGGTGCTGGTGACAGCCAAGAAGGCACTCACCACCATCGTGATCGCTACGACGAAATAGAGAATGATGTTAGCTACAGAATCCATTATGACTTATTTGTTTTCATTATTGTCAGTCTTGGGAGCCTCGGGCTGCGCCTCAGCCGGCTTCTCAGCGGCGGGAGCCTCTGCCGGCTTCTGAGCAGCCTCCGCAGCCGGAGCTGCCGCTGCTGCCGCAGCTTCGCGCTCGGCCTTGATTTTGGCAGCCTTGGCCATTGCCTCGGCCTTAATCTTGGCCAGCTGCTCGGGGTCCATCTTAGGCTTAGCCGGAGCGGGAGCGTCGGGCACTTCCGGACGGTAGTTGAGCTGCTTGACGAGCTTGTCGCGCGTGAAGACAGCCTGCTCGAAGTCGTTGGTGAACTCCAGGGCATCCTGCGGGCAGGTGGTGACGCAGAGCATGCAGAACGTGCAGCTGCCCAAGTCATACATATACTTGTCAAGCTTGCGCTTCTTCTTGCCGTCGGGCAGGTCGACCATCTTGGTGGTCAGCTGAATCGTGCCGTTCGGACAGTTCATCTGGCAGATGCCGCAGCCGATGCACTTGTGGCGTCCCTCGGCATCATACTTCAGGGTCAGTTCTGCCCGGAAGCGGTCGGAGATGTCGAGAGTCTCGCGGTTTTCGGGATACTGCTCCGTCACCTTTGGAGTCACGAACTCCTTGCCGGTCACAGCCATTCCCGTCGCGAGACTCTTCAGCCCCTTGCCGACCTGTGAAAAGTATTCTTTAAAACTACTCATAGATACAATATTGTAATTTCTTTGATTTCTCGTCTTATTACCTCTCCACCTGGCCGCCGAGGATGTCGAGCAGCTCAGTGGTGATGCCCTGCTGGCGCAGCTTGTTGTATTCGAGCTGCAGCCCTTCGAGGAGCTTCTTGGCATTGTCGTTGGCGCTCTGCATGGCCATCACGCGCGCGGCCATCTCGGAGGCGCGGTTCTCAATGGTGATCTCCTGCATCAGCGAGAGCACATACATCGGGAGCACCTCATTGAAGATGCGGTTGGCGTCCGGCTCGAAAATATAGAGTTTGTCAGCTTCGCTGCCGCTCTCCCCTGCCTCGGCCATGATAGCCTTGTGGCTCACGGGATAGAGCTGGTCGACAGTCAGACGCTGGCGGCTGATGGACTGGAACTGCATGTAGACCACCTTGACCAGGTCAAGCTCGCGGTCGATAAAGAGCTTGCGCAGCGACTGTGTGAACTCCGTCACGCGGTCGCCCTCCATCTTGGAGTTGACCCCCTCAAGGCGCACTACATCAATGCTGCCCCCTGCTATCTTGTCGACTGCCTTGGCAATCTTCTTGCCGACGGGATAGACTGTGATGGCCACATCCTCGCCATATGTCTTGCGGACCGCGTTGATCTCGGCAAGAAACTGCTTGAAGATATTGAGGTTGTATGCGCCGCAAAGACCATCGTCACTGCCATAGACCACGAGGCCGACATGATGCACTTCGCGCTCCTCAATGAGAGGGGACGTGAATGTGGTGCCGGACTGCAGTATGTGGCCCATGATGGAGCGTATCTGGTTCTTATATGGCAGCAGTCTGCGGAGAGCCTGTTCAAATTTGTGGACCTTCGCAGAAGAAATCATCTTCATGGCGCCGGTGATCTTCTCACTCGACGACACGGAGCCGATTCGTGTCTTTAGTTCCCTTAGGGTGGCCATAAGTCAGTTGGTTTCTGTGATGTTATGTTGTATTCTTTTGTTGGCGGACCGGCCGCCGGTCATGACGGACGGTCCTTTTGCCTCTCCCCCGCTCACGGATGAGCCGGGGAGAGCATATTATTATTGGCCCGAAGGCCGCTGTGTCAAGACTTAGCGTAGCGTGCTGATACCTCCTTGGCACATTCGGTCAGTTTGGCCGTGACATCGTCAGTGAGGCGGCCTGCCTTGATCTCATCGAGCACCTCTTTCTGATACTTGGCCTTGACAAGCTGCAGGAAGGTCTCGGCAAACTCGTGCACCTTGTCCAGAGGAACGGGCTCGAGAAGGCCGTTTACACCGCAATAGATGACTGCCACTTGGTTCTCAACAGGCCAGGGCTGATACTGAGGCTGGATGAGCAGCTGCTGGTTCTTGCGGCCGGTGTCAATGACCTTGGCGGTAACAGGGTCGATGTCGCCGCCGAACTTGGTGAACGACTCCAGCTCGCGGAACTGAGCCT
>CAZWVY010000109.1:0-7600 GCA_964637105.1 uncultured Sangeribacter sp. | reverse complement strand
AGCGGCGTTCAGTGCCCGCGCTGCGCGAAAGATTTATAAGCGATTCAATCTTCTCTTTGAGCGGTGCAAATTCCGTATTGAAGTTTTCGGGAACGTATATATCTCCAAACTGCAGTGGCATGGCATCACGGGTTTAATTCGATTCCGAAATATCCGTCGGTGACGGTGGTTTTCTGTTCCTCTACATCGCGGTGAAGGGTGAAGGTCTTTGAAATGAACGCCTCGAGTTTCTTGTAATCGCTGTCGGGGCGCACCTCGGAGGTGGTGCAGAGCAGGATTGTCTGCTCCGCGAGATTGGGGAAGTATTCCTCAAAGAGCATTTCGCGGCTCTCGTTGTCGAGCACACCCATCACCGTGTCGATCATCACGGGAGGATTGTAGTCGCCGAGGTTGCGGAGCACCTTTAGCAGCACCTGGATGAAGATCTGTTTCGAAGCGGCATTGAGCTGGTTGAGCGAGATTTCATTGCCTTTGGTGTGGAAAATCCTGATGTTGAAGTTTTCCATGCTGTCGCTCAGCTCCACGCGCCCTATGTGGCCTTTGTATGACACGAGGAGGCGGTTGAGCTGCATCTGCATCTCGCTCTCGATCTGCGCCTTTTTCTTTTTGAGAAGTGAATCAGCCACCTTTTCAAAGAAGGGCTTGAGCTTCACGAGGGTGTCATATTTCAGGTCGGGCTCCTGCTGTATCTGCACATCATAGCGGTGGATGCGGTTTTCGAGCTTATGAATCTCCTGCTTTAGCTGTCCCTCAGCCACCTTTGCCTTCTCCACCTTGCGCCGGCTCTCCTCATAATTGGAAATAATAAACTCATTTCCTCCGGCACGGGTCTGCTCGAGATTCGTTTTCTCCGTGCGGAGTTCTTCGATAGTGGCAAGAAGCGCTTCGAGGTCCTGGCGCTGACGGTATAAAGTGACAAACTGGTTGTTGGTCGCGCGGCTCACCAAGGATTTGAGAGCGGCAATTTCGGCAGAGTCGAGATAGTCAAACGGATCCTGCTGATTGGTGGAGTTCTGCACGGCTACCATGTGCCTGACAACGTTCTCCTCGTCCACCTCAGGCGAGCAGAGCGACAGCTCCTTGAGATAGTCTATTATCTTTGCCGTGATGTCGCGGAGCGTTTCGAGAGGGTATGCCCCGGTGTCCGATTGCTGAAGCTCCTGCTTGATGCGGAGGATGTTGTTGATTTCAACCGACAGATTAGCGGCCATCTTCGGGAGGAAAACATTGACTTCGATGTTTTCCATAAAGCCTTTGATGTCCTCGGCATAAGAGGAGGCGCGTCTGACTATATCCTCAATTTTCGCCGAAATATCTGCAATTCGCTTGTTCAGGGCCGCGCTCTGCTGCGCACCCTCCTTGGCTTTCTGATACTCGGTTTCCATCGAAGCGAGATACTTGTAGAGGGCATCCTGCTCGGCGAGGCAGGCGTTGAGGTCAGCTGTCAGCTTGTCTTTCCGGTTGACGAGCTCATTGTATTCAGCCGCCTCCTGCTCGGCTTGGAGCCGGAGCTGCGCCCATTCCTGCTGCAGTTTCTCAGCTGCGCGTTTGAGCTGCAGATACTTCTTGAAGCCGAGCACATTCTCGAAATTGTCGCGGATAGTCTGAGCGAACACATTCTTTTTGAGAAGCTCGCTCGACTGCATCGCGTCAAAAAGGAAATACTGGCTCAGCTCCTGAGGGAGATTGGCCTTGATGATTTTGTTGACCTCCTGCTCGGCGCGAAGTCGGTCTTTGGGGGCGGTCATGGAGCCGTAGACAAAGACGTTGCCGTTCATGTTGAGGTTGACGCTTTCGAGCGGTTTTCCGGCAGGATTGAGCACATAAGTGCGTCGCAGCTTGTATATCTGCTCCTGGCCGAGCACCTTGCCGGCAAACTTGATTTCAAGCATGATTTCGGGCTTGACCTTTCCGACGGCCCCTTGGTTGAGCAACTCCATGAAATGCTCGCGGCTCTCGATTTTCAGCCCGTAGAGGGCTCCGCTGATAGCCTCGAAAAGGGTGGTCTTGCCTCCGCCGTTAGAGCCTCCGATAAGGATAATGGGGCGCTCCTCGTCAACGCTCAGATCGAGGTCGAGGTCAAGATACGTCTTGTAGTTGCTGACTTTGATTCTCTGGATAAGCATGACGGGGAGGGATTATTGTTTGATTTTTTGGATGGCGGCGCGGATGATGTCTTCCGTGGAGGCGTCGTCAATTTCAATCGCGTCCACCTTGCGGGCGTGGTATGCTTTGAGAATTTCCTCGCTGAGCCAGTCAAAGTCAATGCCCTCAGCGGCGCAGATAGCCTCAATCATGGAGAGGTCATCGCGGCGTATGCCGTAATGCACGAATTTCTGGTCGATGCCTTTACTGCTCATTATCGTTTTTTAACTTTTCAGTATTTATTTTGATAATAGAGTGAATTTAGACATTATTAATATGCCACGAATTAGTAAGATCAGAGGAACCACTATGAGAATATAAGTTAGGCTGACTAGTAGGCCGGATTCATCGCTATACATAGGGGAATCATCCAATATTATAAATAGTATGGGGCTGAATGTGAACGAAACCACTGTAGGAGCCATTGCATTAAATAATACTTTTTTTCCATTCAGACTGTTGTCCCTGAGTAATCCAATTCTACTTAAGATGGGAAATAATAGAAGGTTTTCTATATTTCCTGGAGCATTGGACCAGGTCATTATTATATAATAGAGAGAGAGGAAGAATATTATGGGATAGAGGTAATATGTACATCCACTAAACGAATATTGAATGTCGTGAATAAACCCTACTTCTATTATCGTAGTGACTATTATGACTAACGACACTATAATCTTGCAAAATACTGACCTCTTACAAGTACCTAAAAATAATTCTTTTCTCATATCGTTACGTTTGATTAGGATAAAAGCAATCCCAGCCGTTGTGGTCAATAGTATTGTCTATATGGAGGCAAGACCAGAGCCAGTTCAGGCCATCTTTGACTATAACACCACCTCCGGCGATGTTGGCACCTTTGGCGTTTTCCTCAGCGATATAATCAATGAGGGCGTTATGCTTGAGATGTGCGGTGAGCGGTTCGCTACCCGCGCTTTTGGTGTCAAAGAGGAAGATTTTGCCGTTTTTCAGACGGATAACAAAATCAATGTAGAACGGATGCTTGGTGCCATCTTCGCTCTCGTAGCCGATTGCGTAATGCTGACGACCACTGTCGCCGTTCTTATACCACCAGTCAATCGATTCAGAATTTTCTTCAAGGAACTTAGCAAACTCCTTTTCAGGGTTTGAAGCCTTGTTTAGTTCCACGAAAGGCAGGAGGGCATGATTTTCAGCAGGTACGATTTTATGTGTCTCATCATCGTACAGCCTTTCTTCCGGCACCTCCCAAGTAAATTCTTTCATAGCGCGACCCGCGGCCTTTTTCTTCTTATCCTCTTTGATTTTAAGATATTTTCCGATGGCGTCGCGTATGAGCTTATCGAATTTGGGCTTGTTCTCGTGATGGAAAACAACCTTTTTCGCATCAGTATCAAACAGCCCGAAAAAGTCTGCGAGAGTTTCGAGCAGATAGCCGGCAAGTTTATCTGCCGGGTTGTTCTTATTCTCGAAGCCTCCGAGGTAGCTCGAAATGAAACTGATGAAAACGCGGTCAATTTCACCTGCGGTACGGGCGAATTTGATGCTGCCTTGTTCACGCACATCAATTTCCTGCACCTCGTTCTGAAAGTGAATATCCTTCGGGATAGGCACGTCAATGCGGGTAACGTCCAGTCGCAGAGTGTTGGCTACTCTGCGGCGGTTTTCATTTATCTGCTCGTCTTCGGTGTCGGGAAGTTGCTGTGGTGCTTCATCGCCACGCATTGCGGCAAGTTCGGCGAGTGAGAACAGACTGCCCTGAGCCTGAAATATATCCCAAGTGTTTTCGCTGACTTCATAAAGCACTTTGCGGAAGTCAGGACCGAAATAGTTGCGCGTATCGTTAGGTCGGTCGGAATAGACTGACCTGAGAGCAACATTATTCAGATTGGCACGGCGCACTGCCGGTATTGCGTTCTTCTTTATATAGTCAGCGTCTGCCGTGACTATGTTAATCTTATCTTTGGCAATGTCAGTATAGACATAGCCAATGTTTAATCTGCCGTCGGTGTAGTGATGTTGTTCGGGCATACGCAAGATACGTCCGACGGTTTGGATGGTAAACTCGTCGCCCGACAATTTACGGAATATAAGAAGTACGGCGGCACGAGGACAATCCCAACCGAGGGCTATGGCTTCCTTGAAAAGAAGGACTTGTGCAAGATTGTCAGGTTCTTCAAGTCCGTTAAGGTTCTCTTTTTCATTGGCGAGCCACACTGCAAGTTTGCCGTTCTCCACAGTAATGTCTTTCATCACTCGGAGATACTGACGCACGAAGTCGGCAATCGCAGTGTCCTCGGTGGTCATGGTTTCCTTAGTGTCATTAGGCAACTGAATAAGGAGCAAGGGATTGATATTAATGCCGAGAGCCTTATATGCTTCGGCAAGTTGCTCGCGCTTTTCAAGTGCCTTAGCCATGAGGTGATTATTGAGGATTGTTTCATCGGAGATGCCATCCTCAATTTCAGGGTTCATAATCACCTCGCGTTTGATCATACCTGCGTCAATAACATCTTGACGCGGCACTCTCACCTGCTCGTCAAAGCGCAGTGTCTTGGGTGTCGCAGAGATACGGATTTCAACAGCCGGGTCAATGCGGTCAAGGACTGCGCCGGATTTGTCGGCGGTTTTCGACCAAAACATGTGTTCCTCGTCAATGATAGCCACAATGGGAAGACCGTTTTGTTCGCGAGTGCGTCGGCATATCTCATACAGAGAAGCCGAAGCCTCGCTGTCGCGTACCATTATGTTTTTGTCCTTATTGACACTCTCCCAGTTGACAAAGAGGATTTCTCCGGGTTGGATGCCCTCGCTTTGGTCGAGATCATCAAACATTACCGGGCGCAGTTCGCGTCCGTCAGAGAAAGCGTCTTTCAACTTCATGTAACTTTGGATGTGGAGTTTGCGCGGTGCGAACCATATAAACGCCACATCTTCATAACGGTTGGTGCCGTCGGCTTTCAGAGTATCTATAATATTGGATAGCATCTGACAAGCCATAACAGTCTTGCCGGAGCCTGTCGGTGCTTTGAAAACGACTTTACGGCGTGAACCGCCTTCGTTGAGAAGTCCGACTACTTTCTTCGTCAAGTCCTCGACGGCTTTTTGTTGGTAAAGGAAATCTTTCATGCTTCGCCTCCTTCCTCAAACAGTCCGCCGATATTATCTTCAGCGGCTTGGGTTTCTTTGCTTTGCAAAGCGACGTAGTCGATATCCTTGTCTTCTTCCTCTTTGATAAGAGTATCTTTAGGTTTGGGTAGTACTCGTTTGTATGCGTTATAGATAGCGGCAGGAAGCGCGGTGAGACGCACCTTGTCGCTCACGCTTTCAAATTCGGTGTTCCACGGGTCATTTGCCGGAGAGAACACGTATGTAATTATAGGCTTGGCCATATCCATATCTTCGAGCGCGTCAACGATTGTATAGATGGCTTCTTCGTTATAGATTATCAGCATTTGCTTCTTGCCGTCGTCAAAGAAACGAAAGCCGTTTTCGAGCGTCGGCATACCGGCAAACTCATTGACCTCAGTATAGATATTATCCTTGATGCATAGCATGTCGGAAGCGAGCAGCATAAGGCGACGCATATTCTGCGGAGTACGACGACGGCTCACAAAAGCGGTGCGGTAGTAACGGAGATTGTTGTCATGCAATCCCTCCACATATTCGCCGTTTGGTTTCGTATAACCCTCAATCACGCGCTTGTTACGCTCATAGGTCACATTCTCGCAAATGCCGTTCTCGTTGTTAGTGCAAAGAATACACTGGCGGTGTCCGCCATCCTCTGCATTCAACTGCATAACGGCATGGAGTGTAGTGCCTGAACCTGCAAAGAAATCGAGAATTATTTCTGCGGAAATAAAATTAATCAAATATTTAATCAAGCTAACCGGTTTGGGAAAATCAAAGGCATGCGGCCCGAGTATTTCCCTAAGCTGAGAGCTCGCTACTTCATTAGTGTCAACTCCAAAAGACCTATTAATCAAATTCCATGGCACCTCAGGATCATACTCATTTTTCTCGTAAGAAGGAGAAAACGCTTTTGTCTTTATTGATATTTTGGTTCCCTTAGCGATTTCACTGTCTAAGTTCTTTTGCCCCCACTTAAATTTTCCCCTTAATATTACTGGAGAAATGAAAAAGCCATCTTTAACCTCTGTATCTTCAAGTAAATCAATATGATATGATTTGGTGCCATATATTCCTTTTGAGTAGACGCCATTTTCTAATCTTGTGTCGACAACATTAGCCGGAAATATTAAAATATGCTCATTATTGGTTTGATTCATCAAACCATTATTACTCGTGCTTGATTTACTTAAACCTCGGAATTTTTCGCCATTACGAGTTTTGCTGTAACATAAAACGTACTCAATTGCTTTTTTTGTCTTAAGAGATAGATTGGCTGGAGTTTCTGTCTTATTCCAAGAAAATATATCTATGAAATTTGCTTGACCAAATATCTCATCGCAAAGCAATTTCAAATTAGCTTGCTCATTATCATCAATAGATATGAAAATAACACCTCGGTCAGAGAGGAGTTTCTTAGCTATGCGGAGACGCTTTGACATGAAGGAAAGCCACTTGGAATGGCGGTAGCTGTCCTCGGTGTCAACGTATGAGTCGTTATAGATGAAGTCTTTGTTGCCGGTGTTGTACGGCGGATCGATGTAGATAACATCGATTTTGCCCTCATGGGTGTAGGCGAGGGTTGAAAGGGCTTCAAGGTTGTCGCCCTCTATTATTATGTGATTTGGATAACTGTTTGATTTACAATCTGTTACCTCCCCCCCCCGAAACGATGGCCCTGCTCTTCACCTCTTTGAGCACGGGGAGCTCTTCGCGCAGCCGTTCCTCGACTTCCTCGGGCTTGTCTTCCCACACAAGGCCGTAGGTCTTTGTGTCGTTGAGCAAACCGAGAAGGGCGGACCGTTCATCATCGGTCAGCCCCTCAATGGAACGGATGCGGTCAGCAAGTTTTATTTTGTCAGTCGCTTTCATGGCGAATTTCGGAATCTATTTTTCACCTCCCGCCTCGCTCCCACTCTTGGGAGACGCACGGCGTGAGTCTGTCTGCAAAATTAGTAAAAATTTTTGAAATGCCCGTTCACAGCAGGGTCATTCTTTTGCGGTTTCGGAAGGAATCCGTTTCAAAGCTCGTCAATGCTGGAGGTGGAGAGGCCGGTGAACATCTTGATATCCTCCGATGACATTCCCTTTTTCTTCATCTCGCGGGCTACAGCTATCTTACCCGCCTCAATACCTTCGGCTTTACCCTCTTCCCTGGCGAAATCAATCGCGGACTGCCGCTCCATCTCAATCATGATGGAATTCCTGTAGGCCACGATGTCCTCTGCGGCCATAGAGGCTATTTCCGATGCTTTGAACATCTCCTTATAATCTCCCGTCTTGTATGGCTTGGAGTCCTTATTCAGCTTTTCCATATTCTTGATTAGATAAAGTTGTCTTTCCAGTT
>CAZWVY010000108.1:0-7659 GCA_964637105.1 uncultured Sangeribacter sp. | reverse complement strand
GCTCGGGCCGCTGGCGCGGCGCAAAGCCCTGGAGAGGCCGCGAAAGATGGAGGGGATTCTGATTAACGCATAAAATAACGCATAATGGCAAAGAACGACATAGACAGACCGATTCCGGGCCTTGACGAACCCTGGGAGAATTACATAGGCAGCCGCGTGGAGGAGTTCCTGAAGAAGTTCCTCCAGGAAATGGACGCAATGAAGCACGGGGCATGGAGCCTCACATCAGACGACAGCGGCCTGGCCACCTTCCGCGCATTCGCCAATGACGCTGCCAAGGAGGCCTACGGCTCAGACCCCGTGGCCAACAGCTCGCTGGTGCTTGCCGAGGCCAGCTTCTACACCAGCGGCGCCGCCAGCGTCGACTATACTCTCACTACCCGCATCACCCGGCAGCCCGACACTGACATGGTCAAGGGGGCCTCCAACATCGTAGCCTTCACCTACAACAGCTACTACGGAGGCGACGCGACAGACCTCGATACAGAAAAGGGCTACGCCCGGGTGTGGATAAACAACACCGAGGTCCCCGGACTCGGCCTCTCCCTCGCCCCCGGAGGAGGCGAGTACGCCATAGATCTCGGCCCGCACCTCAATCAAGAGACCAACGCTGTCCGGATCGAGGTGGGCAACAATCACGGCAAGAGCCGGACATTCACCTTCACAATCCGCGCCCTCGAGATTGTGCTCGCGCTCGACCAGAGCTATGAGGAAAGCCTGCTGCGGGAGGGGCCCTGGAGCCTCCGCGTCTCGTGCCGGGGCGTGGCCGCGCAAGTCCACGTCAGCGTCGACGGCGCCGAAATAGCCCAGAGCACCATAACCAACTCGACCAACGACTTCACCATCGACGGCAGCGGCGCCCTCGCCCCCGGAGCGCACACCATCAGCATCTATGCGGAGAATGCCGCATACGGCATCAGCACGGAACCCATAACAACCAGCTTCATCAAGAAGGGCCTCGGCACGCCGAGCGTCTGCATCGGCACAGCCGCTGACAGGCAGGTGACACTTTACGGCACGGCCTCCATCCTCTATTTCCTCTATTACCCGGGCGCCGGAGGGGAGCAGGTGACGGTGCGCTTCGAGGTGCGCGACACAGGCGGCGTGAAGATGGCCGACCTCACGGCGCAGACGCTCACTCTCAACGCTGACGGCACCTCCGGAATGCAGGAGCTGCGCCTCACTGCATCCGAAAACAGCTACCTGGCACTCGGTAAAATCGTTGTGGCCATCAAGGCGGGAAGCGCAGCAGCGACACACACCCTCGCCATCCTCGATGCCGGGGTGACACTGGCGCCGGCCTCTGAGTGCAAGATTTATCTCAGCGCCGCAGGGCGCACCAACGCCGACTACGATGCCAACGACTGGCACAGCGAGTATGGCGGCCGGCGCACCTGCACTGTCAGGCGCAGCGACAACTTCAAGCTCGTGGGAAACAACGGCTTCGGCAACAACACGTTTCTGATCAAGGCCGGAAAGAGCATAACCCTTGACGGATTCCTCCCCTTCGGCTCGGATTTCGGAGCCAACGCCACCAATGCAGCCGCCCGAACCGGGCGCACCTTTGAATTTGAGCTGCGCGCCCTCAACTGCACCAACACCGACACCAAGATTATCGACGCCATGGCCGACGGCGTGGGATTCGCCATATACGCCAACCGCATCGAGCTGTGCAGCGATGCAGGGGGAAAGGTGGAGACCATCTACGCAGACGAGCAGAAGATACGCGTCGGCTTCTGCATAGACGGCACCGCCACGCACTGCCGCAACGTCCTGCTGACCGGCGTGGAGGAAAGCGACGCCAACATCGCCTACGTCTATCTCAACGGCGTGATAGTGCGCATGATGGACTATAAGACATCCTCATGGCAGCAGCACGCGCCCAAGAAAATCACCATAGGCAGCGAGGACTGCGATGTGGAGCTGTACACCGTGCGCATTTACGACAAGAGCCTCAACTACCAGCAGATGCTGGGCAACTTCGCCTACGACACCCCCGACCTCGCCGAGAAGATCGCCATCGCCAGGCGCAACAACATCCTCGACTCCTCAAACGCCGTGGATTTCGCCAAGACCATCGCGGCCCTGCCCGGCACCCCTTACAAGATATGGGAGATTGACAAGATGCCCACCGGCAAGAAAGACTGGCAGAAAGCCACGACCGAATTTGTCAATCCCGCATGGGAGGCCGACCCCGGGAGCGCGCCCGCCGCCCTGGCGTCATTCGTATGCGAAGGCCACGACATCGCCCTGGACGGCACCAGCTCGCTGTCCTATCCCGACCCCTACAAGAACTGGGCCGACAAGTACAACGGGTCATGGAGCGTCGTCATAGACGGAGTGAAGGTGACAATAACGGGCTACTCCATCACCGGCGGCGTGGCGATGAAAGCCAAGGAATTCATCGACAAGGTCAACTTTGCATCGAGCGAGGGCATCTTCAATATCCTCGCGGCAAACGCCTACCAAAATATCCTGCTCGGCACCGCCCGGCAATACCCCGACCTGCTGACCGCGAAGCAGGCGGCACAGCAAGCTGCCGGACAGCCGGTGACATTTCGCCAGTCGCTCTCCGGCTTCCCGATTATCGGCTGGCTCCGAAGCTACAACGGTGGAGTCGCCGGCGTCCGTTTCCTTTCGATTTACAACTTTGTCAACAATAAGTACGACCCCTGCTACTTTGGGTTCGACAACAGCGGCGACAACCAGCTGTGGGAGGTGGAGGACAACGTAAACTTCTTCTCGGAGGAAATCACAGAGGGCAAATGGCAGGACGGCAAGTGGAATGACAAGGCCACGACGCTCTATTACGCCCGCGTGCCCAAGAAAAGCCCGGTGACGGACGACGACTTCGGAGTGGCCCTCAATGCCGATGGTGCAACACAAGCCAACAGCGAGTCCAAGTGGCTCCGCCGCTTCCACAACTGGATTCATTCCTGCAATCCCAACATTGCAGAACGCTGCCGACTCATCAACGGAAGCTATAAGCAGCTGCCAAGGTCGGTAACCTACGGCGACACGGCCTACACCCACGACACCCCGGCATACCGCCTCGCCCGGTTCAATGCCGAGTACGCGCAGTATATCAACAAGAGCAGCGCGCTGTTCTACTTCATATTCTTCGGCTGGATCTTAGGCGTGGACTCGATGGACAAGAACATGACCATCGGCTTCGAGAATATCAAGGGGGGCGGCGAGCCGCGGGCCTTCTTCGTGCAGCGCGACTCGGACACGGGCTTCGGCTACGGCAACCGCGGCACCCTGCTCTACAAGGTCTTCCACGAGTGGGGTGACTCCTATGACGAGAGCACCGGGGAGACCGGCACCATCCTCGGAGAGGAATACGACCCCGGCACGCAGACGTTCACCCCTAAGGCCAGCGCGGGCTCCCCGGTCTTCAACGGGCGGCTGTCGGGCCTTTGGGATTGCGTGGCCCGGGCATGGCCCGAGGACATCAAGGCCATGTACCAGGCCATGCGCTCCAACGGCCTCAACGAGCAGGCCATGTGGGGGCTCTACAATACATTCTGGAGCCAATGGTGCGAGGCTCTGTACAACACAGACGGCATGGGCTACGCCAACACAGGGCGCTTCGACATGGCCCACGGCGACAAGCGCGAGGTGATGCGCCACTTCTTCAAGTACCGCCAGAGGTACTGGGACAGCAAGTGCGGGGCCAACACCTCCGGCTCGCTCGAGCTGCGCCTGTGGGGCAACGGCAACGGCGTCGCCCTGCGCCACAGCTGCCCGCTGTATGCCTCGCTCAACTGGGGCGCGGGGGGCATACAGACCGTGCGCAGCATCCGCCCCGGCGAGCCCGCGTACTTCGAGAGCAGCGGGGCGACCTTCAACGAGACCACCTTCACTGTCTATGACGCCGACCTGCTGACTCAGATAAGCACATACACCGAGCTGCCCGACGGCACAAAGGTGGAGAGCGGCCTGCAAGGCATCTCGACAAGCCTTGACGTGACCGGCCTTGAGTATTGCAAGCGCCTCGAAAGGCTCATCCTTGATTATAGCGGAAAGGCGCCCAACACGAACCTCTCCAGCCGCGTCACGGGCATCGGCAGCAGCATCGCCCTGCGGGAGCTGGTGGTCCGCAACTGCCCCAATGTGACGGGAGCGTTCAATCTCCAGTCCGAGAAGATTGAAAGCATCGACCTGCGCGACACCGGAGCCACCGCCGTTACCGTGCCGCAGACAGACGCGCTGCGCTCCGTGCGGCTCGGGGCCTCCATCCGCTCGCTCGACTTCAAGGACTTCCCGAATCTTGAGACCCTGATCCTCCAGGGCTACGGCTCGCTGACCTCGGTCGACATCGAGGAGTGCCCCCGCCTTGACACAGCTGCTCTCATCAGCGACATCCTCGCCTCCGGGGAGTGCCCCCTGCGCTCAGTCAGGCTCATCGGCGTGGAGTGGCAGGACTTCCCGGCCAGCCGCCTCGAGGCCCTGGCCGACATGGGGGCTGAGATAACGGGTCACATCCGCCTCTCCTCCTCGGCCCTGGTCAGCTTCGACCTCAAGAAGAAGCTCATAGAGACGTGGGGCAACGTGGACGACCCGGCCAACCCCCTGCGCATCGACGGCTACAACGTCCGCGAGCTGACGGCGGTCACCATCGGCGGCGACCGCTACATAGACAGCGTCACCCCTGCCGATGACCCGCAGAAGTACCGCCTCACCGTGCGCCCCTCAATGGCCAACGCCAACTCCTTCACCTCTATCAGGTGGAGCATCGCCCCAAACCCCTACGCCTCAATCGACGAGCTCACCGGCGTGCTCACCGTCACGGCTGTGGGCACTGAGGAGCGCGCCCCCCAGGCCAAGGTCACGGTGACCATAGGGCTCGCCGGAGGGGGCACGCTCACGGAGGAGACGACCATCGGATTCTACAAGCGGAGCTGCCGACTGGGCGACTACGTCTATGCCGACGGCACATACAGCGACATCCTTGACGCGGGCAAGACCGTCGTGGGAGTCTGCTTCTATATCAACCCCGATGACAGGACGCAGCGGCTCTGCGTGGCCCTGGGCGACCTGCCCGCCTATCCATGGGGCCTTTACCAGGACAGCGATGGCGGCACGTCCGGATTCGCAGGAATAGAGCTTGAGGATACCCCCGGCTACTCCGTCTTCGACATCCCGATGCTGGCCAACAAGACCTCCCGCGGCTTCGATGACTATTACATCACCCCGGAGAATTTCCGAGACGCCACGGGGGCCGGAGACGCTGACGGCTTCAGGAAGCTCGACGCCGCCTCCGCCCTGGGCGAGGTCGGCTTCGTGGAGCTCACCTACAAGCTCGGGCCCTTCCCGGAGGGGGCGAGGATTCCCTGGGGACTGGCCAACACCCTGCGCATCATCGCCCACCGCGACACGATACTGAGCGACAGCGCGGTCAACCTCCCCTTGCCGCGGCAGACGGGCAGCACGAGCGCCTACAACAGGCTGCTCCAGCTCATGACGGACGTTGTGGCCGACAACGGCGGCCAGGCGCGCTACCGACAGTTCTACTACCCCTCGGCCAGCCTGTGCAATTGCTACGAGCCATCGGTAGGAGCCGGAGAGCCGCTCGCCGACTGTTTCAAGGCCGGAAGATGGTTCCTCCCCAGCGCGGGGGAGGTCGGGCGCCTGTACTGGCATCACAGCCAAGGCTATGAGACGGCCAATCCCGAGGCCATCTTCGCCCGCGCCGTCAAGGAGGGGAAAATGGCAGCCCTGACGGGCGGCTGGTACAGAGCCTCCACGGAGTACTCCATTCTCGCTGCGTGGTACATACACTTCGAGGACGGCAGCACTACCGCCAGCGGCAAACTCGGGTCCAATCCGACCCGGGCGGTCGCGGCATTTTAACAACCCGATAAACACCAAAGATATGGAATGGATTTACACAGAGGCCCGTCCCGCTCCGGTCGAGACGCGCAAGCGCCTGGGCATGCAGCAGCGCACGGTCAATTACGGCGTGCAGGAGCTCGCAGCGGAGGGCCGCGTCGGCTTCCGGTACCGCCACAAGGCTGTCACGCTCGAGCCGGGCGTGTGGAGCTACGGCGCGATAGTGGATGCCATCATCACCGCCGAATACACCGGCGGCCGCATGCAGGCCGTCATCAACAACTACCTCGCCGACCCTGCGGACGAAGAGGCCCGCGCCGAGATGCAGCAGATGCAGCAGGTGCGCCTCATGGCCAAGCGCATCGCCCGCGAAGCCCTCGAGCTCGAAGCCTGGCAGGAATCAAGATGACTGGGCATCTGAGCGCCGGGTATACGGGCCGGCGGGAGGCGGATTTGCAAATGTCGGGGGGAATTTGTATTTTTGCACAAAATTATTGATGACATGAATCTGCCTATATACCTTTACGGCCACCCGGTGCTCCGCCAGGAGACCGAGGAGATAGAGCCCGATTATCCGGATCTCAAGAAGCTGATCGCGGATATGTGGGACACTATGTACGCTTCGGATGGCGTGGGCCTCGCTGCTCCCCAGATAGGACGCCCTATCCGCCTCATTGTGCTTGACGGCTCCGCACTGGCTGAGGATTTCCCGGAGTGCGCCGACTCCAAGATGGTGCTGATCAATCCTGAGCTTGACATTATCGAGGATGGGGAGGCTGTCTCGCGTGCCGAGGGATGCCTCTCTGTGCCCGGTGTTTCCGAGAATGTGAAGCGCCACGAGCATGTGCGCCTCAACTGGCTCGATGAGAATTTCGTGGAGCACGAGAAGGAGTTCACCGGTTTCCTGAGCCGCATCATCCAGCATGAGTATGACCATCTCGAGGGCACTGTCTACACCGACCGCATCGCTCCGATACGCAAGCAGCTCATCCGCTCTAAACTCAATAATATTTCAAGGGGTAAGGTCAATTGCGGCTACCGTGTGAAGACGGCCGCGAAGTGACCTTCCGCTCAAACCGCCCCGGAGTCTTAAAATTTTATTATGTGATGGGGCTTTAATACCTTAAAAAACATGGCTGACGACAAGAAAGTCATTTTCTCAATGGTCGGCGTGAGCAAGGTGATACCTCCTCAGCGCCAGATTCTGAAAAATATCTATCTCTCTTTTTTCTATGGCGCCAAGATCGGCATCATCGGCCTCAACGGTTCGGGCAAGTCAACGCTGCTGAAGATAATCGCGGGATTAGACAAGTCGTATCAGGGGGAGGTGGTCTTCTCGCCCGGATATTCCGTGGGATACCTCGAGCAGGATCCGAAACTTGATCCGGACAAGACTGTGATCGAGGTGGTGCGCGAGGGGGTTAAGCCCGTTATGGACCTCCTGGCCGAATATGACAAGGTAAACGAGGCTTTCGGCGATCCCGAGGTGCTGGAAAATCCGGATAAGATGGATGCTCTGATGGCGCGTCAGGCTGAGCTGCAGGACAAGCTGGATGCCGCTGATGCCTGGAACATCGACAATAAGCTCGAGCGGGCCATGGACGCGCTGCGCTGTCCGCCGGATGACCGCCGCATCGACACTCTCTCCGGAGGCGAGCGCCGTCGCGTGGCCCTGTGCCGCCTGTTGCTACAGCAGCCCGACATCCTGCTGCTTGACGAGCCTACCAACCATCTGGACGCTGAGTCGATCGACTGGCTGGAACAGCATCTGCAGCAGTATCCGGGCACGGTGATAGCCGTAACTCACGACCGCTATTTCCTTGA
>CAZWVY010000107.1:0-7679 GCA_964637105.1 uncultured Sangeribacter sp. | reverse complement strand
TCGTCACCCTCCCCAAGACTGTGCCAGTATCAGGCACAGGTTTCACCGAGACACTGAGGTCAGTGCCTCCGAGAGAAGTAAGGACGCCCGCCGATGTAAAAAACCGCTTTGAGAACATCTCCTGGGATAAGCCCAATCTTCCAAACGCCTTCACGGGAAACGACCCAATCTCTGAGGCGGGGAAACGAACCTATGCAGTCATCCTTAACGGCGGCATGGATATCACTTCTAACGAAGAGCAGTATTGGTTCAATTGCGCATACATGTATCAGATACTGACGCGGACAATCGGAGTGCCCCGCAACCACATGTATGTCCTAATGACCAATGGCACCAGCACAGAGCCGGATATTAACTGGGGTGCCCCTTATGGTGTCACACATTCACCTATCGATCTGGATGGTGACAATGTGATAGACGTGAAGTACGCCGCGACATGCGACAATGTCAAGGCTGTGCTTGCCGACATCGCCTCAAAAATGACCAGCGGCGACCACCTGCTGCTCTTTATCACAGGCCACGGAGGAATACGGGAGTCTGATAATAAATGCTACACATACCTGTGGACACCTGATACTCCGGCTGTCACCACCAGAGCCACTGCTTTCGGATATGAAGTAATGTATGAAGACGAACTTGCGGAATGGCTCGCCCCCGTCAAGTCAAAGGACGCTGCGATAAGCGTGGTGATCACACACTGTCATGCTGCCGGTTTCTTTGACTCGCTGCATACCTTGGGTTGCACTGTGACAGCGGCAGCCGCAGAAAATGAATCCTCTCACTGTTCCCCCCATGGACCGTTCGATGAATTCGCATGGCATTGGATGGATGCAATCAACGGAGCGGAATTAGATGGTACCAAAGTGGATGCGGACACCAACCGTGACGGCTTCGTCAGCATGCAGGAAGCTTATGAGTACGCCAAGTCCATGGACGCATGGACCAAACCCGGCGCTAAGAAGCACGAGACTCCTGAATTTAAGTCGGTTCATAACAAATTAGGCTGTTTTCTTGGACTGACCCATCCCCTGTATCCTGTGGATTTGTACATTGCCACAACACCCGTTGACTGGGGAATATATTCTCCCTCCAATGACTCGGCATTTTGGTCGAGCCCGGCCTTGTGGCTCAGAAACGCAAAGGATGGAGGGACCGTGTGCGACATTCCCTATTACTCATCCTCCCATAAGCAGGCATATGTATACACCACTGTCACTAACCGAGGGTGGCGCACATATCGGACCGGAGACTACTTGCATCTCTACTGGCACGAGGGTTCTACATGCGTTACCCCTAACGGATGGCGCGGACGTGAGAAAGACAAGGGCGTTGCAACCGGAGGAAAGATAGGCTCGGCAGCTATCGAGGCCTTTCTGCTCCCTTGCTGCTCAACCACAATTGCAGTCCCTTGGAATCTCCCGGCTAATGTATTCTCCGCCTCTTCCGGTCAATCCGTCAGCCTGCTGGCAAACATACGCGCAACAGACGATGACAACATTGCTGATGACCAGCTGTTCTATACTTTCAGCGCAGCTAAAAATCCGAAAACGGCGCAGCGGACAACCACATCTCTCTCTGCTCCTACGGGAGCCGTTTCTGTACGCCGCGACCTCCGCTTCACAAACCTCATGTCAAGCGAAGTGCGATTTGACCTTGACCTGCGCCCGCTCACTGAGGCCGACAAGGCCCTGTTTAATGACTACTACATCGAAATCCTGGTGAAGCCCGAGCTTTATGACCGATGGAAACAAGGAGGCGTTAAACTTTCCGGCACGTATGTCACAATGGCTTCGGACGGAGACCGGTGCATAATGCTGCTTGGCAGCAACAGCAGCATCCATAATATTCCCGCAGCAGGAGGGAGCTTCGAGAAGATAGGAGTGCGGCTGAGGAATTATTCCAACAACACAGTCACCGGAGGCCCGTATCATGTGGACCTCGTGCAGTCAAGGACGGGCGGCAGCGTCTATGGCGGAGTTGATTTGGTAGCTATGAGCACAACCTCAAGGGCTGCCACGGTGTCGCTGAAGGAGACCAATGCCGAAGGCGCAGTCCTTTCTGTTGACCTCCCCGAGTCCGAGCGTGTCCTCGGCTGGTACGACTCTGAATCGCAGCTTGTCGGCTGCGGAGACGAGGCCACAGTAAGGCCTCTCAAGGACAACAGCCGCTTCACCGTCATCACAGCCTCGGACGGCGAGAACGCCGCATACAGCTGCATGGATGTCGACGTGCCCGGCACAATCAAGGACCTCATCCGCAAGGATGCCGGGCGCTTCGAGGTCGTGCTCAGCGACAAGGCGCCCCGCACGCTGCATATTAAGGTGCTGTCAGGACTTACGGCCCAGACCGTATGCCTCTCCGAAATCCGGGAGGGTGCTGAAAGCGGCACAGTAGACCTTTCGGATGTACCCGGAGGCACCTATATTCTTGTAGTGATGGACGGCGAGGTGATGACAGACACTTGGAAATTCAATAAGTAATTTAACAAAAAAATGAAGATGAAAAATATAATTCTGCTTCTGATGATGGCTGTGAGCGTGCTTTCTGGCAATGCTCTGGACATCACAGTCGCCCAGGGATGGACAAACGATTGGATTTTGCCTAATGGCTCAAGCTCTGAATTTGAGTGCGAGTATGGGTATAATCTGCTGGCTTTCGATCACCTTGATAACAAGGATGGGGAATACTCAAAAATATGGAATAAATTGCTTATAGCTAAGCGTCGTCCCAGCTCTGTTAACAGCCCGCTGGAGGGCAATGCAATATTTCCGGATGGAGTCGTAATCAACGGGGATACTTATATGGTCTTAGCTTTAGGCAATATACTCGATTATGCTAATGTCCATGACCTGAAACTTCCCTATGAAATGCGCTTTGTGATGGACGATGCTCTGACAAATGCGCGTCAGCGATGGCTTGAGGACCTGAGATTGCCCCCCGCAATGGCGAGGCTGGGACGGAACTCTTTCAGCGGTGTGCCTTGGCTGGTCAGCCTGACCATGCAGTCGCCCTTCCCTCCAGTGTGCGTTCTGTCGGATAACCGGGAGGTAACCGCAGGTGACGAGCTGGCAGGTGCCGCAGGCCCTTTTCCAAAATTCACCAACGGATGCACCCTCCGCGTGCCCGCAGGCACATCTTTCTTCTACCGCAGCCACCCATGCTTCTCAACTGACGTGTTCAGCGAAATCAAGGAAATCTCAATGGAGGAGGTATGGCCGGTATATGAGCAAACTATGCAGTTTTACTTAAGCGGCTCCAATCCTTGCAAGCTTGGTTACATAGGAAACGCGGAGCTGGTGCTTCTTGAGATGGAGGATGAAAAGTATATTCAGGATGGCGAGGAGATGGGATATGAGTACCGCGTGGGCGGATTCCGGTGCAATATAGTGGGAATCGGTGCCGCAGCATGCAAAGGGACGAGGCACACGAAAGTCATACTCCCCGAGACGGCACGCTTCGTCTGCGACGAGGCTTTCCGCGCCTCCTCGCTCACCGAACTCACCATCCCCGAGAGCTGCCGCTTCGCCGGCTACAAGGCTTTCGCCGACTGCAAGTCGCTCAAGACTGTCACCATCATGACTAAGGAGACCCCGGTGTTCGCCCCCGACGCTTTCGACGGCATCGCTGCCGATGCCACGCTTGTGACCTACGCTCCGGTAGACCGCAATGCGGCCCCCTGGAACGCCTTCGCCCGTATCGATGACCGCTCTGGCGTCACCCAGATTCCCGCCGAAGCCGCCGGAACCGACACCCTCTACGACCTCAGCGGCCTCCCCGTGGCCAATCCCCTACCCGGCACAATCTACGTGCGCGACGGTGCCAAGGTCATCTTCCGCTGACCCGCTCCGACCATAACAAACGATAACAGGACGCAGCGTATGCCTGCGGGAATAAGTTGATTCACAAATCCGCAGAGGGGCCTGATAGACGCCGCACGTCTATCAGGCCCCTCATTTTATCCGCTACCCCGATATTGAAATGCATTTTTTTTCAGTTGATGATGCAAGATTTCCATTATTTGCAGATTTATAAAGTAGCTTTCAAAACTTAATGAATACATTATACCTATCATTTGGGTTTGGCAGAGCCGTCTGACACGGAAAAGGAGATTGTGGAGATGATTCGCCGCGGCAAGGAGTCCGCGATGGAGGCGCTCTACTCAGCATATGCCGGTTATCTCACCGGTGTATGCATGCTGTATATTGCCCAAGCGGAAGAGGCTGAGGACGTTCTGCATGACTCATTCCTCAAAATATTTTCATTCATGGGGAATTTCACATACCGGGGACCCGGTTCGCTGAAGGCCTGGCTGAAGCGCATAGTGGTCAACGAAGCCCTCAAAACCCTGCGGCGTAATCACCGGGCTGTATTCGTATCAATGGATGACGAACCTGCCGATATGTACGCCGAGGAACCGGATACGTCCGGCATTGATACGGCAACCCTCCACGACATGATACGCCATCTGCCGACCGGATACCGGACCGTCTTCAATCTGCATGTGGTCGAAGGGAAATCCCATAAGGAAATCGCAGCCCTGCTGGGAATCTCCGAATCCACGTCAGCTTCGCAATTCCACCGGGCCAAGGCTATGCTCGCCCGGCAAATAAAAAACATGGAGCCATGAAAGAGAACTGGAGAGATGACATACGAAACCGGCTCTCGGACTTCGAGACGACCCCTCCAAAAGGACTTTGGGAAGGTCTGGAGAAGGAGCTGGGCGGCAAAACGGCTGCTCCTCTGCCCGTCACCGGGCGCCGCGTGGCTGATGCCCGCGTGTGGCGCCCCCTGCTCACAGCCGCAGCCATCGCATTAATCCTTATTGCTGCCGGACTCGCCCTGCTTATCCCGAAATCAACAGATATTGCATCCCATCCTGCTGCTTCGATTGCTTCCGCCAACGCTCCGCAAGTCAGTTCTGCATCTGAATGTGGAAACCTGGCGGCAACCCCGGCGCCCAGGTCTGCACATGTGCGGCATGGCATACCTGACCCTATCTCCGCCCATGACACTCCGCAAACTCTTGCGCATGAGTCACGGTGTGAAGATGACCAACAGTCCGGCATCCAACCGGAAACAGCAATTGAAAATGAGGAGGAGAGCACCCCTGACCGAGCGCTGCACCATAGCGCACTGCCTGATGAGAACAGCTTACCGCACCGCAACGACAATCACTATTCACCTCATCTGCGCCTTCTCCGGAACAGCGCTTCTAAACTTTCCATAGGTCTCACCGCCTCGTGCATGTCGGGCGCTCTGATGGAAAACAGACTTCCGCAAAAACTTATAGTCGATGACGGCACCAACACCGGCGACTTACATAGCCCGGACAGCATCAAGCTCCAGCACACTCTGCCAATCAGAGCCGGACTGCTGCTGGAATACCCCTTGACGGACCGCCTGGGAATTGAGACAGGAATACTCTACACCCACCTCCGCTCGCAAGGCTCGCGCAACTTTAGTGACTTTATCCATCTCTTCCTCTCCCAAAATCTCCACTACTTGGGGGTATCATTGAAGTTGAAATGGAATGTCATCAGCTGGAAAGGGGCCAGTGCATACCTTTCAGCGGGATTGACCGGCGAGAAATGCATCAAAAACAGCACCTTATGCCGGAGAGACATAACACGGGGTGAGATTCACCTCACCGACACGGTTCCTGTCGAGACCCCAAAGCCTTTCCAATGCACAGCAAATCTCAGTGCCGGGGTCCAGGTGCGCCTCTGGCGCCATCTGGCTATTTTCGCCGAACCCGGAATAGAATATCATTTTAACGACGGCTCGGGCCTCCGGACCTACTACTCGGAGCATCCATTAGGTTTTTCGCTGAATCTTGGCGTACGCTTCATGCTGCCGCGCTGACAAGCCTGCATCCCAAAAATTTTTAAAAGACCCCGTCTCATAGGACCAAATTTTTTTGCAATCAGATGCAAGATTGCGCAATCCCGTGGATTTATATAGTGAATTTTCATCTTTTACTCCACCTGTCATCTCATGAAAATTAAAATATAATCTTATGAAACGCAGATTTCTTTTTCTGATGGCCGCGCTAACGGCCATTGCGGCCAAGCCAATCGAGCTTAAGGTCGCGCAGGGGTATGAAACCAACTCCGTAATGTTCGGAACCGAAACCTCGTGCAACTACCATAATAATATCCTCAATTTCGATGTGCTCGACAATTCCGACGGGCAGTATTCCGAGGTATGGGAAAATGTCCTGCAGGCCAAACGTATCTCCCAAAGGATAAACGGGCCGTACTGCGTGCAGCTCGATTATCCGGACATCATTACCCTGGATGGCCGGACATACGCCATAATCGCCGTGGACGATATCCTCTCATTTGCTGATGTCAGCAAGGTGTCCCTCCCCTACGAGGTAAGATACATTCAGGACAAGGCTTTCCAGAGAGTGTTTAACGGCATGAGCAACACTATCTCCTCTTTCAATCTTCCTCCGGCTGTCTGCAATATCGGCCTCGATGCCTTCAAGGGCTTCACTAAGCTGCGCGAGCTGGGCATGCAGTCGCCCGTCCCTCCGGCTTGCCTGACCGGGCAGGGCGCCGTGACCGCCGGAGATGACGCCCCCTCCGCAGACACTCCATTCCCGGAGTTTGAGGATGGGTGCGCGCTCTCAGTCCCTGAGGGCTCCCTGTTCTTCTACCGCAGCCACCCCTGTTTCAGTTCGGCCATCTTTTCCGGAATCATTGAAAAGCCGGTGGAGGAGATTTGGAAAACATTCTCTATGATCGGGTTCATGTCGGGCGCCGTAAAGGTGGCATACATAGGCAACGCCGAGGCGGTGCTGCTGGGGATAGAGAAATTGCCGGAGCATTATAAGCATCCATCCCTGGAATTTCTCTCCCAGGATCGTGTGGAGGGTTTCCGGTGCAGCCTTGTCGGAATAGGCAAACGTGCGTTTTTCCGCTATGACGGTGAGAAGGTAAACCTTCCTGAAACGCTGCGCTTCATCAGCGATGAGGCTTTCCGACTCTCTTGCCTGACCGAAATTACCATCCCCGAGAGCTGCCGGTTCGCCGGCTACAAGGCTTTCGCCAACTCCGCGTTCCTCAAGACAGTCACCATCATGACTAAGGAGACACCGGTCTTCGCCCCCGATGCTTTCAACGGCATCCCTGCCGATGCCACGCTTGTGACCTACGCCCCGGTGGACCGCAATGCCGCCCCCTGGAACGCCTTCGCCCGCATCGATGACCGCTCGGGAGTGGCCGAGATTCCTGCCGAGGCAGCCGACACCGGCACCCTCTACGACCTCAGCGGCCTCCCCGTGGCCAATCCCCTACCCGGCACAATCTACGTGCGCGACGGCGCGAAGGTCATCTTCCGCTAACCCTATGCGCAGTCTCATGCCAAGACATGAGGCAAATACGATAACTTCCCGCAGGCATGGCCTGTGGGAAGTTTCACAAGAACCCTGCCACCTTATTCCCCTCATCATTCCCCATATCTCAAAATAGCGCAGACTCTCGGGAGATTACATATCATCAAGGGTGAACAGACGAGTTTCTATTTTATACTTGGCCAAGATAGCTGCTATTACCTTTGTCCGATTATAGAATTTCATACTTTATTACCGCGGTAATTATTACCACGGTGACAAAATTACAAAATTTCTTCTGAACATCCAAATATGATTCGGTTACGGGCCGCACATTCATTAT
>CAZWVY010000106.1:4046-7740 GCA_964637105.1 uncultured Sangeribacter sp. | reverse complement strand
CCCCAAAAGAGCCCCTGATCAGAGCCAGACCCCTCTGATAACTCTGATTCAGATACCTCTGATTCAGATAACTCTGATTCAGATAACTCTGATAACTCTGAGCCCTCTGATAACTCTGATTCAGATAACTCTGATAACTCTGAGCCCTCTGATAACTCTGATCCCAATAATCCCAATTATTCCAATTATTCCAATAATCCCAATCCCCATGCGCCTCCTCCCCCTGCCGGAAGAATCCCTCTCCCACATAGCCAAAATCCAGGCAGCCTTCCCCGAAGGATGCGACGCCATCCTCGTAGGCTCCAACGCCAACATCTATTACACCGCCCTCCGCTTCTTCCGGGGATACACCTACATCCCCGCCAAAGGCGACCCCGTGTACTTCGTCATACGCCCCCTCGGGTTTGAAGAGCAGCCCGGCGTGACCTATATCCGCAAACCCGAGGAAATCCCCGCCCGCCTGCGCGAAATGGGCCGCGAGCTCCCTGCCACACTCGGCCTCGAGCAGGACACCATGACCTGGAGCGACATCTCCCGCCTCGCCAAAGCCTTGGAGAACCCCCTCGTCGTCAACGCCTCACCCTCCCTGCGCCGCGCCCGCATGGTCAAGACCCCCTGGGAAATAGGCCAGATGAAGGACGACGGCCTCCACCAGGCCGAGGCCTACCGCCGCTTCACCAAAGCATACCGCGAAGACATGACCGACGTGGAGTGGCAGATAGAGCTCGAGCGCATACTCCGCCTCGAAGGATGCCTCGGATACTCGCGCGTCTCCGGCCAGCTCATGGAGATCAACCTCGGCTCCGTCATCTGCGGCGACAACGCCGACACCCCCACCCCGTATGAGTTCGCAATGGGGGGCGCCGGAGTCTCCCCCGCCCTCCCCGGAGGCGCCGATGGCAAGACCATGCGCCCCGGCACCACCGTCATGGTCGACATGAACGGAGCCTTCAACGGCTACCAGACCGACATGACACGCGTATGGCGCGTAGGCGACATCCCCGAGAAGGCCTACGAGGCCCACCGCTGCTCGCTCGACATCCTGCGAGAGATGGAGCGCATCGGCCGCCCCGGATGCCCCGCCGCGCAGATGTATGAGGCCGCTATGCAGATTGTCAAAGAGCGCGGACTCGAAGACTGGTTCATGGGCCACCGCCAGCACGCCTCCTTCATAGGCCACGGCGTAGGCATCGAACTCAACGAGATGCCCGTCCTCACCCCCCGCAGCAAGGACATACTCGCCGCCGGGATGACCATAGCCATCGAACCCAAATTCGTCATCCCCGCCGTAGGGGCCGTAGGAGCCGAAAACACCTACGAAGTCACCCCCGACGGACTGGTCGCCCTCACCATCTTCCCCGAAGAAATAATAGCATTGTGATGCCAAAAAATCTAAGGTCCGAACTGAAGAATTCCATCTTCCGCCGCATAGGCGCAATAGCCGATGCCATGCCCCGCGAGGCCTACGTCGTCGGCGGATACGTGCGCGACATACTCCTCAGCCGCCCCTCCCACGACATCGACTTCGTCACCGTAGGATCCGGAATAGGCCTCGCCAAGGAGGTCGCCAAAGACCTCGGCAAGTCCGGCCGCCTCACCGTCTACGCCAACTACGGCACAGCCCGCATCGTGCACCGCGGACTCGAACTGGAGTTTGTCGGCGCACGCAAGGAGTCCTACACCCGCGATTCGCGCAACCCCATAGTGGAGGATGGCACCCTCGCCGACGACCAGCTGCGCCGCGATTTCACCATCAATGCCATGGCCATCTGCATCAATGCCGACCGGTTTGGCGAACTCGTCGACCCCTTCGACGGCGTGGGCGACCTCAAGCGGCGCATAATCCGCACTCCCGCTGACCCCGACATCACATTCAGCGACGACCCCCTGCGCATGATGCGCGCCATCCGGTTTGCCACACAGCTCGAGTTTGACATCTTCCCCGAGACCTTCGAGGCCATACGCCGCAACGCCCCCCGCATTGAGATCATTACCAAGGAGCGCATCAACGATGAGCTCATGAAAATCATGCGCTCGCCCCATCCCTCCATCGGACTGCGCCTCCTCGAGGAGGCCGGGCTGCTCCGCCTCATCTTCCCCGAGCTCCAGGCCCTCAAAGGGGTAGAGACCGTCGAAGGGCGAGGCCACAAGGACAATTTCTACCACACGCTGCAGGTGGTAGACAACGTGGCCGCCCGCTCCGACAACGAGTGGCTCCGCTGGGCCGCCCTGCTGCATGACATCGCCAAACCGGTCACCAAACGCTATGACGCGAAGTTAGGGTGGACGTTCCACAACCATAACTTCATCGGCGAAAAGATGGTAGGGCGCATCTTCCGCGCCATGAAGCTGCCGCAGAACGAGAAGATGAAGTATGTCGCCAAACTCGTTGGCCTCCACATGCGTCCCCAGCAGGTTGGCGAGGAGGGAGTCAGCGACAGCGGCGTGCGCCGCCTCATCACCGATGCCGGCGACGACATCGACGACCTCATGATCCTGGCTGAGAGCGACCTCACCTCCAAGAATCCCGTCAAGGTGCGCTCAGCCCTCGAGAGCTTCGCCGCCCTGCGCACGCGCATCGGCGAGATCATCGCCGCCGACGACTACCGCAAATGGCACAACCCCATCAACGGCAACGAGATCATGGACTACTTCCACATCCCCGGCTCCCCCGTCCTGGCCAAAATCAAACAGGCTGTCAAAGACGCCATCCTCGACGGTCACATCCCCAACGACCACGACGCCGCCTGGCAGTACGTCCTGGCCATAGCCCCCGACTACGGCCTCACGGCCCCACAAGAATAACTGTTAAATATTTGCAAGTTACATTCATAATATATAACTTTGCACCCGAAAACAAGGACGGGGGCCCTTAATCCATACCCCATCCCCGACAAAAGACCATAAACATCAAATAATCAACCAATAACAATCAGAATGAAAAGATTTCTACTATCTTTCGTGGCACTACTCGCTGCGATAGGTACACTAAAAGCTCAAGAGCCGGAGTTAGTGTACGAATGCCTGTTCGGCGCATCATATAATGACAGCAAAGTAGGCTCCTATACCGCTACTTGGACGGCCACTAACGAGGGCACCACATGGACCATCGGGAATTTCAATAATAACAACAACGGATGGGCATACGTGAAATGCGGCCGCAAAGGCAGCGCGTCTACCGGCTACATCACAAGCCCCGTTTTTCCTGAGAGCATCAGCAAGGTAGTCGTGACAATTGACGCTATCACTGCCTCCAGTGTCAATTCCATCTCTCTGCTCACCTCCTCTTCAGCAGATTCAGCAGACGAGGACTGGACGCCGGTGGTATCCAAAACCGGATCCACCGAGTTGGTCAAAGGGGATATGGAATTCATACTCCCTTCACCTCAGTCGAATTTGGCTTATAAGCTGCGGTTCGACTGCGCTTCAGCCTCCTCAAATGGCCCTGTCCAGGTCAGCAAGGTCGACTACTATGCCATCAAGGGCGATCCCACCTTGGAACCCGCCGGCCTCAAGTACAATGAAACCGAGGTGAACGTGACCAAAGGCGAATCCTACACTCTCCCCACCCTTTCCAACCCCTACGACCTCGCAGTAACCTACACCTCCACTAATGAGGCTGTAGCTACAGTAGATGCAGAAGGCAAAGTGACCATCGTAGGCCTCGGCACCACCACCATCAAGGCCACTTCAG
>CAZWVY010000106.1:0-3946 GCA_964637105.1 uncultured Sangeribacter sp. | reverse complement strand
GAAGGCAAAGTGACCATCGTAGGCCTCGGCACCACCACCATCAAGGCCACTTCAGACGAAACCGACAAATACAATGCCGGCGAAGCTTCCTACACCCTCACCGTATCCCTCCAGTCTATAGACCTTGCTTTTGACGGCACAGGCGTAGTGAACTACGACGTGGCAAAGGGCGCTGAGTTTACCGCACCCACTCTTCACAATCCCTCCAACGTTCCCGTAACCTTCACCTCTTCCGACCCCAACGTGGCCGCAGTTGACGAGAACGGCAATATCACCATCGGCAACCAGATTGGCACAACTACCATCACCGCCTCCTTCGCAGGCAATGACACATACGAAGCTGCAACGGCCGAGTACACTATCTCCGTCTATGACCCCAATGCCTCCAGCCTCGTATTCAAGGATATCACCTCTGTTGCCGATTCCATCAAGGTTGGCTCGGCTACTGTGACCATTTCCAAGGGTTCCGGCAGCACGGTCCCTGCACTTTATCCTACTTCTGGTCATGACCACCTGCGCATCTATGCAAAAAATGAAATCACTGTCACTGTTCCTGAAGGCTATCAGCTCGACCTGATAGAGTTCATAGTCACTGGCAGCAGCTATAAACTCTCAGCATCATGCACCGCCGGCACATTTAACGCCACCGACCAAGTCTGGACTGCCGGAGCCGACGAGGAAATCACTGAGGTCACTTTCACCAACACCTCATCATCCCAGGCCCGCTTCTCGGAAATCAAAATCAGCTACTCCGAGGTTGACAGCACTCTCCAGCCCGCCGACCTCGCTTTCGCTGAGCAGTCCGTTGAGGCTATCTATGGCCAGGCAGTTCCCGAAAATGCACTGACCAACCCCCACGACCTCCCCGTTACCTGGACTTCCAGCAACGAGAACGTGGCTACAGTTGACGAGAACGGCAACATCACCCTCGTAAATGCCGGCACTACCACCATCACTGCCGCTTCCGAGGCTACAGACGAATACCGCGCTGGTTCCGCTTCCTACACCCTCACCGTAATCCGCGAGTTCAAGGCATCCTCTATCGCCGAGCTCAACGAACTCGTTGAAGCTGACGCTTCCGCAGAGTATGAAATCAACTTCGCCACCACTGTCACCTACACCAACGGCGCATACACCTACCTGACAGACGGCACCGACTTCATGGTGGTTTATCAGAATAACCTCCCCTACACAGCTCTTGATATAATCCCCGCAGGATGGACAGCAGCATACAAGCTTTATAACGGCCTGCCCGAGTTCAGCTTCGTTGGCTCCCACCCCGCTGCTGAGGCCGAGAAAGGAACCTTCTCACCCCGCACTATCACTGTTGACGAGGCCGTTGACCTCAAGAACATCGGCGAAGTAGTCATCATCAAGAATGTCAACTTCACTTCCGCCACTCCCGAAAATCACACCTCTGTCGTAGCTGACGGCATCACTTTCTACAACCAGTTTGGCATTGCTACCACGGCAGCAGGAGTCTACACTGTAGAATGTGTAGTATCGCGCCACAATGAGGATTACCAGTACTTCCCCATCGCTTACACTTCCGCTGCTCCCGACCTTTCGCAGTACACCATCAAGATCAACGGCGAGGAGGTGACTGACGGCAGCACTCTCGAGTTCACCGATGAGGCCACCGTGGAATTCCCGACTGTAGAGGGCATCAGCTTCTACTACAAGTGGACCCCCTCTTCGGCCAACTCCATCATGACCGCTGACGAGACCGAAGACGGCTACACCAAGTACACGGATCCCATCACTCTCACCGAGCAGGGCAACTTCTCCTACTACGCTCAGGACGACGCCACCGGCGCCAAGTCTGACGTGAAGACACTTGCTTTCGACATCGAGACCGGCGTAGCCGGCATCGAGGCTGCTGAGGGCGAAGCCGCATACTTCAACCTCCAGGGCGTCAAGGTAGCCAACCCCGAGCGCGGCATCTACATCCGCATCCTCAACGGCAAGGCCACCAAGGTCATCCTCAACGACTGATTCCCCCTAACCTAATGATAAAAGAGCCGCTCCCGGGTGGGGAGCGGCTCTTTCGCATAATAAGCCGCTCTCGGGAGTGGCGGAGGCACTCAGAAATGGCGGAGGCTTTCCAGCCTCCGTAAAAGCAGCGGAGACATCCAGAAGTGGCGGAGGCTTTCAAGCCTCCGTAAAAGCAGCGGAGACATCCAGAAGTGGCGGAGGCTTTCAAGCCTCCGAATTTTCTCTCCTTCAATCTCGGAGGCTGGAAAGCCTCCGCCACTTCTGAGCGCATCCGCCACCCTATGCTGATATACAGATGCCTCTGCCCTCTACCTGCCGTCCCTCCGCCCCCGGGCCGGTCCCCCTTTTGCCACCGCCGGGAGGCTCGCCTCCCGCCCCCCGGGAGCGGCTTTTTGTATAAGCAGGCGCCGATTTATCTCGCCCATCAAAAAAATCTGCCGCAAAATTTTGATATTATTCAAAATAAGAGTAATTTTGAACTCTATTAGCGAAATACGCAAAAACATCTATACTTTTTAACTAATTTCATCCTTTATGAAGAAATTTTTACTCCCTCTCGCTGCCATCGCCCTCACCGGCGCTATGGCTTCCGCAGAGACCGTAACCTTTGACTTCGTCAACGAGACTTACGGCCTCACCCGCCTCTCCGGCAATACTTCCGAGTATATCGCAGACGGCACAACCGTTGAAAACGACGGCGTAACCCTCACCCTCACCTCCTCACTCGGCGCTGACTCCAAGAACGGCGCCGGCTCCCGCCTCTGGGCTGACGGCCTCCGCTGCTACGTCGGCTCTGAAATCACCGTTACGGTTGATGGCACTGTCGATGACATCACGTTCAATGCCAAGACTCCTTCATCCTTCACCGTAGATGGCAACGTTGTCAAGTACACTCCCACTTCCAAGAACGTGGCCATCTCCACTCTCACAGTGGAGTACACCCCCGGTGGCGGCGGCCAGACCCTCAAGCCCGCAGGCCTCGAATTCGACTTCACTTCGCTGACCGTAGAGCTCGGCGAGGAGTTCGTAGCTCCCGTGCTCGCCAACCCCAACAACCTGCCCCTCACCTGGACCTCCAGCGACGAGGCTGTGGCTACCGTTGCCGCTAACGGCGCTGTGACCATCGTAGGCGCAGGCACCACCACCATCACAGCCGCTTCCGAGGCTACCTCCGAGTTCAAGGCAGGCAAGGCTACCTACACCCTCAACGTGGTGAAGGTCGTTAAGGCCAACTCCCTCGCCGAGCTCCTCCTCGAGGCTCCCGCTGGCTCCAAGGTTGAAGTCATGGTCAACTTCCCCATGACCGTCACCTACAAGAACGCCGCCTACACCTACGTCACCGACGGCAAGGACTGCACTCTTCTCTACGGTCTGCCCGTTGACTACGAGACTCTCGACATCATCCCCGCAGGCTGGGTAGCCCTTGAATCCGCATACAACGGCCTCGTAGAGTTCAAGGCTGTCGGCGCAATGCCCGCTTCCACCGGCAAGGGCACCTTCACTCCCCGCCAGGTATCCGCTGCCGATATCTCGCTTGACCTGCTTAACGAGATCGTCATCATCAGCGACGTGAAGTTCACCGAGGCGACTCCCGCCAGCAAGAAGAGCGTAGTAGCTGACAATGTCACCTTCTACAACCAGTTTGGCATCGACTCCATGGAGGCCAACACCTACAACGTGCAGGCCGCAGTGTCTGTCTACAACAGCAACCTCCAGGTTTACCCCATCGAGTACATCGTATCGACCGGCGTAGCCTCCATCGAGGCTGAGGGCGCAGCAACCTACTTCGACCTCCAGGGCCGCGCAGTAAAGGGCCAGCCCGCAGCAGGCCTCTACATCAAGGTCCAGAACGGCAAAGCCGCCAAGGTCCTCGTGAAGTAAGCATCCCTCTCCCGCATAACCCGCAGACATATGAAAGCGACGGGGGGCGCCTGACCAGGCGCCCCCCGTC
>CAZWVY010000105.1:0-7944 GCA_964637105.1 uncultured Sangeribacter sp. | reverse complement strand
GATTTTCTCGGCTTCAATATTTCCGAAATCGCCGATACAAAATTACTGATTACAGGCTACGCGGTGGGTTTGGCCGGGAGTGGCTCTGCGGCCTTTGCGGCCTCTGCGTGAGATTCCTGCCGAAGAGGGGGTTCGCGCCGGAGAGGGGGTTCGCGCAGAGTTCGCAAAGAACGCAGATGGCTGCGCGATGGGTCGCGCCGGGAATATGGTATGGGCCTCAGCGGTGAGGTTTTGGTGGATACGGAAAATTTTTGTAATTTTGCAGTCATGAAAAATATCCGCAATTTCTGCATTATCGCTCATATCGACCACGGCAAGTCTACGTTGGCTGACCGCCTTCTGGAACGCACCGGCACGGTGGCCGCCAAGGATATGGAGGCCCAGGTGCTCGATGATATGGAACTGGAGCGCGAACGCGGCATCACTATCAAGAGCCACGCTATCCAGATGGACTATCCGCTGGATGGCGAAAAGTATACTCTCAACCTTATCGACACTCCGGGACACGTGGATTTCTCCTACGAGGTGTCCCGCTCCATCGCGGCCTGCGAGGGGGCTCTCCTTATCGTGGACGCTTCCCAGGGCATACAGGCGCAGACCATCTCCAATCTCTACATGGCCATCGACAATGACCTGGAGATTATCCCGGTCATCAACAAGTGCGACCTGGAGAGCGCGAACCCCGACGAGGTGGAGGACCAGATAGTGGACCTGCTCGGGTGCGACCGCTCCGACATCATCCGTGCGTCGGGCAAGACCGGCCAGGGCGTTGACGAGATACTCCGCGCGATCGTGGAGCGTGTGCCTGCTCCTAAGGGTGATCCGGAGGCTCCGCTGCAGGCCCTGATTTTCGACTCGGTCTTCAATCCCTTCCGCGGTATCATAGCATATTTCAAGATTGTCAACGGCACTCTCAAGAGCCAGGACTTCGTGAAGTTCGTGTCCACGGGCAAGGAATACCACGCCGATGAAATCGGCGTGCTCCACCTTGACATGGCTCCGCGCAAGGAACTCTCGGCAGGCAATGTGGGCTATATCATATCAGGCATAAAGAGCAGCAAGGAGGTGAAGGTGGGTGACACGATCACTCATGTGGCCAACCCTTGCGACAAGGCTATCGCTGGATTCGAAGAGGTGAAGCCGATGGTGTTCGCCGGCGTGTATCCCATCGAAGCGGAGGATTTCGAGAATCTCCGCGCCTCGCTCGAGAAGCTCCAGCTCAATGATGCCTCGCTGACCTTCCAGCCCGAATCCTCGGCCGCCCTCGGTTTCGGTTTCCGCTGCGGTTTCCTGGGGCTGCTCCACATGGAGATTATCCAGGAGAGGCTGAGCCGCGAGTTCAATATGGAGGTGATCACCACGGTGCCCAATGTGTCATATATGGTGTATGACAAGCATGGCAAGGCTACGGAGGTGCACAATCCCTCGGGTCTGCCCGAGCCTACGCTGATCGACCATATCGAGGAGCCCTACATACGGGCTACCATCATCACGCAGGCTGACTATATCGGGCCGATCATGACGCTATGCCTGAGCAAGCGCGGCGAACTGGTGAAGCAGGAGTATATCTCGGGCAACCGCATGGAGCTGACTTTCGACATGCCCTTAGGGGAGATTGTGATAGATTTCTATGACAAGCTCAAATCAATCTCGAAGGGATATGCTTCGTTTGACTATCATCTCCACGATTTCCGCGAGTCGAAGTTAGTGAAGCTGGATATACTGCTTAACGGCGAGAGCGTGGATGCTCTCTCCACGCTGACACATGCCGACAATGCCGTGAAGTTCGGGCGGCGGATGTGCGAGAAGCTCAAGGAGCTGATACCGCGTCAGCAGTTTGACATTGCCATCCAGGCTGCCATCGGCGCGAAGATTATCGCGCGCGAGACTATCAAGGCGGTGCGCAAGGATGTAACGGCGAAGTGCTACGGCGGCGACATCTCGCGTAAGCGCAAGCTGCTTGAGAAGCAGAAGGCGGGCAAGAAGCGCATGAAGCAGATAGGCAGCGTGGAGGTGCCGCAGAAGGCGTTCCTGGCGGTGCTGAAGCTGGACTGAGAGCAGGGGGCCCCTGTCGGGGCCACACCTTGCGACAAACCGCTGACTGACGCGGGGCCACACCTTGCGACAAACCGCTGACTGACGCGGGGCCGCTCCTAATAATCAAGGAGCGGCCCCGCGTCTTTGCAGGAGTGGGCGCGTCAGTCAGCGGTTTGTCGCAAGGTGGAGGCTGCGGGCGTGGAGCCCGCAGCCGTCCTCAGGGTGCGGGCGAAGAGAGTCAGGAGGAGGGCTGTGACGGCTGCGCCTGCGCCTACGCTGACTTCGTAGGAGATGGTGAGGCCCCACAGGCGGTCGGTGATGAGGCCTATGCCTTCGGGGGCGAAGCAGATGTATGTCACTGTGACCATCGTCATGAAGAGGGCCGGGATGAGAGTAATCAGGTAGAGGCGGCCGTGGCGGGCGAGCCATACGGTGAGGGCCCAGAGGGTGAAGACGGCTAATACCTGGTTGCACCAGGCGAAGTAGCGCCACAGGGCGGCATAGGGGAGGAGCATGACGGCGAAAGCCGCTGCGAAGATGGGAAGCGAGATGGCAAGGCGGCTCTTGATTTTGGCCTGCTTCATGCCGATGAAGTCGGCAGCGATGAGACGCGCGGAGCGCAAGGCGGTGTCGCCGCTGGTGATCGGGGCCGCTACCACGCCCAGGATGGCCAGGATGCCACCCACGGCGCCTAACCATGAGCGAGACAGACGGTCAACGAGTATGGCGGGGGAGCCGTCGCCGAGAAATTCCTGCAGGCCGTCATAGCCGCCGGTGAAGGTGATGGCCGCCGCAGCCCAGATGAGGGCTACTACACCCTCGGTGACCATCGCGCCGTAGAAGATGGGACGCGCGTGCGACTCATGCTGCAGGCAGCGGGCCATCATGGGCGACTGCGTGGCGTGGAAGCCGGAGATGGCGCCGCAGGCTATGGAGACGAACATCATCGGGAAAATCGGTGTGGCCTCGGGGTCCGGCGTGTGGTTGTAGAAGCCGTGCCATATCTCGGGCATCTGCGGCGCGTGGACGTAGAGCATGACCATTATGCCCACGGCCATGAAGAGGAGGGCGACACCGAAGAGAGGGTAGAGGCGTCCGATGAGTTTGTCGACCGGAAGAAGAGTGGCCAGCATGTAGTAGCCGAAGATGACGACTATCCAGAAGAGGCGGTCGAATGAGGCCGGGGTGAGCATCGCCATGAGGTCTGCGGGGTTGTATACGAACACCGCGCCGACGAGAATCATGAGCAGGAGGGTGAATACACGCATCACGTTTTTCACGCCTCCCCCTAACTGACGGCCGATGAGCTCGGGCAGGGATGCCCCGTCATGGCGCAGCGAGAGCATGCCGGAGAGGTAGTCGTGCACGGCTCCGGCGAAGATGGTGCCGAACACTATCCAGAGGAATGCAGCAGGGCCGAACATCACGCCCATTATCGCGCCGAAGATGGGGCCTAATCCGGCGATGTTGAGAAACTGGATCAGAAACACTTTCCACGACGGGAGCCGGACATAGTCGACTCCGTCGGCGAGGGTCTGGACCGGAGTAGGGCGCGACGGGTCCTCTCCGAAGACTTTGGAGACGAAGCGCCCGTAGGTGAAGTATCCCGCGATGAGGATGACAAGAGCTAAAGTAAACGAAATCATGATAGGTCAGTGATATTTATTCCTGGTAGGTCAATGAAAGATTAAACGCGAGGCGCGGAAGATTATTTTTGGCCGGTCTCTGCCTTGATTATGTCGGAGCGCAGGGAGCGGAGCGACTTGCGGTGGGCCTCGATGCCCTCCTCGTAGGGGAGGATGGCGTCGCCGAGCGTGTCCTTTGCCGCGCGGGTGCGCGCCTCGGTGTATTTGCGCCGCAGTTCGCGCAGTTTCTCCTCATCGGAGGCGAGGCGCTCCTCTGTCCGGAGGTATGACTGCATGAGGCGGCGCGCCTCGGCCGACTTGAAATCAGACAGGGAGCGGGCCACCTTGCCTCCGGGGAGGGGGAAGATGAAATCGGGGGCACCGTCGGGCTCGGCCTCCTCCGGAGTGGAGGCTAACGTCTCCCGCTGCCGTTCCAGCTCTTCGGCCTCCTCGGGAAGGGCGTCGGCCGGAGCCGTAGCCTGCCAATCGGCAAGGCGGGCGCGGCTTATTAGGTCCGTGCGGTCGCGGTCAAGGTTCTTGCGGGCCTCATTGAGACGGTAGACGTAGATCGTCACCTTGTCGGAGAGGAGATTGCGGTCGGTCGCCCACCATCCTACGCCGTTGAGTTCGTCGATGGCGAGCAGGTAGTCATCGAAAGGCGAATTATAGGGCATCCCCATGTTGCGGGGCTGCAGGTACTCGCCCGTGCCGGCATCTCGCGTAGCCACGAAGATGTCGAGCCCGCCCATAGAGCCCTCTCCGTCAGATGCGTAATAGAGCGTCAGACCGTCGGGCATCATGAAGGGGAAATCGGCGTCTCCGCCGCCGTTGAGGATCTCCGGGGTGAAGACCGGCTCATGCCACGAGCCGTCGGTGAGGCGTATGGACTCCACCAGGCGCGTATAGCCTACCGAATCGGGCTCGGCCCACATCATGAAGTCTCCGCGCTCGTTGGCGAAGACAGTTGTCGCGAACCGGCGCCCCTGCTCGAAAGGTATCTTCTCCGGGGGGAGGATGCGTCCCGACTGGGGGGAGAGGCGGTAGAAGCGGAAGAAATCGTATGCGGGGACGGCCAGCGAATCGATGACAGTGATGTCCTCAACGGCCGAGAGGGCGTTGTTGGCTGCGGAGAGCTGGCGGCGGAAATCCTCGAGGTCGGGAGAAGTGGTGCCTTTCCGGGCCGCATACTGGCCGTAGAGGCGGCCGGCCTCCGCGAAATCGTAGTCGAGGAAAGCGAGGCGTCCGAGGTAGAGGTCAGCATCAGCCGACCCCTTGTCGCGGGCCTCCGTGAGCCAAGCGCGGGCATTCTCATACTGGCCCAGCTCATAATAGCAGATGCCGAGCAGAGCGCAGGCGCGGGCAGTGCGCCGGGCCTTGGGAATCGTCGTGAGGCGGTTTTCGAGAATGCGGCGCGCCGCATCGTAGTCGCCGTCGTCCATCAGGGCCTGCGCATCGGCCACCGCCTTATCGGCCGAAGAGGCCGCCTGGGCGTAGATCTGCCCTCCCTGCGGCAGGGCCAAAGGGAGCGAAAAGGCCGCTGCCAGAGCCAAAGTGAGAGAATAGAGAGTCTTCATGCCACAAAATTAAGGAAAAACAGGGATATTTCCCAAAAAATTGTTAACTTTGTAGTCCGTTATCGCAAAACGATAAACGGCGAGGAGAGCGATCTCCGGATTCCACAGACTGAACAACAAACAAATATAACGACTTATGAGCTTAAATATCATTGTGCTTGCCAAGCAGGTGCCTGATACTCGCAACGTCGGGAAAGATGCCATGAAGGCTGACGGCACAGTCAACCGCGCCGCTCTGCCGGCCATCTTCAACCCCGAGGACCTCAACGCCCTCGAGCAGGCCTTGAGACTGAAGGAGATGTATCCCGGCACGAAAGTGACCCTTCTGACGATGGGCCCGGCCCGCGCTGCGGAAGTGATCCGCGAGGGCCTGTACCGTGGCGCTGACAACGGCGTCGTGCTTTCCGACCGCGCTTTCGCCGGCGCTGACACCCTGGCCACCTCCTACGCTCTGAGCGCAGCGGTGCGCAAGATGGGCAACGCCGACCTGATCATCGGCGGCCGCCAGGCCATCGACGGCGATACCGCCCAGGTGGGCCCGCAGATCGCCGAGAAGCTCGGCTGGCCCCAGGTGACCTACGCCGAGGAGATTGAGAAGGTCGAGGATGGCCGCATCATCGTGAAGCGCAGAATCGAGGGGGGTGTGGAGACAGTCAGCTGCCCCGTGCCCTGCGTGGTGACCGTCAACGGCTCGGCCGCACCCTGCCGCCCGCGCAACGCCAAGGCCCTGCAGAAATACAAGAAGGCAGCCCTCCCCTCAGAGGCTGCGGCAGATGAGGCTCTGAAGGCCCTCCTCGAGGAGCGTCCCTGGCTGGAGATCGGCGAATGGAACGCCGCTTCGGTGGATGCCGACCTCGAGCAGTGCGGACTCGCCGGCTCACCGACAAAGGTGAAGGGCATCGTCAATGTGGTGTTTACCGCCAAGGAGGCCCGCCGCCTGGACAACGACGACGCGCAGATAGAGGAGTTTGTGAAGGAACTTATCGCTAACCACACCATCGGCTAAGGAGGCCCTGACACAAGACAATGGCAGACAAGAACAATCTGATAGTATATCTGGAGTATGAGGATGGCAAGGTGGCCGATGTGAGCCTCGAGCTCCTCACCAAGGGCCGCGAACTCGCCGACAAGCTTGGCATCAAGCTCGAGGCGGTAGTGGCAGGCGACAACCTCAAGGACATTGAGAAGCAGGTGTTCCCCTACGGCGTAGACACTCTCTACAAGGTGGAGGACAAGCGCCTGTATCCCTACACCTCGCTCCCTCACAGCGAGCTGCTCATCAACCTCTTCAAGGAGCTGGAGCCGCGCATCGCCTTCATGGGCGCGACTTCGATAGGCCGCGACCTCGGCCCGCGCGTTTCGTCGGCTCTCCACAGCGGCCTGACAGCCGACTGCACCCAGCTTGAGATAGGCGACTACACCGACCCAAAGACGGGCACTGAATACAAGGACCTGCTCTACCAGATCCGTCCCGCCTTTGGCGGCAACATCGTAGCCACGATTGTCAACCCCGAGCACCGTCCGCAGATGGCCACAGTGCGCGAGGGCGTGATGAAGCGCGAGATGAGAGACCCGAACCATCAGGGCGAGGTAGTGGAGCTCAAGGCTGACGACTATATCAAGCCCGAGGACTATGTGGTGGAGATACTCGACCGCCATGTGGAGAAATCCAAAGTGAACCTCAAGGGGGCTCCCATCATCGTGGCCGGAGGCTACGGCGTGGGCAGCAAGGAGAATTTCGACCTGCTCCAGCAGCTCGCCGACACGCTCGGCGCTGAGGTAGGCGCAAGCCGCGCCGCCGTGGATGCCGGGTGGGTGGACCATGACCGCCAGATAGGGCAGACCGGCGTGACAGTGCGTCCGAAGCTCTACATAGCCTGCGGCATCTCGGGCCAGATCCAGCACATCGCCGGCATGCAGGACTCCGGCATCATAATCAGCATCAACTCCGATCCTGACGCGCCGATCAACAAGATCGCAGACTATGTCATCACAGGCAAGATGGAGGAGGTAGTGCCGAAACTCATCAAGTATTACAAAAAGAACTCGAAATAAACGATGGCTAATTTCTATACAGACAATCCGTCGCTCAAACTGCATCTGACACATCCGCTGATGCAGAAGATAGTCGAGCTGAAGGAACGCAACTTCGCCGACGCCGACAAGTATGACTATGCTCCCCGTGACTTCGAGGATGCCATGGACAGCTATGACAAGGTGCTGGAAGTGGTGGGCGAGATCTGCGGCGACATCATCGCCGAGAACGCCGAGGAGGTGGACCATGAGGGCCCGCGTGTGGAGAACAGCCGCGTGATCTATGCCGAGGGCACCAAGCGCAATCTCGACGCCTGCCGCAAGGCCGGCCTGATGGGCATGTCGATGCCCCGCCGCTTAGGGGGACTCAACTTCCCGATCACTCCTTATATAATGGCGGCCGACATCGTGAGCCGCGCCGATGCCGGCTTCGAGAACCTCTGGGGCCTGCAGGACTGCGCCGAGACCATCTATGAGTTCGGCAGCGAGGAGCAGCTTCAGAAATATATCCCCCGCGTGTGCGAGGGAGAGACAATGTCGATGGACCTCACCGAGCCCGATGCCGGATCCGACCTGCAGAGCGTGATGCTCAAGGCTACACAGAAGGAGGATGGCTCGTGGGTGCTCAACGGCGTGAAGCGCTTCATCACCAACGGCGACAGCGACATCCACCT
>CAZWVY010000104.1:0-8053 GCA_964637105.1 uncultured Sangeribacter sp. | reverse complement strand
GAGGCCGACATCTTCGGCAACGTCAACTCCACCCACGTGCTTGGCACCAAGATGATGAACGGCATCGGCGGCTCGGGCGACTTCTGCCGCAACGCATACCTCTCGATTTTCTCCTGCCCCTCGATCCAGAAGGGAGGCAAGATCTCGGCCATCGTCCCGATGGTGTCTCACGTGGACCACAGCGAGCACTCCGTCAAGGTGCTTGTCACCGAGCAGGGTGTGGCTGACCTCCGCGGCAAGGATCCGCGCCAGCGCGCCGAGACCATCATCGAGAACTGCGCTCACCCGATGTTCAAGGAGCTCCTGTGGGATTACCTGAAGCTCGCCACCAAGAGCGGCATCCCCCACACTCCCCACTACCTCAAAGCCGCTTTCGCCCTCCATCAGACCTTCATGGAGTGCGGCGACATGAGCCAGACCGACCTCGCCCGCTTCGAGTAAGCGCGCATCAAGCTAAAAAGACCGGCCTCCGCTTTCGCGGAGGCCGGTCTTTTTAGCCTCCTTGGCTAAAGCCAAGGGACAGTAAGAAAGGGGGAGGGGCTTCAGCGCTTCGGGGTGATGGTGAAGGTGATGGAGCCGGGAGTGGGCGCGGCCCCCTTCTTGGGGGCCCAGCGGGCCCCGCGGGCCGCCGCCTTGCATTTGGCTATTATGCCGGCATCGGGGCTGCCGCTCACCCCGGAGGCGCCGCGCACTTCGATGACGTTGCCCTCGGCATTGACCGTCAGCTCCACGCGCACCACTACCTTGTGGGTCAGCGTCACATCCGGCTTGGGGCACTCCAGGAAGGCGCGCCCGGCCAGCTTGCCCGTCACGCCCACGCCGGCAGTGCCTGTGCCGGCACCGTCAAACTTTCCCTCGGCCATGCCGTTGCGCGGCGCGAACTTGCCCGCCACTGCATCCTTGGCCTTCTTCTCCTCGCGGTCATGCTTGGGAGGAGTGGTGGCCTGCACGGGGCTCTCCCGCTTCTGAGTCACAGGCTTCTCCACCTGCGGGGCAGGCTTGGGATTGACATCGCGCACCACCTTTTCCGGCTCCGGCTCGGGCGCCGGCTCCGGCTTGCCCTGCGCCTGGGGGGCGGCATCATCGTTGAAGTCCTCCTCCCGGTCTCCGGCCTCCTGGATCAGCTCCGGCTCTATGAAGAGCTCCTCGGCAGGCTCGATCTCGGGGATGGAGGCGGCGGCCACCTCGCGGCTGTCGAAGCTCAGATGCCCGAAGATGAGCAGCAGGAGCACTCCTAAGGCGAGGAGCATCGTGACCGCCGCGGCTATGGCTGAATCCTTTTTCTCGCGGCTCGTCATCGCATGTCGGTTTCAGGTAAAGATACGGGGCTCTCCGTGGCGGAGAGGTCTGCCGGGCTCTGCGTCTCGGTGACGCTCACCGGCACTTCGGAGGCGCGCGTAGCGAGCACCATCCGCAGATTGTTGCGCGCAGCCAGGTCGAGCACCTCCACCACGCTGCCGTAGTCCACGCGGCGGTCGGCATACAGGGCCACGGCGCGCGTAGAGTCCTGCGCGCTGATAAGGCGCAGCTGCTCCATTAGCTCCTCGCGGCTCATGGAGCGGGGCTCCGTATTGACCCCGGTGGAGTCGTTGCGGTCTATGACCAGGAAATAGTTGGCGGCTGAATCCACATACACCTCCGTCACCGGCTTGAGCATGGTCTGCTCCGAGCTTTGGGGGAGGTTGACATCGATAGCGGCGGGGAAGATGATCGTGGAGGTCACCATGAAGAATATGAGCAGCAGGAAGATGACATCCGTCATCGACGACATCGAGAAGGTGTCGAGCCGCTTGAAATTGGGTTTGAGGGCCATGGCGTCAGGCGGGTTCATTGAGGAGGTCCATGAATTCCATCGACTTGGCCTCAAGATTGTTCATTACCTTATTGATGCGCGACACTAAGAAATTGTAGGCGAAGAGGGCTATGATGCCCACAACGAGGCCCGCCACAGTAGTGACCAGGGCCTGGTAGATGCCCGAGGAGAGCACGGTGATGTTGGCCGATGTCCCCGCCTTGGCCAGCGCGAAGAAGGCCTCGATCATGCCCGTCACAGTGCCTAAGAATCCGAGCATCGGTGCTCCGGCGGCTGTCGTGGAGAGCCAAGTGAGCCCCTTGCCGAGATTGGAGACCTCGAGGTTTCCGGTGTTCTCGATGGCCACGAGCACATCCTGCATCGGGCGCCCGATGCGCGTCACCCCCTTGTGGATGAGGCGCGCGTATGGCGTGTCGGTTCGCTTGCAGAGGTTTTCGGCGCTTTCGATGTCGCCTTCGTGTATGTAGTCGCGTATGCGGTTCATGAAAGTCGGGTCCTCACGCGAGGCGCGGCGCAGGGCCAGGCAGCGCTCGATGAATATGTAGAGGCTCACCAGGAGCAGGATCGCCAAGGGAATCATGATGAAGCCGCCATCTTTTACCAGCGACCAGAGGGAAAGGGAGTCCATATTGGTGGTAGGGATTAGGTGATAGTGATTAGTGATTAGTGAGGAGTGATTAGTGAGGAGTGATTAGTGATTAGTCTTTCAGGGCGGCGAGGTACTGCCTGATTGTCTCCTCGATGCCGAGATAGAGGGCGTCCGAGATTATGGCGTGGCCTATGCTGACCTCGTCGAGCAGGGGGAGCGAGCGGCGGAAATATGCCAAGTTGTCGCGGTTGAGGTCATGGCCGGCGTTCAGGCCCAGGCCGAGCCTTTTGGCGGCTGCCGAGGCCTCAATGAAGGGTGCCACGGCGCGCTGCGGGTCAGCGGGGAAGAGATCGGCGTAGGGCTTGGTGTACAGCTCCACGCGGTCAGCTCCTACCTTGGCGGCCGCCTCGACCTGCGCCGGGTCGGCATCCACGAATATCGACACGCGTATGCCCTCCTTCTTGAACCGGGCCACGATGTCGCGCAGTCGCTCCTCATTGGCGACCACGTCCCAGCCGGCCGATGATGTCAGCGCGTCCGGAGCATCCGGCACGAGGGTCACCTGCGCCGGGCGCGTGCGCAGCACGAGGTCGATGAACTCCTCCGTCGGGTTTCCCTCGATGTTGAACTCCGTGGCAATCACCTCCTTGAGGTCTGCCACATCCTTGCGGGTGATATGGCGCTCATCGGGGCGGGGATGCACCGTTATGCCCTGAGCTCCGAAGCGCTCGCAGTCGAGGGCGAATTTCACCACATCGGGCACATTCTCGCCGCGCGCGTTGCGCAGCGTGGCCACCTTATTTATATTGACGCTCAGTCTTGTCATGATGCAATTATTGTCAGGGATTTGTCAATTTGGCCCAAAATTTGTAACTTTGAACCTGCGCAGCGGAAACCCGGAGCCCCCTGCGGGTGTTTTCATGATGAAGGCACCCTGCGCGCAGGGCCCTGCCGGGCCTGTTCCGCAATGCGGATACAAAAGTAAGTAAAAATTTTCAAAGCACAAAAAAATGACAGCACGCGACGCCATATCGCCCATAATTCTGCGCAACACCCCGGTCCCCGCCCCGGCCCGAGGCGTGGAGGCGGACATGCCCCTGGTGGATGTCCTCCCGCGCCTGCTCGACGCCCCGGGACGCCTGCTGGAGGTGAAGGATTCCGGCATGCCGGTCGGCACGATCGATGAGACGTCCATGCTGACGGCCCTGGGGTGTATGCTGGCCGTGCGCGACGACTGCAGCGTGGTCACGCTCGAGTGCCGCCCCGAGGATTACAGCGCCTCGCTCATAGCCCATGCCGTGGAGGATGCCGAGGTGCACCTCGTCGACCTCTGGAGCGTCCCGGCTGAGGAGGGATGGCTCCGCGTCACCCTGCGTGTGCGCTGCCTCGACCCCTCGGCGGTGGTCCACAGCCTGGAGCGTTACGACTTCCGCGTGGTCGAGGCCCACGGAGCACGCTATTACGACCCCGAAGTGAGCCGCGAGCGCATGGAGGCCCTCCAGCTTTACCTTAATGTATGACTATGCATATTCTGTCTCCCGTACGCAGCGTGGCCCTTTTCGGCAGCCATTCCCAGGATGACCGCCGCGAAGGCCTTGAGCATCTCGTCAACGCCCTCCGCCAGGAGGGCCTTGCTGTTTTCATAGAGTCCGGTTTCCGGGATTACCTTGTCTCCATCGGCGTCCCTCTCTCTGAGGACGTGAGGCTCTGGGAGGGTCCGCGCACTCCGGTCAACGCCGCCCTCAGCATCGGAGGCGACGGCACATTCCTGCGTTCCGCCCGCCGCTTAGGGGGCACGCGCATCCCCTTGGGGGGAATCAATACGGGCCACCTCGGATTCCTGACCCACTTCACCCTTGAGGACACTCCCCGCCTGGCCTCCCTTCTTGCCTCGGGAGGGGCCCCTGTGGAGGAGAGGATGGTGCTCCGCGTCGAGTCCGACTTCATGCCCGCGGAGCTCTGGCCATACGCTCTCAATGAAGTGGCGATATTCAAGGAGGAGACCTCCTCGATGATCAATGTCACCATGGAGATTGACGGCCGCTATCTCGCCGACTATCTCGCCGACGGCGTGATTGTCTCCACCCCGACAGGCTCCACGGCTTATAATCTCGCCGCCGGAGGCCCACTGATCGAACCTACGCTGCAGTGCATGGTCATCTCCCCCGTAGCCCCGCATACGCTCACCCTGCGCCCCCTTGTCGTCTCGGGTGAGGCCGAGGTGCGCGCCGTCACCAACTCGCGCGCCGGCAGCTACCGCCTCAGCATCGACGGCTGCAGCTTCCGCATGGAGTGCGGCACCTCCGTCACCGTGCGCCGCGCCCCCTTCGGCATACCCGTCATACTGCGCCCCGGCGAGGATTTCGCCTACGCCCTGCGCCAGAAATTGCTCTGGGGTAAGCGCTGAAAAATATGTTTTACGGCATACAGAATGTTTAATATCAGCATTTTCTGACTCTTTTTCCTTTAAAATCCCTTGTCTGATGCGTATAAAAATACAGAATGAAGCCGCGCTCCCTGCCGCAGCCAAAGAGTTGGCGGCCGCCATAGGCGACCGCCGGTTAGTGGCCTTCGACGGCCCGATGGGGGCCGGGAAGACCACTCTCATCGCCGCCCTCTGCCGCGAATTGGGGATGGCCGATGAAGCCTCGTCGCCAACCTTCAGCATAGTCAACGAATACACCTCCGCCGACGGCTCGCAGACGATATATCATTTCGACTTCTACCGCCTGGAGGGGCGCGAGGATGCCGAGGAGATCGGCGCCGAGGATTATTTCAGCTCCGGGTGCCTCTGCCTGATGGAATGGGCAGGCAACATCGGTGATGCCCTCCCCGAAGAGACCCTTACAGTCACCATAACCCCGCAGCCTGACGGCTCGCGCATCGCAGAGCTATGAAAGAGATACTCCTTGCAGAGACGCCGAGCACCAACAGCTATGTGGCCCGTCATGTGGAGACCCTCCCTGTGCCCTGCGCCGTCAGGGCCGTGGCGCAGACCGCAGGGCGCGGCCAGCGCGGCAACAGCTGGGAGGCGGAGCCGGGGCGCAACCTCACGCTCTCCTTCCTGCTTCGCCCCGAGGGGATACTGCCGCGCGAGCAGTTTGCCGTGAGCGAGGCTGTGGCCCTCGCCGTATGCGACACCCTGCAGGCGCATGGCATCGAGGCGGAGGTGAAATGGCCCAACGATATATATGTCGGTGACAAGAAGATATGCGGAATCCTTATCGAGCACTCCCTGTACGGGCATGAAATACGCTACAGCATAGCGGGAGTGGGGCTCAACGTCAACCAGGAGGCCTTCTTGAGCGATGCCCCTAATCCCGTGTCGATGGCGCAGCTGACAGGGAGACAGTATGACCTGAGCGACATGTGCGCGCGCCTGGGGAGGGCCGTAGAGGAGCGCATGGCGCAGATTGCCTCGCCCGAGGGGCGTCGCGGGCTTCATGCGGAATTCATGCGGCGCCTGTGGCGCCGCCAAGGGGGCCCGTGGCCCTTCCGCGACGCGGCCACAGGGCGCGAGTTTCGCGCCCATATCGCCGATGTCACCCCGGAGGGGTATCTGGCGCTCCGCACCTCCGACAAACCTTCCGACCCCCCCTCCCGCCTATACGCCTTCAAAGAGGTAGCCTTCATCCTTTAGTTAACCCCGGGCGTGAGCCCGGGGTCTTAAGCACATATGCCTATCTCCTAGAGGGTGTTGCAGAACCTTAAGTTCCTGCGGGTCTCCGACCCGCAGTTCAAACATGCACCGTCAGATGATGATGGTGTCGCGCGGCGAGGGCTGGAGCTGCGGGTCAGAGACCCGCAGGAACTTAAGACCCGCAGGAACTTAAGGTTCTGCAAATACCCACACAGCGCCGATTGCCCCGGAGTCGCAGCGCACCGCCTGCCCCGGAGGGGCATAACAGCGTTAACCCCGGGCGTGAGCCCGGGGTCTGAAGCTCATAAGCCTGCCTCCTACCACCCCGGCGGGGTGGCACGCATAGGACTCAAGCCGCATAAATATTAACATATCATAAAAAATAATCTATTCCAGCCGCAGTCTGAAAAATTATAAAAAAATATGTGTGAAAATTTGGCGGAATGAAAATATAGTTATAACTTTGCCGCCAGAAATGATTCTGGGATGATAAAAGAAAAATGGACGGACCGGCACATCATGCTTACCTACACATATTGCTAATCTATATATGAGTACTAAAGCCACTGCCTTTTCCGCAACAACGTATGCTGCCCCCGCCTCCTTTTTCCGAGTCATCTTTCAAGAAACTTGGATAATCACTTTTTTAACTAACATTTTATGACACTCAAATTCGGAACACTCCTCCTGCTGGCCGGCGCAGCCGCCACAGCGGGCGCACAGGATCCGACCGGCGTCGGAAGCATCTATTCCGAGGTAGGTGTCAGCAAAATCCAGAATGGCACAGCCGCTTATGAGGTGGCCAACTGGTTCCCCAACGGCACGTCCGCCAATGGACAGTCCACTCTGTGGAACGCCGTTTTTGCTGAGCTCGCCAAGGACCCGATGTCTTTCGTTGAGGGCGTTGCCATAGATGTCGACGGCATCGAGGTAGCCTGGAACGCTGGCGCGAAAACCCTGTCAGTGAAATGCGAAGACGGTAAGTTGGGTCGTACCCAGGTGCTCATCGCCGACTACAACGGCGTAAACCGCGACATGGTCAGCATCAACGACACTCCCGCCTCGATTTCACTCTCCGATTATGTCCCCGGCACGTATGTAGTAGCAGTGGCTGTGGACGGAAACCTTGTTAAAACTATTAAACTCATCCTGAAATGAACAAACTTTTCCTTTCAACATGTCTTGCTGCCGCAGCAGCCATGCCCGCCTTCGCAGGCATTGAAAACCTCAACTACCAGGCGGTTCTCCGCCAGAACGATAAAGTGCTCTCCAACCAGCAGGTTGACCTGAAGTTCTACTTCGAGCAGAACGGCCAGGTGATCTACACTGAGGAGGCATCCGCAACTACCGACGCACAGGGTCTCGTAAAGTGGCTCATCGGCACCAACGAGTCTCTCGACGGCATCAACTGGAACAGCTCCGACATCAACCTCAAGGTGGCTGTCAACACCGGCGACGGCTTCACCGTAATCACTGACGGCGCTATCGCATCCGTTCCCACCGCTCTCTACGCTCTCCGCACAGCCGCTACCGACGACCTCGAGGCTAAGATCGACGAGAACTACGACGACCTCAAGGGTTCCATCGAGCGCAACGAGGGCAACATCCGCGAGCTCCAGGGCAAGACCAGCGAGATTGTTGAGGCTGTTGACGCAATCAACCTCAAGGGCTACGACGAGAAGTTCCTCGAAATCACCGCTGACATGGTTCGCATCGACGAGTTCATCGTAACTGCCGACGACTTCAACCAGCGCATTTCCGACGAGGTAGTCCGCCTCGCTGAGGAAGCTGAGAAGATTGACGAGAACTATGACGAGCTCAAGGGCTACAACGAGCGCAACGAGCAGGCTATCAGCAATCTCCAGAGCCTGACCACCGAGATCACTGAGAAGCTCGACGGCATGGCTGACTATGACGAGAAGTTCCTCGAAATCACCGCTGACCTCGTACGCATCGACGGCTTCATCGTTGACGCTGACGACTTCAACCAGCGCATTTCCGACGAGGTAGT
>CAZWVY010000103.1:0-8055 GCA_964637105.1 uncultured Sangeribacter sp. | reverse complement strand
AGTTTAATCTCTTTCATATTTAAGACTTCTAATTCGTCAGTACAAAATTACTAAATTCAAACAATATAATGAGCCATGTTATATAGCAATATTGTAAAGATAGCGGTCAAGGCGCCCGGTGCACAGGATGCACGTGCCACCCCTCCGGGGTAGTGTTATTGTGTGTCAGGAGTCCCCGGACTTACATCCGAGGTTAACACTATGAAGCCCCTCTGGGGCAATTGCTCCGCTACATAGATGCCACCGAATTACATTTATGCACCGAAAATTCGGCTTGCGCCGAAAAGAGGCGATATTGGCATTTCCGATTTTTTAATCAAAAGGCACGAGAAGAGGGTGTGTCAATTTTGACACACCCTCTTGGTCAAGGGGCTGAAGCCCCTTGCAGTAGTTTGCGGGGCTGAAGCCCCTTTTTTCATTTGATGGCGGGGCTGTCGCCCCTTGCAGATTTTTATAATAGTTCGTTTATGACACGACGGCATCATTTGCGGTCCACTGCTCGAGGCTGCCCTCCTTGACCTGGATGCAGACCTCGGTCATGTCGGTCTCGGCGTGGAGCTTGCGCTTGGCAGCCGGTGCTACGCGGAGCCAGTCGCCTGCCTCGAGGGGCACCTTCTCGCCGTCGATTTCCATGAAGCCCTTGCCGGAGACGATGAAATAGATCTCCTCGTTCTGCTTGTGGCTGTGATAGAAGGGGATCACTGTGCCTGCGGGAAGGTTGTTGACCGATACCTCAGCGCCGGTGAGGCCGAGGATGTCATGAAGCTCTGTGCGGGGCGCGCCTTCAGCGACGTGCGTTTTGCTGTAATTGCTCATAATTCTTGATTTTTTGATATTATATTATAGATTAGGGTCTTAGTATTCTCCGAGCATTCGCTTGATCTGGGCTATGCGGAGCCGGTTATACAGCTGGGTCTGGGGAGAGTCGGGCACCAGCAGGTCGAATCCGTGGAACACGCCGGGGATGACGTGCAGCTCCGTATTCACGCCTGCGCAAGTAAGCCGCGCAGTGTAGTTCAGGCATGACATGCAGAACAGGTCGAGTGTGCCGACGGCTATGAATGCCGGGGGAAGGTTTGACAGGTCTGTCGCCAGAGATGCCGAATAATAGGGAAGCTCATTTTCGGGAAGTTTCTTGCCGCCTAAGAGGGTGTCCCAGCCGAGCCTGTTGTATGCGGGCGTCCACACTAACTGTCCGGCATAGGTATCCGGCATCGGGTCCTTGTCAGTGCCGGTGCGGCAGTCGAGCATGGGGTAGGTCAACGCCTGACCGCACAGAGGCACTGTGCCGTGGTCGCGGTTGTATAGCGCAAGCCGGGCGGCGAGGCCTCCTCCGGCGCTTTCACCTAAAATGACAATGCGGTCCGGGTCGGCGCCGGGCAGGTAATCTTCTACAAAGCGGGGGATTTCATATCCGACCCACTTTTTTCTCCCGACAGCGAGGGAATATTATGCGGCATAGAGGCGAGCGTGCCCTTTGAGAGCAGGAGCTCAATAGGATTTCCGCAGCTGACCGCCCTGAAAGCAAACTGCATGGTGTTTGAGCTCAGCGAGCCCGTAAGACACCTTCTCGAAATCTACAGTGACTTATTGAGTCAGAAATATGAGATGGGTATAGAGAATGTGCGTTTCTCTATAATATCAATGATGGAGGACCTGCTTGCCTCAGTCATCCTTCCGGGTTCTGACTCAGATAAGCCGGCAGCCAGACAATCGGCTGAAATACTTTATCAGCGGTTTTCCGCGCTGCTCATAGAATCCTATCCCAAGCCCAGGGATGTAGGGTGGTACGCAGAGGCGCTTTCCGTGACACCCAACTATCTTGCGCGGGTAGTGAAGCAGATGAGCGGCAGAAGCACAATGGACTGGGTCAATGAGGCTGTCATGACCGATGTAAGGACATCGCTGATCCATACAGACGAATCGATAAAGGAAATGGCAGTGCGTTTAGGGTTCAATAATCCGGCCTTCTTTGGAAAATATGTCAAAAAACATTCCGGCATGAGTCCCAAGCAGCTCAGAGCCTTCCTGAAAACAAAAGCATAGCTCCCGGTCCGTAACACTTTACGAGCCGGGAGCTATGCACTCCGTGCAGCAAACATGTGGCCCGCGAAATTTGTTCAACCCTTAAAGTTAATTTAAGAAACTGAAAAATCATAAAAAATAATGAAGCAGATGAGAAGGGTGAGGCAGCAGCGTGACCCCCGGTGGGCTATGGAGGTGTTTGACAAAGCCCCCTATGTCACAATGAGCATGACGCGTCCCGACGGGACACCTTACGCCGTGCCACTCAACATGGTGAGAAAAGATGACAGGGTGTTTTATTTCCATTGCGCCTTCGAGGGGGAGAAGATCGACTGCCTGAGCTGCAATCCTGTGGTGAGCCTTTCAGCCGTGAGCCGCTGCACCCCGAAATATGAAGAGGAGAAAAACAACTTCACCGAGTATTTCAATTCCGCCATAGCCCTCGGCAGGGCGGAGAGGGTAGAGGATCCCGCCGAAAAAACAGAGGCTCTCCGGCTCATATGCGAGCGTTTTCTGCCTGCCTATATGGAGCATTTTGAGGGGGCCATAGCCCGCAGCCTCGACAAGACCAACGTGATACGCATAACGCTCACGGAGCCTCCGGTGGGAAAAAGCAAACCTTAGACTATATGCTGACCAGCGGAAAACTTGGATTCTGGGGTCTGACGGCGCTCGTCTTCGGGCTCATGGTGGGTGTAGGCATTTACAATCTGCCCCAGAACATGGCTTCTGTGGCCGGCCCGGGTGCGGTGCTCATAGCATGGATAGTGACCGGGCTGGGCATTCTCCCCCTGGTCATAGCCTTCAAGTGGCTCAGCGAGCATTACCCGCAGTATAATGCCGGAATCTACCAGTATGCCCAGGCCGGATTCGGCAACTATGCCGGATTCAACATCGCATGGGGCTACTGGCTCTGCACTGCCTTTTCAAATGTGACCTACGCTGTAATGCTCAGCGATTCGTTCGGCGCCTTTTTTCCGAGGCTGCTCAGCCACGGGTGGGAGACGGTGGTCTTCGGGTCGGCCCTGATTTGGGTAATGTATTTCATAGTCTCCGAGGGCATCAAGACGGCCAAAATCATCAATACGCTCCTTGCGGCCATAAAGATTGTGATGCTGATATTCATCATCACTGTCTTTGTGCTCTTTTTCAAACTCAGGCTGTTTGAGGCGGATATATGGGGCGACGTAACAGGCTTGGGCAATGTCGCCCATCAGGTGAAGAGCACCATGATGATCACCCTCTTCTGCTTCTTTGGGGTCGAGGGGGCAGTGATGATGTCGGCGCGCGCCAAGCGCAACTCTGATGTCGGAAAGGCAGGGTTCGCGGGGTTTGCCATCTCCTTAGCGCTCTATGTTGCCGTGACCCTCCTGTGCTTCGGCCTCATGGGGCGCGCGCGGCTCAGCGGGCTGCAAGACCCCTCGATAGCCTATATCCTCCGGGAGAGCGCCGGAGAGTGGGCCTACTGGTTTGTGATATGCGCCGTGATAATCTCTCTCCTCGGGGGGTGGGTCGCATGGACCCTTGTAGTGGCCCAGGTGCCCTACGAGGCTGCGCTGGTCGGGATACTGCCGAGGTCATTCCGGCGTCTCAACCGCCACAAAATGCCCGCCTTCGGGCTTTTCGCGTCGAGCGTGGTGATGGAGCTTTTCCTGCTGATGGTCGTCATGGCCGACGACGTTTATCTGGCGGCGCTGCATATCACCGGGCTCATGATCATACCTTGCTACTTCTTCACCGGGCTGTTTCTGCTGAAGAAAGCTGACACCCGGGTGATGCGGGCATTGGCGGTGGTGAGCATCCTGTTTTGCATCTGGATGGCCTATGCAGGGGGCTTGGTCGCAATGCTCATGACCTCGACCTTCTATATCTTAGGCATAGGCTTCTACATAAAAGCGAGGCGCGAGAACGATCCGGCCGCGCCCCTTTTCACCCGCCGGGAGAAGAGGGCCTTAGGGCTGCTGGTCATCATCGCCGTTGTATCCATCGCCGCGTATCTGCTGATGTAGCGCAGGCAGTGGCGGAGGCTGGCAGAAGTGGCGGAGGCTGGCAGAAGTGGCGGAGGCTGGCAGAAGTGGCGGAGGCTGGCAGAAGTGGCGGAGGCTTTCCAGCCTCCGTAGCAGCATGCTCGAGAAGCTCGAGAAGCTCGAGAGGCTCGATAATCGGGCGGCACGGGCGGCTAAATCGGCCGGATTCCGTGGCTGCGGAGTAGCGGCGCATTTAAATTTTTAACAAAAAAAGATCAGATATACAACTCCCGAGCTGTCATCCGTTGAAGAGATAAGCCAAGCAATATAAACATTTGCAAGATGAGAAAATTTGGATTATTCCTGTTGCTGGGGTTAGCCTCATGCACAGGCGTCAAACAGAATGGGGCGGGAGCCGTGGTGGAGTCAGGGGATGCTGACGAATCAACCGCAACGTGCGACCTCCAGGGGCAGTGGGAGATTGAAAATATTGTAGAGAATGATTCCTCGTATGTCCGTCCATCTGAGACCGGGGAGGGTGCAGGCACCCGCATAGACTTCAGAAAGGACCATACCTTCGGGATCATGACCAACTGCAATCATATCGGGGGCAGCTACAACCTGACAAACGACTCCATCCGCTTCACAGACATCTCCTCTACCGAGATGGCCTGCGACAACATGGATACCGAGGAGATGCTGTTGAAGATTCTGCCCATAGTGAACACTGTGGATTGCATCAACGACTCAGTAACGCGGCTCAACTCCGACAAGGGTGACTCCTATATCGTGCTTAAAAAGTCAGGACACGCTCTGAAATAGATCATCCCTTGCTACTACTTCGCCGGGCTGTTTCTGTTGAAGAAAGCTGACACCCGGGTGATGCGGGCGCTGGCGAGCATCCTGTTTTGCATCTGGATGGCCTATGCCGGGGGCTTGGTCGCAATGCTTGTGACCTCAGTCGTATCCATCGCCGCGTACCTGCTGATGTAGCGCAGGCAGTGGCGGAGGCTGTCAGAAGTGGCGGAGGCTTTCCAGCCTCCGTTTTTTCAGCGGGATTTACGGAGGCTGGAAAGCCTCCGCTACTTTCAGCGGGGTTTACGGAGGCAGGATGCCTCCGCTACTTTTCAGCGGGGTTTACGGAGGCAGGATGCCTCCGCTACTTTATTATACTACGAGGGGGATGATCATGCCGGCGAAGATGAGGAGGATGCTGCCGACGGCGTAGGTGACGGTGTAGCTCATGGCCGGGATGGTGCTGTCAAGATTGTCCTGGATGGCTCCGAGGGCTGCGACGGCGTTGCGGCTTCCCGCTACGCATCCCAAGGCGATGGCGGGATGAAACCGGAATATCTTGACGGCTACGAATGTGGCAAGTATGAGGGGAACGGAGGTGCACACTATACCCACCAGGAAGAATTCGGCTCCGACAGCCTTGAGGCCGGGGAGGAATGTGGGTCCGGCACCCAGGCCCACGACGGCGATAAAGAGATTCAGACCGACATTGTTCATGAACCATATCACGGAGCGCGGTATGCGCCCGAAAGTGGGGCGCTTGTTGCGCTGCCACCCTAATATCAGGCCCGAGAGAATGGCTCCGCCGCTCGTGCTGAGCGAAATAGGTATTCCGTCATAATAGAAGGTCAAGGCTCCGATAAAACACCCGATCGCTATGCCCAGGCCGATGAAGGCCACGTCGGTCATCTCAGTCGGACGGTCGGAGAATCCGATTTCAGCCACGGCCTCGGCCACGTCCTGCGGCAGCCCGACAAGCGTGAGCACATCCCCCTTCTCGAGGCGCGTCTGCGCCTTGATGGGTATGGCCACATCCTCGCGCATGATTTTGCGCACCATCACCCCTCGCATATAGTCCTGCTTGCGGAGGTCGGAGAGCCTCATTCCGGCCGCCCCCGATTTGGAAACAGTCACGGGGAGGTTTTCGGCGGTGAAGTTCAGCAGTTCATGGTCAGTGACTTCGGGCCCGATCCATCCGGCATTGTCAATGACGGTCTCGCGACGTCCGCTGAGCACGATGGTGTCCCCCTTTCTGACTTTGAGCTCGGGCTGCGGGTCCTCAACGCTGCCCCGCACACGGAGTCTCTCAATGAACAGGCGCAGCCCCGACTTTTCGATATGGCGCTCTATCTCGTCGATGGTGCGGGGATGGTTGAAGTAGTCCGACTCAGCGCGGTATGCCCTGAATGAGATAGGGCGGTTGGCCACAAACATGCCCGGGTCAGCTACGATGTCGCCGTTGTCCAGCTCAGCCTCAAGACGGGCCGTCTGCTCCTTGACCTTTTTCATTCCACCGAGCAGCATCGGCCCGAGGTTGGCAATCACCCAGGCGGCGCCGATGGTGCCGAACACATAGCAGACTGCATAGCAGGCCGGTATGATGCCGAGCAGTTTGTCAACCTCATCGCCGGGGAGCCCGAGCGACCTGATCGTGCCCGAGCCGACACCAATCACCGCCGAGAAGGCCTGCGAACCGGAGAACAGCCCTACAGCCTGACCTTTGTTGTAGCCCATTATCCCGCTTACGGCTATGACCGTCCCAATGCAGAGGGCCACCTCGACACATGCGAAACCTATCTGCTTGAGGCCGTCGCCCTTGAGAGAGCGGAAAAACTGAGGGCCGACGGAATATCCTATGGCGAAGAGGAACATCATGAAGGCCACAGACTTCAGTGTCTCCGACACGGGAATGTCAAGCTGGCCTATCACCACGCCGACGATCAGCGTGGCTGTCACGGGCCCTAAGGAGAAGGATTTGAATTTGAGATTCCCGATCAGGAACCCCAGGCCGATGGTCAGAAAAATCGGGATGACGGGATTGGCGCGGAATACCTCTGCGATATAGTCAAAAAACATATATCACTTGTCAATAGGCGTTGTAGTGGATTTTGGCGGGCGCCCATTTGTCTTTCGGGGCTGCGGGCTGCGAGGGGTATCCGAAGGCCATCACGTTGAGCGGGGTCAGGTTGGCGGGGAGATTGAGGATGGTGCGCAGACGCTCCTCGCGGTCCTTTAGGGGATATATGCCGCACCATACGCCGCCCAAGCCGAGGGCGTGCGCCGCCAGGAGCATGTTCTCCGATGCGGCGGAACAGTCCTCTACCCAGAAACCTCCGTCAGGGATGTCACCCTCGAAGAGGTTGTCCATATCTCCGCAGACCACCACGGCGAATGCGCACCCCTTGACCATCTTGGTGTATTCGAAGGCATTTGTGATTGAGTCCTTGAGGCTCTGCTCATTGACCACGACAAAGTGCCAGGGCTGCTGGTTGGCAGCTGTGGGGGCGGCCATGCCTGCGCGCAGAATCTTGTTGACGATGCTGTCGCTCACCGGCTCCGAGGTATAGCTGCGCACACTCGCGCGGGTCATGATGCAGTCGATGACTGCATCCGGGGCGTTGACATTCTTATCCTGATTTGAAGAGAGGGCTGCGAGACGTACCGATACGGCCACGAGGGCCACGGCCAGCAGGAGCATTATCCAGTGGTAGGGTTTCATTAGGTAATATGTGATAGTGAATAGTGAGTAGTGAATAGTGAGGAGTGAGGGGTGAGGAGTTAGGGGTGAGGAGTTAGGGGTTAGGGGTTAGGGGTTAGGGGTTATTTTTTAGGCCTGCTTCAGGAGGGAGCCGGTGGGGCAGACGAAGCGGCAGAAGGGGCGGGTGATGAAGAGGGAGAGGATGATGAAGAGTCCGCCGATGGCCATTATGAACCATGATGCCGACTCCACGATAAATCCGGTGAAGATTTCGTAATCAATCCAGCTTGTGCCCCATCCGATGAAGAGGAGCGCGAGGAGCACGACCCAGAGTGCCTTGCGGAAATTATCGAGCCCTTTGACGAGGGCGGGCGACATTTTCCATTTCTTTTTGCATACCTTGCCGGCAAGCTCCTGAAGCGAGCCGAAGGGACAGATCCAGGTGCAGTAGAAATTCGGTTTTTTGAAGAGGGGGTAGACCAGGCCCACGATGAGAAGCGCCAGGGTGATGAAGAAGCTCAGGGTCATGCGCGGGGCGCCTGAGAAGAAATTGAGCATCATGGCATAGTC
>CAZWVY010000102.1:0-8076 GCA_964637105.1 uncultured Sangeribacter sp. | reverse complement strand
TTGCTATCAGTCCGGGGCCGATGTAGCTGTTTGACTTGGATGTGGCATTGACCTCGAGGCTGACCTCGATGGGGCGGTCGAAGCGGCAGGTGATGTAGGTGTTGAGGATCGGGTTCTTGGCCGAGGTGTCGGCGGGTACCGGCTGGATGGTGATGTCGCTGAAGATGCCCAGGCGCGACAGGCGAGTCTGGGTGCGGTCCATGTTGCGTACGGTGAAGAGGCGCCCTTCGCGCAGGGTGATGCACCCCGGGATGAGGTTTTTGCGCACACGGGCGGGGCGCATTACGATGAGCTCGCCGCGCGAGGTCTGCATAGTGTCGGGGGTGCCGGGATTGCGGCGGCTGCGCCTTTCGATGGTTGTGATGACCTCGCCCACGCGGAACTGCCGCATCACGAAGTCCGGCAGGTTTGATGCCAGAGTCAGCTTCAGGGCCACATTGCCCGGATTGAGGAACGTGTCAGCGAGGAACTCTATGTATTCCGGGCGCATGTAGTAGTATCCCCGGTTGCGCAGGGCGTTGACGATATGCACGCGGGCGGCCGAGAGGGAGTCGACGCTGAAACGCTCCCCCTTCTGCAGATAGGGGCTGATGCGGGCCAGAGAGTCAATCTCGCGGCATACAGGCACGCTGTCGCGGCTCAGGAGGATAAGGGAGTCAATGGGGTTGGCCGGGGCGATATTGAAGGTGTAGTTTATCAGCGCTTTCTTGGGATTGTTCTTGTAGTAGTCAATCTCATACGTGGCCGTGGAGCCGAAATAGCCGGCGTCGGCGAGGGTCTGCTCCACGAGGCGTGTGCGCAGCTGCGGTTTCACCTCGCCCACGAGCACCGGCGGCTTGGCAAACCATTTCCTGATGAGGCCCTTGAGGCCCTTGGCCGAATCGGGGATATTGTAGGCCCAGAGGCCGATCTGGAAGGGATTGCGCACGAAGGGACTAAAGAACGGTATCGGGCTGTTGGGCTTGACGCTGACATCCCCCTTGATGGTCGAGATGAGCTCATCAGGCACCTTCTCCCCCTCCGGGGTGTTGATCTTGATGTATTTGATGCCCGTGTAGAGGGTCTGGTCGGGGCCCAGGCTCTTGGTCGTGCTGCAAGCCCCGGCTATGAGCAGCAGCATGGGGAGGGCGCAGGCCAGGGCGCGCGATATTATGGAAAAGCCGTGATGCTTCATTTTTCGGAGGATTTGGACGGGGTCTTACGGGTGATGTCAACGGGGCCGGGCTGCGCGGTGTCAGCCGGCAGAGGAGCGGGCGAGGGGACAGTATCGGCGGATATGGAATCGCCATCTTCCTTGGGACGACGGCGCCCCCACAGGCGGAAGAGGGAGCGCAGGTTTGACAGGCGCCGTTTGAGCACAAGGCCGAGGCCGGTCTCAGTGACCTCTCCTTCGAGGATATTCTCGTAGCCCATGTGGCGGAAGAGCTTGGCCGAGAAGGTGGTCGAGGTCGTCTGGCGCAGGATGTACTCGAAGCTGATGTCGCTGATGAGGTTTTCGGCGAAGTTGTCATCCGCCGAGGGATCGGTGGAATAGTTGCCGCCGACAAGAATCTTGAAGCGGTTATTGAAGAGCGACTTCGACACCTGGTAGGAATAGCTCGTGGCAGTGCTTGTCTCGCCGTTGGTGCCCGTCTCATACTGATCGATGCCAAACGAGAGGTCCACACCCTTGATTGTCTTGGCCGCAAGGGCGTTGAGCTGTGAGGCCAGCATGCCGTAGAGGTTGCTGGTCAGCATATTGGAGTTGACAGTCTTGGCGCCGGCTCCGGTGTACTGCCCGGTGATGAGCATGTTCATCGCCTGCGTGGAGCGCTGGTCGGCAGTCATGCCCTGCAGGGCGTTCTGGATTGACATGTCGTCTTCGGTTGAGAGGTCGAACTGCACCTTGGGCGAACTCAGAGTGCCTGTCACACCCAACTCCACATTAAAATTGACCGCCTGGGTCGTAGAGCCTTGCGAGACACTGGCCTTCACCACATCCACGGCGTGGATGTTGAGGGCCGGGTTCATCATCTGGCCGCTCCAGTGGATGGTGCTGTTAGGCTCGAAGTCAAACTTCTTCTGCACCACCTGCGCCACTGTGTAGCGCACATAGCCGCTGTTGAGCGTCAAAGTGCCGTTGAGGGTCTGGTCACCCATATAGTTCTGGAAGAAGGTGAGGGTGCCCGATGGGGCTACCTGCACACTGCCGCTTCCGGCGTCGCTCTTGGGAATGATTACATTCACCACGGCCCCGGGGGTGATTGTAGCCGTCGCGTTGATCCGCATAAGCATCGAGGAGCCTATTGAATCGGCTTTGGCCACCTGTGTCGTGTCTGATAAATTGACAAATTGCACCACATTGCCGTTCTGGCGCGCCATGATGGCATTGTCGACCGGCATATCATAGGTGATGTCGGTCGTGCCGAGCATGTTGACGTTGCCGGTGACATTGAGCAGGCGCAGGCGTCCCTTGGCAGTCGCGTCCAGGTCGAGGAACAGCTTGCCGTACAGCTCGGCCCCCGAAGACTGCTGGCTGTTGATGAGCTGCACGTTGCTTCCCGACAGTGCCAGGTCGAGGCTGATGTCGCTGAACTTCGTGGCATCCACCTTGCCCCGCAGAGTAAGGGGGTTGGAGTTCGAGCCGTAAATATCGAAATTATTGAAATTAAGCACGTTGTCGCGCACCGTGATGGGGTCTTCATCAAAGGTGAGCGCGCTGCCGAGCATCGCTATGTAGACACGCACGGAGTCGCATGCTATCTGGCCGTTGAGGATGGGGTTGGTGAAATTGCCCGTGAGGTCCATGCGTCCGCTCAGGGTGCCTGACAGCCTGCCTACCTCAGGCCCTAAGAAGGGATTGGCCACCGACAGGGGGAAATCCATCAGCGAGAGGAAAGTGTTTCGGGGCTCCAGGACAGTCTTGGCCGAGTCTGGCATCAGCTCCGTGTGAAGGGCCAGCACGGGATTGTCATCCACCTTGAGGCCGACCGTCGCGCGGGTGTCGCCGTTCCTGTCGCGCCCGGCATCGAGGGTGAGGTTGAAGTCTCCCACCCGGCTGCGGGCGTATGTGAGGTCGCGCAGAGTCAGGTCGCCCTGGCCCTCCAAGGCTGTGCCGGTATAGTCGAGGGTGAGGTCAGTGTTGAGCACTCCGGCCACCGGGGGAGCGTCGGGCATCATGTTGAGGAAATCCTCTATCTTGATATTGTCCAGCTTCAGGCGCGCGCGGATGCCCTCGGAATCGGGGATGTCAGAGGTGGCGAGCAGTATGGAGCTCTCGTTGCTCTTCGCCTGGAGATTGGCGTCAATGCGGCGCGTCTTGAAGGTGTAGTCCACATGGTTGTCGATATTGAACCGCCAGGGCATGTAGCCGATTGTCGCGCTCAGCGGGGTGAAGTGGACAGTGGCCACACTGTCTGTCACAGCGGCCGTGAGACCGAGGCGGTATCCCTGCTCTCCCTTGAGGTTATGCTGTGTGAGTGACATTGACAGGCGGTTGGAGGCCAGGTAGCCGTTGAGGTTGACATCGGCAAACTCGTCCATCGTCCCGGGACGGTTGCCCACATGCAGGCGGTAGTCCAGCATCTCGCCGCGCTGCGAGAGGCGCAGCCCGATGGTGTCGAGGGCCAGGGAGGCGGTCTTGAGGTTGAGCAGCTCCGCGCGTCCCTTGACTATGGTGTCCTTGCCCAGGTCGAGCCATACGCTGTCCATCGAGATGCCCGAGGGGCCGAGGAGCCCCGCCAGAAGGCCGCGGTCGTTGGCATTGGCGCGCAGGCGGAACATCGGCAGGGAGTCCTGGATGGCCCCCATGTTGAAATTGCGCCGCTCCAGCTGCCCGGGAATCCGCGAGGCAATGCTCGAGAAGGTGCTGACGACATATTTCATATTATAGGGACTCTCAAACAGGACATCGACGCGGTCGCCGTCCAGGCTGACATACGTGTCGACCGGAGTGGAGCGCACCTTGGCCCTGAGGCCTCCGGGAATGTCGTAGCGGGACTCATCGAGATTCCAGTCCACATCCTCCAGGGCGAGGTCCACGTCATAGAGCCAGCGCGCCGGGGAGGCGGAGCCGGAGACAGTGAAGCGCCCCGTACCCCTGTTCTCGGTCTTGGAGAGGCCGAGCTGCATGAGGTCGACATTGCGCAGGTCTCCCTGCAGGTCGAAGCGGTAGTCATCCGGGGCCACAGTGCCGCGGCCCGAGAGGGCGAAATCGCAGGCCGGATTGGGGGAGGAGGCATCAATGGTGAAGACACCCTTCTCAAGGGTCACATCCGCGTGGAGGTCGCGCAGCAGGTGGCTGTTGTATTCCGCGCTCCGCAGGTCGAGCACCACATTGGTGGCCGCTCCCGGTTTTTCGGGATTGAACCCGGCCCCGTGGGCCGACAGCTGGGCCGTCACATGCCCAACGCCCAACGTCGGCGCGAATGGAGCCACATTGAAGCGGTCTATGTCGACATTGGCGTCATATCTTTCGGAATTCATGGCCACCTTTCCCTTAGCCGCCACATTTCCGGCCGAGGTGACGAGGCTGAAATCGGCCCCGTAGGTCTCGCGCAGGGCTGTGGCGGTCCCTTTAAGGGTCAGCGATGGCACATACATGTCAAGTCCGGCAATACGCTTGGCCAGGGAGGGGTCGGCGAGCTCGCCGTCAAACTTGATGGCAGCATCGAGTTTCTTGAAGTCGAGTGCATTGGCCGCCCGTCCCGAAGCGCGCAGCGAGACAGCTCCCGGTATGGCGGCGTCAAACTTCTCGATGACCGCGTCGCCTAACGTGCCCGAGGCCATGAGCCGCAGATTGAGAGGCTTGCGCTGGGGCATCAATTTTGTGTACGTGGCCAACGCCGGCATGAAAGCCTCAATGTCGGGCCAGCCGAGCGAGGCATTTGCCTCCACATTGAGGGGGGCAGAGGGTTGCATCTGCATCAGCGCGAAGGGGAGACCTGCCGTGGCCTCGATGCGCGACCAGGGAGTCAGCACATGCAGCCCGTTGAGAGCCAGGCCCGTGGAGTCGATGTCCACTTCGCCGTAGCCCTCGGTGATGCGCAGGCCGCTGCGCTCGGCTCCGCAGAGCCGGCTGATTGGCACGCGAAGCGTGGAGGCTGCGTTGTAAAAATCCCGTACGCCTGCCGACAGACCGCTAAGGCTGATGTATGACGCGTCGAATCCGGGGAGGGGCTTGGCCCCCTTGACGGCATAGAGCACATTGAAATTGTCAAGGCTCACGCTGTCGCCCTTTATTATCATCGGAGGGGAGGGAGGTGAGACGGTGTCGATTGGCGCCGGATGCGCGGCGATATATTCGGGGGTAGGAGTCAGGTAGACCACATCACCATTGGCAGCAGCAAGGCGGGAGGCCGTGATGACGCTGTTGGTCAGGTCGACCCGGCCATTGTCTATGCTCAGGGCCTTGGTGGTGAAAGTGAGCGTGTCAATGGTGGGGAGCATTGACATGGCGAAAGTGAAGTTTTCCAGGCGCAGCTTGCGCGCCTCGATGAGCATTTGCGTCGAAGCCGTGTCGGGCGTCGGCTTTTTCTTCCAGACATCCATGTATAGGTCCACACGCCCATCCTTGAGCAGGGCCTCGTTGAGCAGGATGTGCATATCCTTGAGATTGGCCGAAGACTTGTCATCGGCTTCGAGGAGCCCGGCCCTGATCTTAAGTATCATGGATGAATCGGGCGATACCATCCGGTAGGAGCCCTCGCTGAGGCGGAGCCGTCTGAGCTGCACGTCGAGCTTGAGCAGGGGCATGAGCTTGACATCTATCTCCGCCTTGCCGGCCGTGGCCATTGTGTCGCCTGCGGCCTCGATCACCTTCACCCCCTCCAGGGTCAGGTCAAGAGGGAAGCGCAGCGAGAGGCGGTCGATGTCTATGTCCATGCCCGACTTGTCGCGCACGATGCCGCAGGCGATGTTCTTGACCAGCGTCTGCACCGACGGGATATAGAGGAGCACAGGTATGAGGAGCACCGCGATGACAATCCACATCAGCGTCTTGAGGGTGATGCGGAGCCAGGCGGGGCGTATCAGATGGCGCTTCGGAGCGGTCTCTTCAGGCGCGGTCTCTTTCGGAGCGGAATCGTCTTTCATCGGCAGTCAGCGGGGTGAGGGTGGCGGAATCAGAATGGCTTGCGGTATTTGTCGGCGCCCGCCTCCTCGCGGGCCTCTTCGAGAATGGAGAGGTAGGAGGCGTATCGGCTTTCGGAAATCTCGTGGCGCTCCACGGCGGGGATGACAGCGCATCCGGGCTCGCCGGTGTGGAGGCAGTTGCCGTATCGGCATTCGCGGCCGGCGCGGAAAATCTCGGGAAAGAAGTGTGACACCTCCTCGGGCTCGAAGTCGATCGTGCCGAATCCCCTGACGCCGGGGATGTCTATGATGTCGCCTCCGTAGGGGAGGGGTATCATCTCGGAGAAGGTGGTGGTGTGGCGCCCCGTGTGGTGAAGGGCGGAGATCCGGCCGGTGCGGAGTCCGGCTCCGGGCACGAGGGCGTTGATAAGCGAGGACTTGCCCACGCCGCTGTTCCCGGCGAGCAGGGAGATTTTGTCCTTCGTGGCCTCGCGGAGCGATTCGAGACCTTCGCCGGTATGTGCTGACACCATGAGCACTCCGTAACCGATTGAGCGGTAGAGCGTCGCAACGGCCTCGCCCAGGGCGCGGTCGTCCTCGTCCCAGGTATCTATCTTGTTGAGCACCAGCATGGGCGTCACACTGTATGCCTCGGCAGTGGCCATGAAGCGGTCTATGAACTGCAGGGGGGTCTCGGGCTCGCGCAACGTGGCCACGAGCATGGCCAGGTCGAGATTGGCCGCGAGTATGTGGCTCTCTTTCGAGAGATTGGAGGCGCGGCGTATGATATAGTTGCGGCGGGGCGAGACGGCTGTGATATAGTCTGCGTCATCGGCTGCTGCGCGCACCGTCACATGGTCGCCCACGGCCACGGGATTGGTGGTGCGGATGCCCTTGATGCGGAAATTGCCCTTGATGCGGCAGTTGACCGCCTCACCCGAGTCAAGGCGCACAGTGTATGCGCTACCGGTATTGCGCACCACCGTGCCGTGGCGCTCGCTCCCTGTCAGAGGGGCGGCGCTTTGCGCTGAGGAATTCTTTTTCTTGGCCATAGTCATAACAGTTCCCCGATGTTCATGGCCACATTCAGCATCAGGCTTGTGCCGCCCCGGTGGGGCTGCGCATATGCCACTCCGATGCGGAAGGCCTTGACGTTGAGCCCTACGCCTGCTGACCATCCGGAGAGGAAGCTGCGGCTGTAGGATGCCATGTCAGTGCGGGTCTTGTAATTATAACCGATTGCGGCGTAAAATCGTTCCGACGGAGCGTACTGAAGTCCGAAAATAAGGTGGCGGAAGAGGTCGGAGGTGAAGCTGTGCTTCTCCTCGGGCTCGGCTTCCGGGTTCTGGGAGTCGTAATGTGTGTAGGGGAGTTTCCACTTGGTCAGGTGCGTGGCCGTTATAGCGAGGCTGAAGGGAGAGGAGCCGAGTCCCTGCATGTATCCTAACTTCAAGTCGAAGGGGAGGCGGTCATGGGTCTCGTTGAAACGTTTCAGCTGGCCTCCGGCATTGCTCATCACCAGGGCGAGCGAGAGGCGGTGGTCATCATCGTAGTAGCTCAGGCCGAGGTCCACACCCATGGCTACCGCGCTGTACTGCTCATAATGGCTGTATGCCAGCTTGAGGTTGATGCCTCCGCGCAGGCGGTCGGTGATGTCGTGCGAGTATGTGCCTTCGGCCACGATGTCGCTGGCTGAGAAGGTGCCTCCGACCGTGCCGTCGGGGTCAGTGTAGGTCATGTCGCCATATCCGAGGTACCGCAGGCCGACGGCCCATCCGGAGCGTTCGCCGGCCCCCATACCGAAACGGGCCGAGGCGAAATTCGCGCTGCCGAACCAGTGCATGTATCCCAATGCGACCTGACGGTCGATCTCGGGGCCCATCAGGGCCGGGTTTTCCTGTACGAGGGCCACGTCATCGTCAATCAGGGCGATGCCCCCTCCGCCCAAGGCCATGGCATGGGACGAGGAGGGAATCTCCAGGAAACTGTATGCGTTCGTGCCGTCCTGCGCAGCCAGCGGGGCCG
>CAZWVY010000101.1:0-8076 GCA_964637105.1 uncultured Sangeribacter sp. | reverse complement strand
TTGCTATCAGTCCGGGGCCGATGTAGCTGTTTGACTTGGATGTGGCATTGACCTCAAGGCTGACCTCGATGGGGCGGTCGAAGCGGCAGGTGATGTAGGTGTTGAGGGTCGGGTTCTTGGCCGAGGTGTCAGTCGGTACCGGCTGGATAGTGATGTCGCTGAAGATGCCCAGGCGCGACAGGCGCGTCTGGGTGCGGTCCATGTTGCGCACGGTGAAGAGGCGCCCCTCGCGCAGGGTGATACACCCCGGGATGAGGTTTTTGCGCACGCGGGCGGGACGCATTACGATGAGCTCGCCGCGCGAGGTCTGCATAGTGTCGGGGGTGCCGGGATTGCGGCGGCTGCGCCTTTCGATGGTTGTGATGACCTCGCCCACGCGGAACTGCCGCATCACGAAGTCCGGCAGGTTTGATGCCAGAGTCAGCTTCAGGGCCACATTGCCCGGATTGAGGAACGTGTCAGCGAGGAACTCTATGTATTCCGGGCGCATGTAGTAGTATCCCCGGTTGCGCAGGGCGTTGACGATATGCACGCGGGCGGCCGAGAGGGAGTCGACGCTGAAACGCTCCCCCTTCTGCAGATAGGGGCTGATGCGGGCCAGAGAGTCAATCTCGCGGCATACAGGCACGCTGTCGCGGCTCAGGAGGATAAGGGAGTCAATGGGGTTGGCCGGGGCGATATTGAAGGTGTAGTTTATCAGCGCTTTCTTGGGATTGTTCTTGTAGTAGTCAATCTCATACGTGGCCGTGGAGCCGAAATAGCCGGCGTCGGCGAGGGTCTGCTCCACGAGGCGTGTGCGCAGCTGCGGTTTCACCTCGCCCACGAGCACCGGCGGCTTGGCAAACCATTTCCTGATGAGGCCCTTGAGGCCCTTGGCCGAATCGGGGATATTGTAGGCCCAGAGGCCGATCTGGAAGGGATTGCGCACGAAGGGACTAAAGAACGGTATCGGGCTGTTGGGCTTGACGCTGACATCCCCCTTGATGGTCGAGATGAGCTCATCAGGCACCTTCTCCCCCTCCGGGGTGTTGATCTTGATGTATTTGATGCCCGTGTAGAGGGTCTGGTCGGGGCCCAGGCTCTTGGTCGTGCTGCAAGCCCCGGCTATGAGCAGCAGCATGGGGAGGGCGCAGGCCAGGGCGCGCGATATTATGGAAAAGCCGTGATGCTTCATTTTTCGGAGGATTTGGACGGGGTCTTACGGGTGATGTCAACGGGGCCGGGCTGCGCGGTGTCAGCCGGCAGAGGAGCGGGCGAGGGGACAGTATCGGCGGATATGGAATCGCCATCTTCCTTGGGACGACGGCGCCCCCACAGGCGGAAGAGGGAGCGCAGGTTTGACAGGCGCCGTTTGAGCACAAGGCCGAGGCCGGTCTCAGTGACCTCTCCTTCGAGGATATTCTCGTAGCCCATGTGGCGGAAGAGCTTGGCCGAGAAGGTGGTCGAGGTCGTCTGGCGCAGGATGTACTCGAAGCTGATGTCGCTGATGAGGTTTTCGGCGAAGTTGTCATCCGCCGAGGGATCGGTGGAATAGTTGCCGCCGACAAGAATCTTGAAGCGGTTATTGAAGAGCGACTTCGACACCTGGTAGGAATAGCTCGTGGCAGTGCTTGTCTCGCCGTTGGTGCCCGTCTCATACTGATCGATGCCAAACGAGAGGTCCACACCCTTGATTGTCTTGGCCGCAAGGGCGTTGAGCTGTGAGGCCAGCATGCCGTAGAGGTTGCTGGTCAGCATATTGGAGTTGACAGTCTTGGCGCCGGCTCCGGTGTACTGCCCGGTGATGAGCATGTTCATCGCCTGCGTGGAGCGCTGGTCGGCAGTCATGCCCTGCAGGGCGTTCTGGATTGACATGTCGTCTTCGGTTGAGAGGTCGAACTGCACCTTGGGCGAACTCAGAGTGCCTGTCACACCCAACTCCACATTAAAATTGACCGCCTGGGTCGTAGAGCCTTGCGAGACACTGGCCTTCACCACATCCACGGCGTGGATGTTGAGGGCCGGGTTCATCATCTGGCCGCTCCAGTGGATGGTGCTGTTAGGCTCGAAGTCAAACTTCTTCTGCACCACCTGCGCCACTGTGTAGCGCACATAGCCGCTGTTGAGCGTCAAAGTGCCGTTGAGGGTCTGGTCACCCATATAGTTCTGGAAGAAGGTGAGGGTGCCCGATGGGGCTACCTGCACACTGCCGCTTCCGGCGTCGCTCTTGGGAATGATTACATTCACCACGGCCCCGGGGGTGATTGTAGCCGTCGCGTTGATCCGCATAAGCATCGAGGAGCCTATTGAATCGGCTTTGGCCACCTGTGTCGTGTCTGATAAATTGACAAATTGCACCACATTGCCGTTCTGGCGCGCCATGATGGCATTGTCGACCGGCATATCATAGGTGATGTCGGTCGTGCCGAGCATGTTGACGTTGCCGGTGACATTGAGCAGGCGCAGGCGTCCCTTGGCAGTCGCGTCCAGGTCGAGGAACAGCTTGCCGTACAGCTCGGCCCCCGAAGACTGCTGGCTGTTGATGAGCTGCACGTTGCTTCCCGACAGTGCCAGGTCGAGGCTGATGTCGCTGAACTTCGTGGCATCCACCTTGCCCCGCAGAGTAAGGGGGTTGGAGTTCGAGCCGTAAATATCGAAATTATTGAAATTAAGCACGTTGTCGCGCACCGTGATGGGGTCTTCATCAAAGGTGAGCGCGCTGCCGAGCATCGCTATGTAGACACGCACGGAGTCGCATGCTATCTGGCCGTTGAGGATGGGGTTGGTGAAATTGCCCGTGAGGTCCATGCGTCCGCTCAGGGTGCCTGACAGCCTGCCTACCTCAGGCCCTAAGAAGGGATTGGCCACCGACAGGGGGAAATCCATCAGCGAGAGGAAAGTGTTTCGGGGCTCCAGGACAGTCTTGGCCGAGTCTGGCATCAGCTCCGTGTGAAGGGCCAGCACGGGATTGTCATCCACCTTGAGGCCGACCGTCGCGCGGGTGTCGCCGTTCCTGTCGCGCCCGGCATCGAGGGTGAGGTTGAAGTCTCCCACCCGGCTGCGGGCGTATGTGAGGTCGCGCAGAGTCAGGTCGCCCTGGCCCTCCAAGGCTGTGCCGGTATAGTCGAGGGTGAGGTCAGTGTTGAGCACTCCGGCCACCGGGGGAGCGTCGGGCATCATGTTGAGGAAATCCTCTATCTTGATATTGTCCAGCTTCAGGCGCGCGCGGATGCCCTCGGAATCGGGGATGTCAGAGGTGGCGAGCAGTATGGAGCTCTCGTTGCTCTTCGCCTGGAGATTGGCGTCAATGCGGCGCGTCTTGAAGGTGTAGTCCACATGGTTGTCGATATTGAACCGCCAGGGCATGTAGCCGATTGTCGCGCTCAGCGGGGTGAAGTGGACAGTGGCCACACTGTCTGTCACAGCGGCCGTGAGACCGAGGCGGTATCCCTGCTCTCCCTTGAGGTTATGCTGTGTGAGTGACATTGACAGGCGGTTGGAGGCCAGGTAGCCGTTGAGGTTGACATCGGCAAACTCGTCCATCGTCCCGGGACGGTTGCCCACATGCAGGCGGTAGTCCAGCATCTCGCCGCGCTGCGAGAGGCGCAGCCCGATGGTGTCGAGGGCCAGGGAGGCGGTCTTGAGGTTGAGCAGCTCCGCGCGTCCCTTGACTATGGTGTCCTTGCCCAGGTCGAGCCATACGCTGTCCATCGAGATGCCCGAGGGGCCGAGGAGCCCCGCCAGAAGGCCGCGGTCGTTGGCATTGGCGCGCAGGCGGAACATCGGCAGGGAGTCCTGGATGGCCCCCATGTTGAAATTGCGCCGCTCCAGCTGCCCGGGAATCCGCGAGGCAATGCTCGAGAAGGTGCTGACGACATATTTCATATTATAGGGACTCTCAAACAGGACATCGACGCGGTCGCCGTCCAGGCTGACATACGTGTCGACCGGAGTGGAGCGCACCTTGGCCCTGAGGCCTCCGGGAATGTCGTAGCGGGACTCATCGAGATTCCAGTCCACATCCTCCAGGGCGAGGTCCACGTCATAGAGCCAGCGCGCCGGGGAGGCGGAGCCGGAGACAGTGAAGCGCCCCGTACCCCTGTTCTCGGTCTTGGAGAGGCCGAGCTGCATGAGGTCGACATTGCGCAGGTCTCCCTGCAGGTCGAAGCGGTAGTCATCCGGGGCCACAGTGCCGCGGCCCGAGAGGGCGAAATCGCAGGCCGGATTGGGGGAGGAGGCATCAATGGTGAAGACACCCTTCTCAAGGGTCACATCCGCGTGGAGGTCGCGCAGCAGGTGGCTGTTGTATTCCGCGCTCCGCAGGTCGAGCACCACATTGGTGGCCGCTCCCGGTTTTTCGGGATTGAACCCGGCCCCGTGGGCCGACAGCTGGGCCGTCACATGCCCAACGCCCAACGTCGGCGCGAATGGAGCCACATTGAAGCGGTCTATGTCGACATTGGCGTCATATCTTTCGGAATTCATGGCCACCTTTCCCTTGGCAGCGACATTTCCGGCCGAGGTGACGAGGCTGAAATCCGCCCCGTAGGTCTCGCGCAGAGCTGTGGCGGTCCCTTTAAGGGTCAGCGATGGCACATACATGTCAAGTCCGGCGATACGCTTGGCCAGGGAGGGGTCGGCGAGCTCGCCGTCAAACTTGAGGGCAGCATCGAGTTTCTTGAAGTCGAGTGCATTGGCTGCCCGTCCCGAAGCGCGCAGCGAGACAGCTCCCGGTATGGCGGCGTCAAACTGCTCGATGACCGCGTCGCCTAACGTGCCGGAGGCCATGAGCCGCAGATTGAGAGGCTTGCGCTGAGGCATCATTTTTGTGTATGTGGCAAGCGAAGGCATGAAAGCCTCAATGTCGGGCCACCCGAGCGAGGCATTTGCCTCCACATTGAGTGGGGCCGAGGGTTGCATCTGCATCAGCGCGAAGGGGAGGCCGGCGGTGGCCTCTATGCGTGACCAGGGAGTCAGCACATGCAGTCCGTTGAGAGCCAGGCCTGTGGAGTCGATGTCCACTTCGCCGTAGCCCTCGGTGATGCGCAGCCCGCTGCGCTCGGCTCCGGAGAGCCGCCTGATGGGCACGCGAAGCGTGGAGGCTGCGTTGTAGAAATCCCGCACGCCTGCCGACAGATCGCTAAGGCTGATGTATGACGCATCGAATCCGGGGAGGGGCTTGGCTCCCTTGACGGCATAGAGCACATTGAAATTGTCAAGGCTAACACTGTCGCCCTTTATAATCATCGGAGGGGAGGGAGGTGAGACGGTGTCGACCGGCGCGGGATGCGCGGCGACATATTCGGGGGTAGGAGTCAGGTAGACCACATCACCATTGGCAGCAGCAAGGCGGGAGGCCGTGATGACGCTGTTGGTCAGGTCGACCCGGCCATTGTCTATGCTCAGGGCCTTGGTGGTGAAAGTGAGCGTGTCAATGGTGGGGAGCATTGACATGGCGAAAGTGAAGTTTTCCAGGCGCAGCTTGCGCGCCTCGATGAGCATTTGCGTCGAAGCCGTGTCGGGCGTCGGCTTTTTCTTCCAGACATCCATGTATAGGTCCACACGCCCATCCTTGAGCAGGGCCTCGTTGAGCAGGATGTGCATATCCTTGAGATTGGCCGAAGACTTGTCATCGGCTTCGAGGAGCCCGGCCCTGATCTTAAGTATCATGGATGAATCGGGCGATACCATCCGGTAGGAGCCCTCGCTGAGGCGGAGCCGTCTGAGCTGCACGTCGAGCTTGAGCAGGGGCATGAGCTTGACATCTATCTCCGCCTTGCCGGCCGTGGCCATTGTGTCGCCTGCGGCCTCGATCACCTTCACCCCCTCCAGGGTCAGGTCAAGAGGGAAGCGCAGCGAGAGGCGGTCGATGTCTATGTCCATGCCCGACTTGTCGCGCACGATGCCGCAGGCGATGTTCTTGACCAGCGTCTGCACCGACGGGATATAGAGGAGCACAGGTATGAGGAGCACCGCGATGACAATCCACATCAGCGTCTTGAGGGTGATGCGGAGCCAGGCGGGGCGTATCAGATGGCGCTTCGGAGCGGTCTCTTCAGGCGCGGTCTCTTTCGGAGCGGAATCGTCTTTCATCGGCAGTCAGCGGGGTGAGGGTGGCGGAATCAGAATGGCTTGCGGTATTTGTCGGCGCCCGCCTCCTCGCGGGCCTCTTCGAGAATGGAGAGGTAGGAGGCGTATCGGCTTTCGGAAATCTCGTGGCGCTCCACGGCGGGGATGACAGCGCATCCGGGCTCGCCGGTGTGGAGGCAGTTGCCGTATCGGCATTCGCGGCCGGCGCGGAAAATCTCGGGAAAGAAGTGTGACACCTCCTCGGGCTCGAAGTCGATCGTGCCGAATCCCCTGACGCCGGGGATGTCTATGATGTCGCCTCCGTAGGGGAGGGGTATCATCTCGGAGAAGGTGGTGGTGTGGCGCCCCGTGTGGTGAAGGGCGGAGATCCGGCCGGTGCGGAGTCCGGCTCCGGGCACGAGGGCGTTGATAAGCGAGGACTTGCCCACGCCGCTGTTCCCGGCGAGCAGGGAGATTTTGTCCTTCGTGGCCTCGCGGAGCGATTCGAGACCTTCGCCGGTATGTGCTGACACCATGAGCACTCCGTAACCGATTGAGCGGTAGAGCGTCGCAACGGCCTCGCCCAGGGCGCGGTCGTCCTCGTCCCAGGTATCTATCTTGTTGAGCACCAGCATGGGCGTCACACTGTATGCCTCGGCAGTGGCCATGAAGCGGTCTATGAACTGCAGGGGGGTCTCGGGCTCGCGCAACGTGGCCACGAGCATGGCCAGGTCGAGATTGGCCGCGAGTATGTGGCTCTCTTTCGAGAGATTGGAGGCGCGGCGTATGATATAGTTGCGGCGGGGCGAGACGGCTGTGATATAGTCTGCGTCATCGGCTGCTGCGCGCACCGTCACATGGTCGCCCACGGCCACGGGATTGGTGGTGCGGATGCCCTTGATGCGGAAATTGCCCTTGATGCGGCAGTTGACCGCCTCACCCGAGTCAAGGCGCACAGTGTATGCGCTACCGGTATTGCGCACCACCGTGCCGTGGCGCTCGCTCCCTGTCAGAGGGGCGGCGCTTTGCGCTGAGGAATTCTTTTTCTTGGCCATAGTCATAACAGTTCCCCGATGTTCATGGCCACATTCAGCATCAGGCTTGTGCCGCCCCGGTGGGGCTGCGCATATGCCACTCCGATGCGGAAGGCCTTGACGTTGAGCCCTACGCCTGCTGACCATCCGGAGAGGAAGCTGCGGCTGTAGGATGCCATGTCAGTGCGGGTCTTGTAATTATAACCGATTGCGGCGTAAAATCGTTCCGACGGAGCGTACTGAAGTCCGAAAATAAGGTGGCGGAAGAGGTCGGAGGTGAAGCTGTGCTTCTCCTCGGGCTCGGCTTCCGGGTTCTGGGAGTCGTAATGTGTGTAGGGGAGTTTCCACTTGGTCAGGTGCGTGGCCGTTATAGCGAGGCTGAAGGGAGAGGAGCCGAGTCCCTGCATGTATCCTAACTTCAAGTCGAAGGGGAGGCGGTCATGGGTCTCGTTGAAACGTTTCAGCTGGCCTCCGGCATTGCTCATCACCAGGGCGAGCGAGAGGCGGTGGTCATCATCGTAGTAGCTCAGGCCGAGGTCCACACCCATGGCTACCGCGCTGTACTGCTCATAATGGCTGTATGCCAGCTTGAGGTTGATGCCTCCGCGCAGGCGGTCGGTGATGTCGTGCGAGTATGTGCCTTCGGCCACGATGTCGCTGGCTGAGAACGTGCCTCCGACCGTGCCGTCGGGGTCAGTGTAGGTCATGTCGCCATATCCGAGATACCGCAGGCCGACGGCCCATCCGGAGCGCTCGCCGGCCCCCATTCCGAAACGGGCCGAGGCAAAATTCGCGCTGCCGAACCAGTGCATGTATCCCAAGGCGACCTGACGGTCGATTTCGGGGCCCATCAGGGCCGGGTTTTCCTGAACGAGGGCCACGTCATCGTCAATCAGGGCGATGCCCCCTCCGCCCAAGGCCATGACATGGGACGAGGATGGAATCTCCAGGAAACTGTATGCGTTCGTGCCGTCCTGCGCAGCCAGCGGGGCCG
>CAZWVY010000100.1:0-8122 GCA_964637105.1 uncultured Sangeribacter sp. | reverse complement strand
ATGATGGTGCCGCGCGGCGAGGGTTGGGGCTGCGGGTCAGAGACCCGCAGGAACTCCAGTAGGACGAGTTCTTTAAGTTCCTGCGGGTCTCTGACCCGCAGTTCAAATATGCACAGTCGAGAGTATGATGGTGCCGCGCGGCGAGGGTTGGGGCTGCGGGTCAGAGACCCGCAGGAACTGCATATGGCACGCTATTTTAGCCCGAGGGGGAGGAAAATTATTGCAACTCTACGAGGCGGTAGGCTTTTGACCCCACGCCGAGCTCGGCAGCATGGTCGATGGTGTGGGTCCCGAGGCGGGAATTAATGCGCTCGATCAGAGCCGCCTTCCCCTCATCGTGGGCGTTGAAGACGGCCTCCACGCATGCCTGGTCCACAGCCACGGGGTCGAGCGAGGCATAGATGCCGAGGTCGTTCATCTCCGGAGCGGCCGGGTGGGCATTGCAGTCGCAGTCTACGCTGAGATTGTTGGCCACATTGATATAGAGGATATTCTCCCCGGCATAGTCGACAACCGCCTTGGAGGCCTCGGCCATCGACTCGAGGAAATCCTTCTGGTCGGCCACCTTGCCCCAGGTCTGGTCAGCATCTTGGGTGGCGCCGGCGCTGTGGATATATGCCTTGCCGTTGGATGAGCCCAGGCCGATTGAGATATTCTTCAGCGCGCCCCCGAAGCCACCCATCTGGTGGCCCTTGAAGTGGCTCAGCACGATAGTGAAGTCATAAATTGGATAATGATTTCCTACGATATGATATTTGAGATGCTTTCCCCCCTTGATTGGAAGGTTCACCTCACCCTCGGAGTCCAGGATGTCGCATGTGGCGATGGCGGGGTAGCCGCGTTCCTCAATGGCCTTGAGATGGTCGGAAGTGTAGCGGCGGCTGCCCTCGTAGGCAGTATTGCACTCCACTATTGTGCCCTGCACCTCATCCACGAGGGGCTTTATCATCTCCGGACGCAGGTAATTGGTGGCCGAGCTCTCGCCGGTGGAGATCTTGACCGCCACCTTCCCTTGGGCCTCGCGGCCTAAAGCCTTGTATATCTTCACGAGATTTTCGGGCGAGATGTCAGAGATGTGATACACCACAGGCACATCATCGGAGGCCGTGGCGGTTTTTTCAGCATGGCATGAGGAGGAGAAGAGAGAGGCGGCCAGCGCGCCTGCGAAAAGCATCTTTTTCATTTGTTTGTATGTTAGAAGGTTATTATGTAAAACTGTTAAAGGGTCAGTATATTGTATCCGTCACACATTGTCGACCGGAGCCGGAGGCACTGCCGGAGTTTCTTTGCCGGCGCCCTCCCTGTACCACTTGGAGAAAATCAGGCGCCCTAAGAATATGAGGCCCCGGAAACAGAGCTCGATGCACATGGCCAGCCATACGCCTCGCAGACCCATCGGCTTGGAGAGCCACCAGGCGAGGGGGACTCGCACCAGCCAGATGCTGCCGAAGTTCATCAGCGCGGGGAGCTTGGTCTGACCCACGCCGACGAAGGCCCCGTAGGCCACTATCGAGGCGGCGAACATCGGTTCGGCCCACGCCTCGATGCGGAGCACCTCAGCGCCGAGGTCGCGTATTGCCTCCACGGGGGTGATGACGGCCATAATCTGAGGAGCGAACACATACATCACCAGGCCCATGACCGTCATGGTGGCCATGCCCATGCCGACCGACATGTATCCGAACTGCCGCACCAGACCGAAACGCCGCGCGCCGTGGCTCTGGCCCGTCAGGGCCGTAGCCGCATCGCCGATGCCGTAGCCGGGCATGTAGCACAGGCTCTCGGCAGTGACGGCAAAGGCGTTGGCTGCTATGGCAATCACGCCCAACGGGGTGACGATGACCGTCACGGCTATCTGGGCGCCGCAGATGATGGCGTGCTCCAGTGTCATGGGGGCCGAGATGGAGGCGGCCTTGCGCGTCACGGCCCGCGTGGGGCGGAAACTGCCCCGCGTGCCGGCAAGGCGTAGCTCCGGCTGGCGCACGCAGCAGAAGTAGAGCATCACCACAGCGCAGATGGCCTCCGCGCCGACAGTGCCCAAGGCAGCGCCAAGCACTCCGAGGCCCGCGCCGGGCATCAGTATGTCAGTGCCCCCGACGGCGATATGGCGCGTTGGGAAGATTAGGAAGAAATTGAGCAGGCAGTCGAGCACGCACATGAGCGTGCTCACCACGCTGGGCACCTTCATATTGCCCACGCACCTCAGCATCCCCCCGGCCAGGTAGTTGAGCGTCAGCAGCGGCAGGGCCGCGATGAAAACCACGAAGTAGAGGGTCGCATTGCGGTTGATTGCCGGGTCGCCCCCGAGCCAGCGGGGGAGGGGCCCGGCGATGGCGAGCCCGATGATGGTCACCAGTATGCTGAATGCCAGAGACGCCGTGATGCCCTGGCGGAGCACCGCGCGCGCCCCTTCGTTGTCTTTGGCCCCCACGCGGTGGGCCACTTGCACGGAATATCCCGAAGTCATGGCCGAGCAGATGCCCCAGAATAGCCAGAGGCTCGTGGAGACCAGGCCTATCGAAGCCGAGTCGTCCGCTCCGAGGCGGCCTACCATCGATGCGTCAATATACTGCATGGCGATGCTCGACAGCTGTGCGAGCATCGCGGGGAGGGAGAGCATGAAAGTGAGGACTGCCCGCTGCCTTAGAGACAGCGGGAGCCCCTCGCGTATCATTCTTATATCAGTCTTCATATCTCTATGCCCCTCCCCCCGGAGTCAGAGCAGGGCGCTCAGGACCGGAATCATGCGCTCCACCGCCTCGCGGAGCCGCTCGCGCGGACAGGCGTAGTTGATGCGGATGCATGAGCCGTCATGATAATGCTCGCCCGGGCTGACGCGCACGCGGGCTTTGTCGAGAAGTATCTCGGCTACGCGTTCCGAGTCCAGACCGGTCGCGGTGATGTCTACCCATGCTAAGTATGTGGCCTGCGAATCGCAGAAGGTCAGAGCCGGGAGGGACTTGGCAAACTCATCGCGCAGATAGAGGTAATTGGCGTAAAGATAGTCGTTGAGGGCATCGAGCCATTCCCCGCCGTGTCGGTAAGCGGCCTCGAGTCCGATGACTCCGAAGGGATTGACATCGCAGACCTCATTATCGTTGATGGCGCGGTCTACGCTTATGCGCACCTCGGCCGACGGACACACGATGTTGGCTATCTGCAGCCCGGCGGTATTGAAGGCCTTGCTCGGCGAGCAGCACACCACCGCCTCGGGGTCAACCGTTGCGTATGGCACGTAGGGCCCTTGGCCGGGATGGACCAACTCGCAGTGTATCTCATCGCTGACCACGCGCACGCCTTGGCATGTGCAGATGTTGCGCAGGCGCATCAGCTCCTCACGCGTCCAGACGCGCCCCGAAGGATTGTGAGGATTGCACAGTATCAGGAGCCTGTTGCGCGGATCGGAGGCGAGCCGTTCCAGACCCTCGAAATCTATCTCATAACTGAATCCCCCCTCCTTGGCCACTCGGCGCAGGGGATTGGGGGCGAGCATGCAGCCGTTGTTGCGTATCGAAGAGAAGAAGCAGTTGTAAGCCGGGGTCTGGAGTATCACCCCGTCGCCGGGGCGCGTCAAGGCCTTGATGATGGCCGAAATTGCCGGCACCACCCCTGAAGTGTAGATCACATTGCGGCGCGGGATAATCCAGCCGTGGCGCGAGCGGAACCATTCCGTCAGGGCCTCATAATAGCTTGTCGGCACATCCGTGTATCCGAATATGCCGCTCTCCACGCGGCGCATCAGGGCCTCCGTTACGGCCGGAGCCGTGCGGAAATCCATATCGGCCACCCAGAGGGGAATCACATCCTCAGGGTCCCCCTCGCCGTCCCATTTCATCGACGACGTGCCCCGGCGCTGCGTGAGCGTGTCAAAATCAAAGCGCTCCATTCTCACTTGCCTGTTGTGACTATCTCCACGGGATCGGCAGCCTTGGAGTGCTCATCGATTATGACCTCGCCGAAAGAGGGGGCGCAGATATGTCCCTTCCGGGGATTCTTCACGCTCGTCACGGGCGTGGTGATGGTGGCGTTCACCTCCGCATCCTCGAAAGCGAGGTCGCAGTCGGGGGCGAACTCGCAGTCCACCAGAGTGAGGTCTTTGGTGTAGCAGAGGGGCTGTGTGCCGGAAATCTTGCAACGCACGAGGGTGAGGCGTTTCGAGTGCCAGCCGAGATACTCACCGTGGAGCTCGGAATCATACACCGTGACGTTTTCCGTGCCCCAGAAGGCATCCTTGGAATGTATCACGGCGTTGCGGATCACGGCGTTGCGGCAGTACTGGAAGGAATAGTTGCCGTTCTGGCGCCAGTCTTCTATGTCGATGTCATGGGAATGCATGAAGAGATAATCGGCCTTGTCGACTTCCACATTGCGGATATGCACGTTTGCGCAGTGCCAGAGGGTCTCCTCGGCGTCGGGAATGCGGACGTTGCGCAGCGTGATGCCATCCATCTCGCGAAACATCTTGGGGGCGTCGACCTGCGTGTCGGTCATCTCCACATTACGCGAATACCAGAGAGCGGCGCGGGCGCCGGGGGTGAAGAGGCAGTCGTGGATTTTGAACGTATCCACATGCCAGAAGGGGTACTTGCCCTCGAAAGTGCAGTGGTTGGCCACTATATCGGCGCAGCACTTCAGCGCTGACTCGCCGGCATGGATTGTCACATTTTCCAGGCAGAGTTTGCGGGCTCCGAAGAGGGGGCGTTCACCGCCGAATTCCTGATTTTTTATAATCTGCATGTTTGCTTTAGATTTAAGGAGAGGATGCTGCCGCCCTCTTGCGGAACATGTTTCTCGCCGGGGCGCGGCAGCATCCTATTTTTATGGTTGAATATAGGATATTGCAAAATTACGAAAATTCCGGCATACTGCATAACCCGAATCACGGTAAAGGCAACCAATTTCACCGAATGTCCCAATCCTCCCCGCGCTACTTCATCATCCTCTGAAGGTGCATATATGAACTGCGGGTCTGAGACCCGCAGGAACTTAAATATATGAACTGAGGGTCGGAGACCCTCAGAAACTTAACTTAAAGTCCTGCAACACCCTCATGTTTCCGCTGAACAGTTATTCCTGCACTGCGGGTCTGAGACCCGCAGGAACTTAAAAAACGGCCGATTATTCCTCTTCCTTTTTACGCAAAACGGCTGATTATTCCTCTTCCTTTTTGCATAAAATTGGGTTAATGCTTTGCTGTTTAGCTGAATATGTATTATATTTGCAATACTAAACTGAATCAAGTAGAAATATGGCATACTTCAGGAGAAAAATAGACAGACAGCTGCATGAATGGAAGGAGAGCAAACGCCGCAAACCGTTGCTGGTGAGAGGTGCGCGCCAGGTAGGAAAATCCCGCTCAGTGCGAAACTTCGGGGGGGAATTCAAGTACTTTATTGAAGTGAATTTTGAATCGCGTGAGGAGTTGAAGAATATTTTCCGGCAGTCGGGAGACGTGAAGGAGGTTTGCGAACGCTTGAGCCTGCTGTTTGCCACGCCGATCGTGCCGGGAGAGACACTGCTGTTCTTAGATGAGATTCAGAGTTGCGAGGAGGCCTTGAAATCCTTATGGTTTTTCAAAGAGGATATGCCGGGGCTTCATGTCATCGCTGCCGGGTCACTGCTTGAATTTGCCTTGAAAGGAATGAGTTCGTATGGCGTGGGCCGGGTCAGTTCCATATTCATGTATCCCATGTCGTTTGAGGAATATCTCCTTGCCCTGGGCAAGGATGAATGGCGGAAAGCCTTGGTCACGGCCTCTCCCGAGCAACCCCTGTATGAGGAATTGCACCGGGAGCTGGTCCGTGCATACCGCACCTTTCTGATGGTCGGAGGCATGCCCGCGAGCGTTAGCGCATGGATAGAAACCGGCGATTTCCGGGAGTGCATCAACGAGCTTTCAGATATTCAGCAGACCTATTATGACGACTTTTCCAAGTATTCCGCGCGCATCTCTCCCGAAGTGCTTAGAAAAACCCTGCAAAGTGTCGCAGCGCAGGAAGGAGGGAAGTTCGTCTACGCCAAAGTAGCAGGTGGCCACAGACCTGAAGAGGTGAAGAGCGCGTTGAGGCTGCTCATAGATGCAGGATTGATAAAACCTGTCAGGCACACTGCCGCCAACGGGCTCCCCTTAGGCGGGGAAGTGAACGAGAAATTCACGAAATACCTCTATCTTGACAGCGGTCTGCTGCTCCGTATACTTGATCTTGATTTCGGCGGAGCCGCAAAGATTAACGAACTGATTTTGGCCGGCTCGGAGGAAGATCTGGTCAATAAAGGTAAGATTGCCGAGCTGTCCGCAGGGTGGGAAATGGTGAAAGGGGCGGATGCGCGACACCGTTACGAACTGTTTTACTGGGAGAATTTATCCAAAGGGGCCACGGCGGAAGTGGATTACGTCATTCCAAAAGATATGGAGGTGCTACCCATTGAAGTGAAGGCTGGCACAAGCGGGAAGATGAAGAGCCTGCGCCTGTTCATGGAAAAGAAAGGGTTGCAGCGCGGAGTGCGCACATCGCTGGAAAACTTCGGCCGGCTCGAGATTCCAGGCGAACCGTCACCGCGAACCATCGACATCATCCCCGTCTACGCCCTCGGAGGGCTGACCGCCCCGTCCTTCTGACGGAGGAGTAGGTATCTCCCTTTTAGTATGGCAAGAAAAAGAAGGAGGAAAATGGGTGGTGAGGTGAAATTTTTTGTATATTTGCACAATAATACCGATTCAACGCTACACACTTGATTTATGGCCAAGAAGCAGAAGTCTTTCTCTCATGTTCAGGCTACCGAAGCCCTGGAACAATTAGCTCGGCGCGGTGCTAGACACTGGCTGCGGAGCATATATACCGCTCCGAGCCGTTCAGTTCCGATGAGGAGTGCCTTGAGCACCTACTCAAACATTACGCTAAAATGAAAAAAAAGAATTGAGGTAATATATTCAATGGCCAACTTATATATTATAGCCGGATGTAATGGAGCCGGTAAAACTACCGCTTCCTTCAACGTTTTGCCGCAAATCCTTGATTGCAAGGAGTTTGTTAATGCGGATGAAATTGCGAAAGGATTATCCCCTTTTTCCCCGGAGTCTGTGGCTATACAGGCCGGGAAACTAATGCTCGAAAGAATCGAACATCTGCTTCAGGAGAGAGTAACCTTTGCAATTGAAACTACGCTGGCTACACGTAGTTATCAGACCTTAGTGAAAAAAGCACAGCAAAGAGGTTATACAGTGCAATTACTTTTCTTTTGGCTTCAATCACCCGAAGTGGCCGCTCAACGTGTTAAAAAAAGAGTAGCTGAGGGGGGACATGATATACCTGTGGAGACAATCTACAGACGTTATCGTGCAGGCCTAAAGAATCTCTTTGAGATATTCTTGCCCATTGTAGATTGGTGGGCACTCTATGATAATAACTTCCATACACGGCTTATTGCCGACTCTGGTGAAGTAATAGATGTGGATTTGTTTAACAAGATAAAGAAAGAAATATGACTAAGAACGAAATCAGGGAGCAGAGGCAGCTATTGAATGAAGCCCTGCAGGAATCATTCAGGAAAATGCTTGAGCTGAAGAAAAAATTAGGACAACCTGTCGTCATAAGTGATGGGAAGGGTAATCCTCTGGTAATATCTGCTGAGGAGGCTGAAAAACTGGTTTACGGCGAATAAGTTCAGCTGAGTTTGGATACGAGGGAGTGAACGTCACATATACCGGGGGCGCGACAAGCGGCAAGATGAAGAGCCTGCGCCTGTTCATGGAAAAGAAAGGGTTGCAGCGCGGAGTGCGCACATCGCTGGAAAACTTCGGTCGGCTCGAGATTCCGGGCGACCCGTCACCGCGAACCATCGACATCATCCCCGTTTACGCCCTCGGAGGGCTGACCGCCCCAGCTTATTGAGGGAGTGTGAGCTGTGCGGTCAATCGGTGAATGATGCGGCGGTATGGTGATTACTAAGTGAAAGATGATTCCAGAGTGACCTCCATGTCGCAGAAAGTGAGATGCGCACATATATTTGTTGGTAATGAACTTATAACATGTTCTAACAGGAAATCCGAAAAGCATCGGCTTCCGTAGTAAATCGCGTGAGGGTGGCGTATTAAACATAGACTCTGGTAAATCGCAATTTA
>CAZWVY010000099.1:0-8198 GCA_964637105.1 uncultured Sangeribacter sp. | reverse complement strand
ATCGGCCCCTACAGCCAGGCTGTCGTAGCCGGCAACCTCGTATTCGTCTCCGGACAGCTCCCCATCAACCCCGCAAACGGCGAAATGCCCGCTGACATCAAGGAGCAGACCCGCCAGTCTATCGCCAACATCAAGGCCATCCTCGCCGAGGTAGGCGCCACACTCGACAACGTGGTGAAATCCACCGTCCTGCTCGCCGACATGTCCCTCTTCGGCCCCATGAATGAGGTCTACGGCGAAGAATTCAACGAAGTCTTCCCCGCCCGCTGCGCCTTCGCCGTCAAGGAGCTCCCCAAGCAGGCCCTCGTAGAGATCGAGGTCATCGCTGCCCTCTGATCCGGCTCACTGAATAACGGGAGGGCGTGCCCCCGGGCATGCCCTCCCTTCCAATATCTCCCCCTGTTACATCCCCCGAACATGACCAGCATTCTCCAGATCGAAAACCTCACCAAGTCAATTGGCGACCGCATGCTCTTCGCCGATGTCACATTCGGCCTCTATGAGGGCGACAAAGTCGGAATCGTAGCCCGCAACGGCGCCGGCAAAACGACTTTCCTCAACATCCTCTGCGGCCGCGAGGACTACGACTCGGGGCGCATAGTCTTCTCAGACGGCGTCCGCGTGGGCTATCTCGCCCAGGAGCAGGAATTCGACCCCGAGATGAGCGTGCTCGATTACGTCACTCCCCCGCCCTCCGACGAGGATGACTTCGACGCCCCCGACCGCGCCCTGAGAATGCTCACACAGTTCGGCATCACCGACACCACGCTGCCCATGCGTGTCCTCTCCGGAGGCCAGGTCAAACGCGCCGCCCTCGCCCGCGTGCTCCTCTCCGAACCCGACCTCCTCATCCTCGACGAGCCCACCAACCATCTCGACATCGAAATCATAGAATGGCTGGAGCAATACCTCACCCGCCAGCGCGTCACCCTGCTCATGGTGACCCACGACCGCTATTTCCTCGACAAAATCTGCAACAAGATCATCGAGATAGACCGCGAGCAGATCTTCACCTACGAGGGCAACTACGACTACTACCTCTCCAAGCGCGAGGAGCGCATGCAAAACCTCTCCGCCGAACTCTCCAAGGTGCGCAACCTTCTGCGCACCGAGCTCGAATGGATGCGCCGGCAGCCACAGGCCCGGGGCTCGAAAGCAAAATACCGCATTGACAACTTCCATGAGCTCGAACGCCGCTCGCAGGTCAACCTGCGCGAAGACAATGTCAGCCTCAACGTCAAGGCCTCCTACATCGGTTCCAAGATTTTCGAAGCAAAGAACATCAGCAAATCCTTTGGCGACAAGTGCATCCTGCGCGACTGGAGCTATACCTTCGCGCGCCGCGAGAAAGTCGGCATCGTCGGCCCCAACGGCGTTGGCAAATCCACATTCATACATCTCCTGCTCGGCGAACTGCAGGCCGACGCGGGCACCTTCGACATCGGCACCACCGTCCGCTGGGGCTACTACCGCCAGGAGGGCATGACCGGTTTCGACGACCGCAAGAAAGTGATCGACGCCGTGCGCGAGATCGCCGAGACCGTGCGCATTGACGACAAGACCACCCTCACCGCACAGCAGTTTCTCACCCACTTCCTCTTCTCCCCCGCCACCCAGCAGAAATACATCGGCAAACTCAGCGGCGGCGAACGGCGCCGCCTCTACCTGGCCACCGTCCTCATGCGCCAGCCCAACTTCCTCATCCTCGACGAGCCCACCAACGACCTTGACATCCTCACCCTCACCATCCTCGAAGACTATCTCGCCCGCTTCAACGGCTGTGTCATCGTGGTGAGCCACGACCGTTTCTTCCTCGACCGCATCGTAGACCATCTCTTCGTCTTCACCGGCGACGGCAACGTGCGCGACTTCCCCGGCGACTACTCCACCTACCGCCACTGCGTGGCCGAAGAGGAGAAGGAGAAGCGCCGCCTCGCCGAAGAGGAGGCAGCCCGCAAATCCGGGCGCAGCGCCTCCGGTGCCGCTTCCCGCACCGCCCCCGAAGACACGCGCCGCTCCAACCGCGCCCCGCGCCTGACCTACAAAGAAAAGAAAGAGATGGAGGCCCTCAAAACCGAATTAGAGGCTCTCGCAGCCGAAAAGGAGGCCTTGGAGACCGAAATGTCATCGGGCGCCATGACCGTAGAAGCCATCACAGCCGCCGGAGCTCGCATAGCCGACATCATATCCCGCACCGACGAAGCCGAGCTCCGCCTCCTCGAACTCATGGACAAAGAAGGATAAAAACATCTTCAGACCTATTGACTAAATCAGAAAAAACAGCTATATTTGCAATATCAGAGAAGAGATAGAGGGAACAGAGAAATCATGAAGGGAAATAATTTTAACGAGAACACCCGCGTACAAGTACCCGCTGCGATGCACCTGTGCAAACTCGGCTACACTTATCTTGATGACATTGCGGAATACGATAAACGGACCAATATCATTACTCCCATTTTTAAAAAAGCTGTCAAGAATCTGAATCCTGAATTGACTGATTTGGAGATAAAGCAGCTATTGGACCGAATAGCCAGTGAAGCAAAAAATGACAACCTCGGCAGGGAGTTTTATGACATGCTTTCCTCCGGCAGCGGCATCAAATTGATAAATTTTGATGATCCCTATGAGAATCTTTGGCACATAACCACAGAATTCACCTGCGAAAATGAAGAGACCGGGGATAATTTCCGCCCTGATATCACATGCTTCATAAATGGCATGCCCTTAGCATTCATTGAGGTTAAGAAACCCAATAACCGGGAGGGAATCCTGGCAGAGCGTGAGCGCATCAACCGCAGGATGCGCAATAAGGCGTTCTGTCCATTCCTGAATATCACGCAATTGATGATTTTCTCCAATAATCAGGAGTATGACAATGAGAACAGAGTGCCGGTGCAAGGTGCTTTCTACAGCTGCACATCGAAAACAAAGGCTTTTTTCAATGTTTTCAGAGAGAAAGATGCCTCTTTTGTGAACACCGTGCATCTACATCCTCTGGAGGAAAATACCGAAGAACGCATATTGCGCCACAGGAATTGCATAGCTGTGAGGAACTCCCCCGAATATCTGACAAATCAACAGCCGACAACTCCCACCAACCGCATTCTCACTTCAATGCTGAGTTTCGACCGGTTTCTTTTCCTGCTCCGCTATGGCTTTGCCTACGTTGAAAGGTCAGTTGAACTCGAAGACGGCACAAAATCTAAGAAACTTGAGAAGCATGTCATGCGCTACCAGCAATTGTTTGCCTCTCTTGCAATAGAGAAAAAATTAGAGTCGGGGCTGAAAAGCGGAATAATATGGCATACTCAGGGAAGCGGCAAAACCGCCCTTGCATATTATTCGGTCAAACGTCTGCGTGACTATTATGCAGACAAGAATACTGTGGCAAAATTCTATTTCATAGTAGACCGCATAGCTTTGATGGAGCAGGCGGTTGATGAATTTGCGGCGCGCGGCCTGGTTGTGCGCACTGCCCAGTCAAGAAAGGAGCTGATGGCCGATTTCCAGAGCAACGCACCCGTGGAGAACCCTTCCGGCAAGCCGGAAATAATGGTTGTCAATATCCAGAAATTTAAAGAGGATTCTTCTAAAATTAAATTAGACAGTTCATACTCCACTAATCTGCAGCGGGTTTTCTTTATTGATGAGGCCCACCGCGGCTACAGCCCCCGGGGAAGTTTCCTGGCAAATCTGTTTGAGGCGGACAAAGACTCGGTAAAAATCGCATTGACCGGCACCCCCCTTCTTAAGGAAGAGCGAGAATCGTGGCGCGTATTCGGTGATTATATAGATACTTATTACTACGATAAGTCTATAGCCGACGGCTATACTCTCAAACTGATGCGCGAACCGGTTGAAACGGTATACAAGGAAAAACTTGAGAATATTCTCGACCAATTGGCCGGGCAGGTGAAGGTGAAACGCAGTGACATCGACCACAACAAAATAGTAGAACATCCCACCTATCTGAATGCCCTTATTGAGTACATAATAGCGGATTTCAGGCGTTTTCGCACCGAGCAGGATGACCCGACTGTCGGCGCCATGATAGTCTGCAAGACCAACGCTCAGGCTCGGCAGCTTTACGACCTGTGGCAGGAACGCTACAGGCACGCCTTGAAATTGGAGGAGCAGAAAGAGGAAGACTACAAGCATTCTTCAGAAACGATGGTGCCTTTCTCAAAAATTCCTCCCCTGACTGCATCGCTTATCCTTCATGACGAAGGTGACAAATTCGAAAGAAAAGCCTACATCGAAGATTTCAAGAAGTCAGAGAACGTGGATGTGCTCATTGTCAATAAAATGCTTCTCACAGGGTTTGACGCTCCGAGATTGAAGAAACTCTATCTCGGCAGGCTTCTTGACGGACATGACCTCCTTCAGGCGCTCACGCGTGTCAACCGCCCATACAAGGATTTCAAATACGGCTATGTGGTGGACTTCGTGGACATCAAAGATAACTTTGACTCTACCAACGACCGGTATCTTCGTGAACTCAACCGCACAGCTGATACACTCCCGGAAATTGAGGTCAAAAAAGCTCCGGGCGAAGTAATCATTGAGGACAAGGACAAAATTATCTCTGATATGAAAGAGGTAAAAAGCGTCCTCTTCAACTTCACCTGCGAGAATCCGGAAATATTCCGTCAGGAAATTGACCAGATGGAGGATAAGGACGAGCTCTACCATCTCAGAAACGTGCTTTCAAACGCCAAGGCCATCATGAATCAGGTGCGCGCGTTTGGTGACGATGACCTTAAGGCCAAGGCTGACACTCTCTTTCCCGGCTCGATTCCGACTTTGATCACAGAAGTATCAAGACGCATCGACCGCATCAATCTTCTTAACAATACCGATCATACCGCCGATGTCTCCGGTATTATCAATGTAGCCCTCGACACCCTTGAGTTTGAATTCAGAAAAGGAATGTCAGAAGAGCTCGCCATTGTGGTCAATGATCTGCGTGAAAGAGCGGAAAAGGTGCAGCGGGAGTTTGAATCCAACTTTGACCATAAGGAGGAGCAGTATGTCATACTCGCTGACGAATTCCGCAAATACTTCCGTGAGCACGGTTTTTCTCCGAAGAGCGTCCGGGAAGCTAAAGACGCAGTGGAGTACATGGATGCTGTCATGAAAAAAATACGTGAGATTAACCGCCGCAACAACGTGCTGAGAAACAAATACCGGGGAGATGAGAAATTCGTCAGGATTCACAAGCGTATTCAGGAAGAAAACTCCCGGAGGGAACGTCCTGTCATTTCCAGGCATGAATATGAAATAGCTGACGGGCTTATGAAAATGAAACACTCCATCGATGACAAGCTCTTCCTCAACATCAATTCCTTGAGCAATTCCGACAAGTTCCGCCAGGATGTGCTCTCACTTGTCAGCACGACATTGATATCCCTGTCAGTTCGGGCTACCCTTGAAGAGCGCAAGCTCATCCGAGGGCTCATTTCCGATGAATATCTGAGCCAATACAATGCGCAGTCTGAATCTCCCACTTCACCAGCAAGAATATGATGACACAGAATACACAGGCCATCGAAGCCAAAACCATTGCCCTGATTGACTCGCTGCGCACCACATGCGGAGAGTACGGCCTCGCCGGAGGCGGGAGTGAGTACAAGATCATCACAGAGATGTTCCTGTATAAATTCTTCAACGACAAATTCGGCTACGAAGCTAAACGGGCTCCTGAATACGGACCCCGTCTCTCAGAGGCCGAAAGATGGGACGCGGAATACGACACCTTTGACAGCGATGAAGTCGAAGACCTGTTCAGCTATCTCCCCGGCTCAGTGCCTAAAATGCGGCCGCATCACACTCTTTCACATCTTTACAATGCCTCCACTCAAGGTGATTTCTCTACATTGCTTGATGCAACTCTTGTGGAAATAGCCACTCTGAATGAGGATACCTTCTCAGTGCTTACTTCGGGCAACAGCAAAGTGAAGATTTTTAACGGCGTGACAAACTTCATTACCGATGTGCACAAGCGCGACCAGTTTGCCGTAGCCATGATGAAGAATATCGCCTCCTTCAATTTTGAAGATGTCTTTGCAGAAAAATATGATTTTTTCTCCCGCATCTTCCAGTATCTTATCAAAGACTACAACAACGCTGGAGGGGGCAAATATGCCGAATATTACACTCCCCGTGAAATAGCCACTGTAATGGCTCGGCTGCTCGTAGGCGATGACGCAGGGCTCCGAGGTGTCACATGCTATGACCCCTCAGCCGGCACAGGGACTCTCCTCCTCGCGCTTGCCCACCAGATCGGGGAAGAGCGGTGCTCTATCTACAGCCAGGACATTTCTGAAAAATCTTCCGAAATGCTCAGGCTTAACCTTATCCTCAACGGTCTTTCCGAAAGCCTTCCCAATATCCGCCAAGGCAATACCCTCCTCGAACCTGCTCACAGGGACCCCGATGGCACGATAAAGAAGTTTGACTACGTGGTTTCCAATCCTCCGTTCAAACTTGATTTTCCGGAATACCGTGACACCCTTGCAGCTGACAGCCAGCGGTTCTGGGCCGGAGTTCCCAACGCGGTAAAGCAAATCAAGCCCAAGCCCACAATGGCAATCTACACATGCTTTATCCAGCATGTGCTCAACTCCCTTTCAGCTAAAGGCAAAGGAGCGATTGTAGTGCCGACAGGCTTTATAACTGCCAAATCCGGTGTTGAGAACAGGATTGTGCGCCGAATAGTAGACGAAAAATGGGTTTATGGCGTGATTTCCATGCCCTCCAATGTATTTGCCGATACCGGCACAAACGTATCAGTGGTATTCTTCGACAAGTCCCACCTCTCCGACCGGGTAATCCTGATGGATGCCAGCAAATTGGGCGAAGACTATCAGGACGCCAACAACAACAAGAAACATCGTCTTCTTGACAATGAGGTAGAATTGATTGTCAACACGTTCCGCAACAGAGAAGCCATTGATGGACTTTCTGTTGCAGTCACATACGATGAAATCAAGGAAAAGGGGTACTCGCTGTCAGCCGGCCAATACTTTGACATCAAGATTGAATATGTTGATATAACTGAAGATGAGTTCAAGCAGCGTATGGCTGCTTATGAATCAAAACTTGCAGAATTGTTTGCCGAGAGCCATCGTCGTGAAGGAGAAATTCTTGCCCAGCTCAAATCTCTCAAATTTAACAGCTGATCTCAATGGCAAAAGAAATTCAATTCATACTGTATAATCTCCCTGATAATTCGGGTACGGTACAGGCTATTTTTCAAGATGAGACCATCTATCTTACACAAAAAGCTTTGGCTGAATTGTTTGGTGTAGAGGTTAACACCATCAATTATCATCTGAAGGAGATATTCTCGACAGGGGAATTAAGTGAGGATGCAACTATTCGAAAAATTCGAACAGTTCAGACTGAAGGCAACCGTCAAGTCGAACGAGAGAGGGCTTTTTATAACCTTGACGCGATTATCAGTGTTGGTTACCGTGTAAATAGTCGGCGTGCCACCCTGTTTAGACAATGGGCCACACGCGTGCTGAACGAATTTATCCGTAAAGGATTTGTGCTTGATGACGACCGTCTAAAACAAGGAGAGGCCACCTTTGGCCGCGACTATTTCCGAGAGCTCCTGGAACGCGTACGCTCAATCCGAGCCAGCGAGCGACGGATTTGGCAACAGATAACAGATATTTATGCGGAATGCAGCATTGACTACGACCGCCTTGCTCCAACCACAAAAGAATTCTATGCAATGGTCCAGAATCGGTTCCATTATGCTATTACCGGACATACCGCAGCTGAAATAATCCATGCCGGAGCAGACCATCTGAAACCTCACATGGGTCTCACAACATGGAAATACGCACCCGAAGGCCGCATCTTGAAATCGGACGTCTCAGTCGCTAAAAATTATCTCTCGGAGAAAGAGATACGTTCACTCGAACGCACCGTAACATCCTACTTCGATTATATTGAAGGTCAGATTGAGCGTGGAAACGTATTCAACATGGAGCAGTTTGCCGCAAGTGTCAATAAATTCCTGACCTTCAACGACTATAAGATTTTACCCAATCATGGAAGCATCTCTGCCGCACAAGCAAAGGCGAAAGCCGAAGCTGAATATGACCTTTTCAATCCAACCCAGCAAATTGACTCTGATTTCGACAAAGAAATCAGAGGATTGTTTGACCTCAAATAAGTATCGA
>CAZWVY010000098.1:0-8381 GCA_964637105.1 uncultured Sangeribacter sp. | reverse complement strand
CCGAGGACTTCCCCAAGATCGAGAAGAAGATGCAGGAGCTCGTGGCCCGCAAGGAGGCCATCGTGCGCAGCGACATCTCCAAGGCCGACGCCCTGAAGATGTTTGGCGACCGCGGCGAGAACTACAAGTGCGAGCTCATCTCCGAACTCGAGGACGGGCATATCACGACCTACACGCAGGGATCATTCACCGACCTCTGCCGCGGCCCGCACCTCGCTGACACCTCCAAGATCAAGGCTGTCAAGATCCTCTCGCTGGCCGGCGCCTACTGGCGCGGCGATGAGAAGCGCGACCAGCTCGTGCGCGTCTACGGCATCACCTTCCCCAAGAAGAAGATGCTCGACGAGTATCTCGTGATGCTTGAGGAGGCCAAGAAGCGCGACCACCGCAAGCTCGGCAAGGAGATGGAGCTCTTTGCATTCTCCGAGACCGTCGGCAAGGGCCTTCCCCTGTGGCTTCCCAAGGGTGCCGCTCTGCGCGACCGCCTGGAGCAGTTCCTGCGCAAGATCCAGAAGGAATACGGCTACCTGCAGGTTATCACCCCGCACATCGGCAACAAGCTCCTCTACGTCACTTCGGGCCACTGGGCCAAGTATGGCAAGGACTCCTTCCAGCCCATCCATACCCCCGAAGAGGGGGAGGAATACCTGCTCAAGCCGATGAACTGCCCCCACCACTGCGAGATCTACAAGGCTTTCCCCCGCTCATACCGCGACCTGCCGCTGCGCCTCGCCGAGTTCGGCACGGTCTACCGCTACGAGCAGAGCGGCGAGCTGCACGGACTCACCCGCGTGCGCGGATTCACGCAGGATGATGCCCACATCTTCTGCGCCCCCGAGCAAATCAAGGACGAGTTCCTGAAGGTGATGGACATTATCCTCTATATCTTCAAGACCCTCGACTTCAAGAACTATGAGGTGCAGATTTCGCTTCGCGACCCCAAGAACAAGGAGAAATACATCGGTTCCGACGAGAACTGGCATCTCGCCGAGCAGGCTATTATCGAGGCCTGCGCCGAGAAGGGGCTCAAGGCCACTCAGGTGGAGGGCGAGGCTGCCTTCTACGGCCCGAAGCTCGACTTCATGGTCAAGGATGCCATCGGCCGCCGCTGGCAGTTAGGCACCATCCAGGTGGACTACAACCTGCCGGAGCGTTTCGGACTCGAGTATACCGGCTCTGACAACCAGAAGCACCGTCCGGTGATGATCCACCGCGCCCCCTTCGGGTCGATGGAGCGTTTCGTGGCCGTGCTCCTCGAGCACACCGCCGGCAAGCTCCCCCTCTGGCTCATCCCCGAGCAGGCTGTCGTGCTCCCGATTTCGGAAAAATTCAACGACTACGCCTGGAAGGTCGCCAAGGAGCTTGACAAGGCCGGAGTGCGTGCCGTAGTAGACGAGCGCAACGAGAAGATCGGCAAGAAAATCCGCGACAATGAGCTCAAAAAAATACCCTATCTGCTCATCGTAGGCGAAAAAGAGGCGGAAAATGATGAAGTTTCTGTAAGAAAACAGGGCGAAGGTGATAAAGGTACGATGAAAATTACTACCTTTGCAGACGAATTGAACGCCGAAGTCGCCGAAATGACCGACGGAAAGGCCTGAGAGGGGCGCTGAGGACGTTTGATAGAAAACTTTTTAAACTACTGAATGGAGAAAAAACCTCAATTTTCGGGTCCTCGCCGCCCCGCCGGCGCCGGCCCTCGTCCCCGCCCGGGGATGCGTCCCCGTCCGGGCGAGCGCAATAAGGATCCGCACGCGATCAACGAATACATCCGCGCCCGCGAGGTGCGCCTGGTAGGCGATAATGTCGAGCAGGGCATCTATCCCATCGATAAGGCCCGCCGCATAGCCGCCGAGCAGGAGCTCGACCTCGTGGAGATTTCGCCGACCGCCGAGCCCCCTGTATGCCGAATCATCGACTATCAGAAATTTCTCTATCAGCAGAAAAAGCGCCAGAAGGAGCAGAAGGCCAAGGCTGCCAAGGTCGTTGTCAAGGAAATCCGTTTCGGACCGCAGACCGATGACCACGACTACAACTTCAAGCTCAAGCATGCCATAGGCTTCCTCAAGGAGGGCTCCAAGGTCAAGGCCTACGTCTTCTTCCGCGGCCGCTCGATCCTCTTCAAGGAGCAGGGCGAAGTGCTCCTGCTGCGTTTCGCCAACGACCTCGAGGAGTACGGTAAGGTAGAGACCATGCCCGTGCTCGAGGGCAAGCGCATGATCATCATGATCGCCCCCCTCAAGAGCGCTCCCAAGAAGGAGAAGCCGGCCGACCAGAAGAGAGAGAAGGGTGGCGACCAACCCAAGAATGAAAACTCCTCCGAGGCCCCCGCGGCCAAAGAGGCGGAATAAATAATGAGACCGTAGGCACACCGTGCCGAGGTAAGTTAAACAACTAAAAACTCAAACTACAATGCCCAAGGTAAAGACCAATGCCGCATCAAAGAAGCGCTTCGCGCTGACCGGCACCGGGAAGATCAAGAGAAAGCACGCTTATCATTCCCACATCCTGACCAAGAAGTCCACCAAGCGCAAGCGCAACCTCGACCACACCGGTCTCGTTGCCTCCGCCAACACCCGTCAGGTAAAGGAACTCCTCAATCTCCGCTGAGTCCCGTCTTTAACCCAACATTTTATCAACCGGATGCGCAGCACCTAAGAGTCAATATCAAATCAGTATAAGGGCCGCTGCCATTCAAAAAACACAAGAAAATGCCAAGATCAGTCAATCACGTCGCCTCAAGAGAAAAGCGTAAGAAAATCCTCAAGCTCACACGCGGTTACTACGGCAGCCGCCGTAACGTGTGGACCGTAGCGAAGAACACCTGGGAAAAGGGTCTGACCTACGCATACCGCGACCGCAAGCAGAAAAAGCGCAATTTCCGCGCTCTGTGGATCCAGCGTATCAACGCTGCCGCACGCCTGGAGGACCTTTCCTACAGCAAGCTCATGGGCCTCATCCATAAGGCCGGCATTGAGATCAACCGCAAGGTGCTCGCCGACCTGGCCATGAACAATCCCGAAGCCTTCAAGGCTATCTGCGACAAGGTGAAGGCGTAAGCCAAAACTGCCGGACAACAGGGGCTTCCGCCTCCTCCGGTCCGAAATCACAAAAAAGCTCTCCGGCTGAATTTTCAGCCGGGGAGCTTTTTGTGTTTGCGGACCGAAAGCTACCGGAGGCCTCGGGGAGTCGTGATTTCATCACGCCCACAATTTTGACGGCGCAATGGGGGAATCAGTGGGTGATGTCGTAGCCCTGCGCCTTGAGGTAGTCGAGGATGCGGTAGGCGGTCGCGTGGTCGTAGTAGTTGCAGATGTGGGCGCACCAGTCGTTTTCGGTCGTGCCTCCGGCGCGGGTGCGGTTGTATTCCTCCACAACCTTGTCGTAGTCGAAAAGCTCGTCAGCCATAGTCTCGGAGTCTTCGCGGTAACGGTTCTGGAAGAAGACGAGGTCTTTGGGCTGCTTGGGCTTCAGGTCGGGATGCTCACGCGGTATGCCTAAGGCGAGGCCGCAAACGACAAACACGCCCTTGGGAAGATGGAGCAGCTCGGCCACTTTGGCGGGGTCTACTGTGCGGAGATACCCTACGCAGTTCGAGCCCAGGCCGCAGGCCTGCGCGGCGACCACTGCGCTCATCATGGCCAGTGAGGCGTCGATTATTCCAAGGATCACGCCATCCATGCAGTCGGTGATAGGGGGCATCTTCACGTCCTTGCGCGCGGCGAGCACCTGCATCTTGTTGAAGTCTGAACAGAAAATCAGAAGGCGGTTGCAGGTCTTGAGCTGCTTCTGGTTGGTGAGGGCATAGAGCTCCTCTTTGAGCGTCTGGTCAGAGATGTCGATTACAGAAAACTGCTGGCCGTTGTAGGAAGTGGGCGTATTGCGCACAGCCTCGTAGATGAAATCCATTGTTTCCTGCGGAATCTGCTCGCGCTCATAGCGGCGCACTGAGGTGCGGTTGAGGAGGGAGTCTTTGACTGATAACATATCTATTCGATTTTAAGGGTGTCTAAACAAGCTGAGACGGTTTCCGGCGACGCCGGGAAACCGTCTCAGTATAAGGCCACACCAAAGGATTGTGATGAAACTCCGCTTGACAGGATTTGAGTTCCTCAGTCTCTTTGTAATCCCCCGTGTCCCGGTAAGGGGACAACGCCATGCGGCGCGGGGCCCGCCATTGAGAAAGAAGATTGTCTCGGTATTTCATAAGATTTGATGAGTCTCCCAATTTTCTTTGATGTGGTGTATCTTGGTCTTCTTTGGGGGAAAGCGGGGCACTCTTGCCTCGCCTCTCATTATTATAATGCAAATTTAGGCAAAAATGTTGACACCTCCAAATTTCCAGCCAATAAAATTTTCAGCCCGCCTGCTTCGCCCAAGCATCCTTCCCCCGCTTCTGCTTCGCCAGTACCATCTTCCCCTTCACCAGCGAAGCCATCCCGAAAGTGAAGGAGGCATCCCAGCAGTGGCGGAGGCTTTCCAGCCTCCGTAAATCAGAGGATGTGACCCAGAAGTAGCGGAGGCATCTTGCCTCCGTAAATCAGAGGATGTCACGCAGAAGTAGCGGAGGCATCTTGCCTCCGTAAATCAGAGGATGCCACCCCGTCAGTGGCGGAGGCATCTTGCCTCCGTAAATCAGCGGATGTGACCTAGGAGTGGCGGAGGCTTTCCTGCCTCCGTAAATCAGCGGATGTCACCCAGAAGTAGCGGAGGCTAGAAAGCCTCCGTACTTTTACGGAGGCAAGATGCCTCCGCTACCCCCCCCAGGTGAAATACGGAGGCTAGAAAGCCTCCGCCACTGCTTTCCTGCCTCCGCCACTTCTCAGTTGCCCCCTTGCATAAAAGAAAACGGGACCCGGCCTCGGCCGCTGTCCCGTTTTGTCGCAAAAGATTGTTTTATTATTTCTACGACGTATCGTATAGTGTTATGACAATTCTTTATGCAAAAGGTTTAATGTTCTTTCAAATTTTTTATGCGTGCAGGGTGGTATGTTTCGCACCCCTGCGGGCATGTCACTCGGCGCTGCCGGTCATGAGGATGGGCTGGGGGCCGGGAGCCACATTGCAGGCGTTGCCGGGCGCGCAATCGGGTTTGCCGCACTCCTGTGCCTGCTTGCACTCGCGGGGCCCTTTGCAGTCTCCTTTGCCCTTGCATTCAGCCTTGCGGGCATCCTTCTCGGCTTTCATCTTGGCCTTGTTGGCCTGGTAGCCGGCATACTGCTCGGTGGTGAGAATCTTCTGCACCTCGGCATCAAACTCGGCGCGCTTCTTGTCGAAGTCCTTTCTTGTCTTCTTCTCCATCTTGGCGCGCTCGGCCTCAGCCTTTGCGGCAGCCTTGGTCATCTTCTCGTGATCCTTCTGGCGGAGCGACTCAAGCTTGCCCTTCTGCTCGGTGGTGATGTTGAGGCCCTCGAAAAGGCGGCCGAATCTCATCTCCATCTTTTCCTGTTTGTCGCGGGGCGGAACGGCCTGCTGTCCCTGACGGCCGTCGCGGCATTTCTTGCCACCCTTGTCGCCCTTGCAGCATTTGCCATCCTTCTTGCCGTGCTTCTTGCCGTCTTTCTTACCTTTTCTGTCCTTCTTGCCCTTCTTATCCTTCTTGTCTTTCTTATCCGGGGATACGGTCTGCTCGGTTGCCGACTGTTCGGACTGGGGGGCGGGAGCGGCGTATGAGGTGAGGGGTGCCAGCGCAAAGAGAGCTATGGCTGCGGTCATCAGTATCTTCTTCATATCTTATAAATATTAGTTTGCGTATTATAATTATTGATTGTAAAACCGTCAAGAGCCTCAATCGAGTGTTTAAGCTTATCAGTTACTTATTGATTTATTGAGTGATAAGTGTGTCCCGTTTTGCTCTTGGGTTCGATTATAAGACGCTTAAAAATGAATATGGTTTAATTTTTGGCGATACTTTAACAAAAATTCAGAAATTCTGCGGCTGAGGAACTTAATAATCTCACGCAGAGTTCGCGGAGTACGCAGAGGGCTACGCGGTACATGGTCTGGTGCGGTGTGAGGGCGGGAGTGGCTCTGCGGCCTTTGCGTTCTCTGCGCGAGCTTGTACGGCGAAAGGGCCTCACGCAGAGGACGCTGAGAGCGCAGAGCCACTCCTTCGGGCGTGCTCCGGCGGCAGCGAATGTCTGCGCGGAGCCTCTGCGCCCTTTGCGAACTCTGCGCGAGCTTATACGGCGAAAGGGCCTCACGCAGAGTTCGCGGAGTACGCAGAGGGCTACGCGGTAAATGGTCTCGTGAGGTGTGAGGACGGGAGAGCCTCTGCGCCCTTTGCGAACTCTGCGAGAGCTTTTGCGGCGAAAGGGCCTCACGCAGAGGACGCTGAGAGCGCAGAGCCACTCCTTCGGGTGTGCTCCCGCGGCAGAGAATGTCTGCGCGAAGCCTCTGCGCCCTTTGCGAACTCTGCGCGAGCTTATACGGCGAAAGGGTTGTTCTGCGAGAGCCTTTACGATGAAAGGGATGCGCTGCGAGAGCTTTAAGATGAAGGGAGCGTCAGGCGAGGGGCGCGGGGGAGAGGAGGATTCGCGCATAGAGCAGGTCGCGCTCGAATGCCGGGTCGTGAAGCAGGAACTCATTGCGGTCGCTCTCCTTGCGGTGGCGTATCTGGACTCGCTGGCCGTAGTGGCTCTCGTGCAGGAAAGAGAGCTCAAGCCGCCGCACCTCCGCGGCATCCATCTCCTCGAGAGTGAAGCAGTTCAGCAGCAGATTCACATACCTCACCGTATTCACATGGCGGTAGAAATCTATGTCGGTGTAGCGGAACGTGTACTCGCGGTCCGTCAGCTCCTCCGGTATGGAAGTGTGTTTGGCCTGGCGAGCAATCGGGCAGGGGAGGCCCGGGATAGCCCCATCGGGAAGAGTCAGATGGGAGAGCCCGGCATTGTCGCGAGTGCGCGTGTTCATCACCATCCAAATCGACCGCGCGTAACCGGCAGCGTTACCCCGGGCGTCATCAATGCGGAAGCAGCGCGTGGAGAAATGGCGGTTCCAGTCCTCAATCCACGTGGTGAGGGAATACTGTTCATTGACCAGCGGGTATCGCAGCATCTCAATGGTGAGTCGCGAGAGCACCCATCCGCACCCTGAGTCAGCCATGACGGGATTGCCGATACCCAAGGCGTTGGCATCGGCAGTGGCAATGTCTATGATTTTGGCTGTCAGCAGCGGGAGTGAGAGACGACCCTCGGCATCCACTTCGCCGGCAGAGAGAAAGAAAGACTGAGTGAGCATGATGTATTATTGCAATAAGGTCTGACTGATCAAGCAGGTCTGACTGATAGAGTAGGAAATTATTGATATTAATTCGGAGATTCGGCCACATCACCGTATATCCGCAGGATATCGGCCTGAGTGAGGTTATCGAAATCCTCTTTTCTCGGGACTATCATGACTCCGGCCATATCTATGGCACCGGGGGAGATGAGGAACTCGCCCGGACGCGGGGCTGACGGGTCGGCGGGATAGCAAGAAGGACGGTGCGCCCTGCGCGGAATCATCACGGCCCTGAGCAACCCCGAGGGCCCGTCTATCCAGAATAAGGCATTGACCAGTCCGGAGTCCTTGAGTCCTGTGGCGGGATCCGTCCCGGTTATCTCCAGAGTCTTGACGAGGGTTTTCATCCCCTCGGCATCAGGTGTTATGACTGACGAGTAAAAGAGAAAGGGCAACCGGCGGGAATCGGCGCTGCCATTGTTGTCAGCAGAAAGGTCCGCAGATGAGAGGATTCCGGGTGAGGTCACCGGATGAAGCGACTCCACAAGGTTGAGGAGGGGAAGCTCATCCTTGAGGACCGCCTGGAGGTGAAGGTGGTCGGGAGCGGAGGCCCCGGCCCGCGAGCCGTTGTAGAACACGGCGAGGCCGGGAAGTTCCTCAGCCAAGGAGGCTATTTCGGCCGGCACAGCGCTTTGCGGGCGATGGTCGGCGGAAGCTATGGTAAAGTGTATGGGGAAGATGGGGAAGGGGTTGACCAGCAGTTCCCATCCCTCGATGATTGGCACAGCCTCCTGCTCAGCAGGCCTGTTTTTTGCGCACAGGAAACAGGGGCGTTTCGACACGGAGGCCTTGTCGGTTTTGGCTCCCGTGGATACAATTCGGGCCGGGTTGTGCTGCAGGGCCATCCGCAGCCCTCCGAGCTGCATGGGGCGCCTTGCCGTCCGGCCCAAATCCACATACCGCTGCCTGGCCTCCGGCCACCGGGCCAGCTGCCATTCCACAAATTCCGCTTCGTTTGAAAGACTCATCGTTATCTAATGATTATCGGCCAATATCTGAATGTCATTGGCTTAAGTTTCGGTTAGAGGAGCTCCGCCCTCCGGACTCTCGGCCGGGTGGAAGCAAGAAAGTGTTTGAGTTTTCAGAATTCGGAGGTG
>CAZWVY010000097.1:0-8969 GCA_964637105.1 uncultured Sangeribacter sp. | reverse complement strand
GCTGAGCAATAATATGATATGCGAGTGTTAAAATTTGTATTCAATTGTTAATTTCATTAACACTTAGAGAGATTGGCTTGTGTGATGCCAGTAGGGGCGCGATATATCGCGCCCCCGCCGACAAAAAAAAGCATCCGTCGGGAGGACGGATGCTTTTTTAGATATTGGTGTGGTGTAGGTATTACTCTGCTGCTGGAGCTTCAGCTTTCGGCTCCTCTGCGGGGGCTTCTGCTGCAGGTGCCTCTGCTGCGGGAGCTTCTGCTGCGGGTGCGGCCTTCTTGCCGCCACGGCGTGAGCGACGGGACTTCTTGGCGGGCTTGCCTGCCTCAGCGAGCATGTTCTCGTTGAAGTCGACCAGCTCGATCATGGCGATCTCGGCGTTGTCACCCAGACGGTGGCCCACTTTGAGGATGCGGGTGTAGCCCCCGGGACGCTCGGCTACCTTGCCGGAGATAACGCCGAAGAGCTCCTTGACTGCCTCCTTGTTCTGGAGATATGCGAAGACGAGGCGGCGGTTGGCAGTGTCGTCATTCTTGGAGCGGGTGATGAGGGGCTCGACGTATGTGCGCAGAGCCTTGGCCTTTGCTAAAGTCGTGAAGATTCTCTTATGCTGGATGAGAGAGATCGCAAGGTTGGCCAGCAGCGCGTCGCGATGGCCCTTCTTACGGCTCAGGTGGTTGAATTTCTTATTGTGTCTCATCGTTGATTATTCTTTGTCTAATTTATACTTGGAAATGTCCATGCCAAACGACAGGTTGAGGCTGGCAAGGAGCTCGTCGAGTTCGGTGAGCGACTTCTTGCCGAAGTTGCGGAATTTCAGGAGGTCGTTCTTGTTGAACTGTACGAGTTCGCCTAAGGTCTCGACTTCGGCGCTCTTCAGGCAGTTGAGCGCGCGCACGGAGAGGTCCATGTCGGCGAGCTTGCCTTTGAGCAACTGACGCATGTGGAGCACCTCCTCATCGAATTCATCTGCTTCGGTCTCGGCGGGAGTCTCGAGTGTGATCTTCTCGTCGCTGAAGAGCATGAAATGGTGGATGAGGATCTTGGCAGCCTCTTTGAGGGCGTCCTTGGGTTTGATTGATCCGTCTGTGGTGACCTCCAGGATGAGCTTCTCGTAGTCTGTCTTCTGCTCTACGCGGTAGTTCTCGACAGCATACTTGACGTTCTTGATGGGGGTATAGATGGAGTCGATAGCGATGACACCGGGATCCGCTCCCTGTGCGGCGAGCATCTCGCGATTCTCGTCGGCAGGCACCCAGCCGCGTCCTTTGTTGATGGTGAATTCCATCGAGAAGGATGCTTTGGGGTCGAGATGGCAGATCACCAGCTCCGGGTTCAGGACTTCAAACCCGGTGAGCACCTTACCCAAGTCGCCGGCTTTGAACACATCGGTGCCCGAGACCTTGATGGTGCCGGTCTCAGTCTCCTGAGCGTCGTTCATCAGCTTGAAGCGGACCTGCTTGAGGTTGAGGATGATGTTGGTGACATCCTCTTTGACTCCGGGGATGGTGTCAAGTTCGTGGGCGACGCCGTCGATGCGGATCGAGCAGATGGCGTAGCCGCCCAGGCTCGACAGCAGGATACGACGCAGGGCATTGCCTATGGTCTGACCATATCCGGGCTCAAGCGGACGGAACTCAAACTTGCCGAATGAGTTGTCTGCCTCCAGCATAATGACCTTCTCGGGCTTTTGAAATGCTAAAATTGACATGGGTATCTACTGTTTATTATTTAGAATACAACTCGACGATCAACTGCTCCTTGATGGTCTCGGGGATATCGGCGCGCTCGGGCATGTGGAGGAAACGTCCGCCCTTGATGCTCTCGTCCCATTCGATCCAGGGGTATTTGCTGTGGTTGAAGCCGGCCAGGGCGTCCTGGATGACCTCAAGCGACTTAGCTTTCTCGCGGACAGCCACGACGTCGCCGGGCTTTACCTGGAAGGAGGGGATGTTGACCACGTCGCCGTTGACAGTGATGTGCTTATGGAGCACGAGCTGACGGGCTGCGGGACGGCTGGGAGCGATGCCGAGGCGGTAAACCACGTTGTCAAGGCGGCTCTCCAGAAGCTGGAGGAGCACCTCGCCGGTGATGCCCTTGGTGCGGGCTGCGCGCTCGAAGAGGTTGCGGAACTGACGCTCCAGCACGCCGTAGGTGTATTTGGCTTTCTGTTTCTCACGGAGCTGGAGACCATACTCCGAAGTCTTGCGACGGCGGTTCAAGCCGTGCTGTCCCGGGGGATAGTTCTTCTTGACCAGAACTTTATCCTCGCCAAAGATGGCTTCGCCGAATTTACGGGCGATTTTAGTTTTAGGGCCAGTGTATCTTGCCATTGTTATAGTCGGGTTAAGAGGGTTCGGGGAGTCCGGCGCCCGCAGGGGGCCCGGACGGCCCGTGGTGTAAAATTAAAGAGGCCATATCGACGGTGTCTTAGCGCAGCCGCGACCCTCGAGAGGTAGATCTGCGGTGAGGGTCTTTCGCATTCAACGCCGTCTCAGGGATATGATTGTATTAGACTCTGCGACGTTTTGGGGGGCGGCATCCGTTGTGGGGCAGCGGAGTTACGTCTACGATCTCGACGACTTCGATGCCGGCGCCATGAGTGGCGCGGATGGCGCTCTCGCGGCCGTTGCCGGGACCCTTCACATAAGCCTTTACCTTGCGCAGGCCGAGGTCATAAGCGACCTTCGCGCAATCCTGGGCTGCCATCTGGGCTGCGTAGGGAGTGTTCTTCTTCGAACCGCGGAAGCCCATCTTGCCGGCTGATGACCAGGAGATAACCTGGCCTTCGCTGTTGGCCAGGCAAACGATGATATTGTTGAAGGAGGAATGCACGTGAAGCTGACCCATTGCGTCAACTTTGACATTTCTCTTCTTAGCTGCGACTGTCTTTTTTGCCATACTTTAATTTTATTTAGTAGCTTTCTTCTTGTTGGCGACTGTTTTCTTGCGGCCCTTGCGGGTGCGGGCGTTGTTCTTGGTGCTCTGGCCGCGCACGGGGAGGCCGAGGCGGTGGCGGATGCCACGGTAGCAGCCGATGTCCATGAGACGCTTGATGTTGAGCTGGATTTCGGAGCGGAGGTCACCCTCCACCTTGAAGTCACGCTGGATTACCTCGCGGACTGCAGCAGCCTGCTCGTCGGTCCAGTCCTGGACCTTGATGTCACGGTCAACGCCGGCAGCCTTGAGGATTGTGTTGGCTGCGCTGCGGCCGATACCGAAGATATAGGTGAGGGCGATTTCGCCTCGTTTGTTTTGCGGCAAATCAACGCCGACTATTCTTACTGCCATATTGTATTTGGGGTTTAGAACGTGCTAAGGCTCGGAATCAGCCTTGGCGCTGTTTGAGTTTGGGGTTCTTTTTGTTGATCACGTACAATCTGCCTTTGCGGCGAACGATCTTGCTGTCTGCAGTGCGTTTCTTGATTGATGCTCTAACTTTCATATCGGTTGTTCTTTCTTATTTCTTATTTGTAACGGAACGCTATCCTCCCTTTTGAAAGGTCGTAGGGAGACATCTCCACCTTGACCTTGTCGCCGGGAAGGATTTTGATGTAGTGCATTCTCATCTTGCCGGAGATGTGGGCCGTGATTTCGTGGCCGTTCTCCAGCTCTACCTTGAACATTGCGTTGCTCAGGGCCTCGAGGATGACTCCATCCTGTTCGATTGCAGCTTGTTTTGCCATATTGTTGTGTCGGTTTTTTCTTTTATACTTGATTTTGCTGATTCAGATGATTCTGCCGCCGTTTGCCTTCAGGGCATCCTCGATGTAGCGGAATGTGGTGAGCACTTCGGGCTCGTCGGGAGTGATGAGCAGGGTGTGCTCGTAGTGGGCAGAGGGCTTGCGGTCTTTGGTGCGGCACTGCCAGCCGTCGCGCTCGATTACGATGTTCTTGGAGCCCATGTTGATCATAGGCTCTATGCAGATCATCATGCCGGGCTTGAGGACGGGGCCGATGCCCCGGCGCCCGTAGTTGGGCACTTCGGGGTCCTCGTGCATGCTGCGTCCGATGCCGTGGCCGCACATTTCGCGCACTACGCTGTAGCCGTGATGCTCGCAGAAGGTCTGGACGGCATTGGCGATGTCGCCGATGCGGTGGCCTCCTTTGGCGGCGGCGATACCCTTGTAGAGGGATTCCTTGGTGATCTCAAGCAACCGGAGCACCTTCTCGTCGACTTCGCCGACGGCGAAGGTGTAGCAGCTGTCGCCATGATAGCCGTTGAGTTCCACTACGCAGTCCGTGCCGATGATGTCACCTTCGCGCAGGGTGTATCCCGAGGGGAAACCGTGCACGACAGCCTCGTTGACCTCGATGCAGAGCGTGCCGGGGAAACCGTGGTAGCCCAGGCAGGCGGGATGGCCGCCGTTGTCGAGTATGAACTCGCGGGCGACGCTGTCGAGCTCGCGCGTGGTGACGCCGGGGCGTATGCGCGAGGCGACCTCGCCGAGCGTGCGGCTCACAAGGTCGCAAGCCGCGCGCATCTTCACGATTTCTTCTTCGGTCTTGAGGTAAATCATTGAGTCTTCTGAAAACTTAGTCTAAAAGTTACACAAGCTGCGGTGTCAGAACGGACGGCTGCCGGTGGTGCGGCCCTGTATGCGTCCGTCTTTCATCAGGCCGTCGTAGTGGCGCATCAGCAGATGGCCCTCTACGATACGGAGGGTATCAAGAATCACACCCACGAGAATCAGCAGCGAGGTGCCGCCGAAGAAGGATGCGAAACTGCGGTTGAGTCCGCACACTGTGGCGATCGCCGGGAGGATGGCCACGATTCCGAGGAATATGGATCCGGGCAGGGTGATGCGCGACATGATGGAGTCAAGGTATTCGACAGTAGGCTTGCCGGGCTTCACACCGGGGATGAAGCCGTTGTTGCGCTTCATGTCCTCGGCCATCTGGGCGGGACGCACTGTGATGGCGGTGTAGAAGTATGTGAAGGCTACGATCATGATGAAGTACACCAGATTGTAGACCCAGCCGTACATGTCGGTCATGGCTCCGAAGAAGCCTCCCTGGCGGGTTGAGAAACCGGCCACGGTGACAGGTATGAACATAATAGCCTGGGCGAAGATGATGGGCATCACGCCGGCGGCGTTCACTTTCAGGGGGATATACTGGCGCGCTCCGCCATACTGCTTGTTGCCAACGATCTTCTTGGCGTACTGCACGGGGACCTTGCGGGTGCCCTGGACGAGCAGCACTGCTCCGGCGATGACAGCGAGCAGTATGATGATCTCCACCAGGAAGAGCACGAGGCCGCCGCCTGCGCTGTTGAGCAGGCGCGAGGTGAATTCCTGGAAGAAGGCTTCTGGGAGCCTGGCGATGATGCCGATCAGGATTATGAAGGAGATGCCGTTGCCTACGCCCTTCTGGTCGATGCGCTCGCCGAGCCACATGATGAACATGGATCCGGCTGCGAGGACGATTGTCATGAAGATAATCATCCACACGCTCATGTCAACCTGGCCGCCGGCCGCCTGAACCTGGTATTTGAGGTTCATCAGGTAAGCGGGGCCCTGGAGGGCCAGAATGACCACGGTGAGATACCGGGTGTACTGGTTGAGCTTCATGCGGCCGCTCTCGCCTTCGCGCTGCATCTTCTGGAAAGACGGGAGCACCATGCCGAGGAGCTGGATCACGATGGAGGCCGTGATGTAGGGCATGATGCCGAGTGCGAAGACGGAAGCCTGCGAGAATGCGCCGCCCGAGAACATGTCGAGCAGCTGCATCAGGCCGTCGGAGGTGAAGTTCTTCAGAGCCATGAGGTCGTCGGGGTTGATGCCCGGCAGGACCACGTAGCAGCCAAAGCGGTAGATGACGACAAGCAGCAGGGTTATGCCGATGCGCTTGCGCAGGTCTTCGACGCTCCAGATATTTTTAACTGTTTGTGAAAATCCCATTGTTAAGTGTCAGTTATTTTTTGATTACGGATCCGCCGGCGGCTGTGATAGCCTCTTCAGCTTTCTTGGAGAAGGCGTCAGCCTCCACCTCAAGCTTGCGGGTCAGGGCGCCGTTGCCGAGGATCTTAACGAGAGCCTTCTTGGGCACGAGTCCTGCCTCACGCAGGTCGGATACAGTAATCTTCTCGAGGTTGCGGGCCTCGGCGAGAGCCTCGAGGGCATCAAGGTTGAGGGCTTTGTACTCAACACGGTTGATGTTCTTGAAGCCGAACTTGGGGACACGGCGCTGAAGGGGCATCTGGCCGCCTTCGAAGCCGATCTTGTGCTTGTAGCCCGAGCGCGACTTGGCGCCTTTGTGGCCGCGGGTCGAAGTGCCGCCGTAGCCGGAACCGGGTCCGCGTCCTACACGTTTGTTGCTCTTGTTGCTGCCGACAGCCGGCTTAAGATTATGCAGTTCCATTGTGTGATTGCGAATTTTAGAGTTTGGTTACTTCTACGAGGTGGTGGACAGCCTTGACCATGCCCATGATGGAGGGGTTGTCTTCTTTCACTACCACGTGGTTCATCTTGTGCAGGCCGAGCGCGTCGAGTGTGCGCTTCTGCACAGCCGGGCAGTTGATGCGGCTCTTTATCTGTTTGATTGCGATCTTTGCCATTGGTTGCGATTATTTGCCGTTAAACACTTTCTCGACCGACACGCCGCGGTTCTTGGCAACCTGCGCGGGTGAGCGCATTTCGCCGAGGGCCTCGATGGTGGCCTTGACAAGGTTGTGGGGGTTGGACGAGCCTTTGGACTTGGCCAGCACGTCGGTGACGCCCACGCTCTCGAGGACAGCGCGCATAGCGCCGCCGGCCTTCACGCCGGTACCTTCGGAGGCGGGTTTGAGGAAGATGCTCGAGCCGCCGAAGTGGGCTGCCTGCTCGTGGGGGATGGTGCCTTTGTGGATGGGCACGCGGATCAGGTTCTTCTTGGCTGCCTCTACGCCCTTGGCGATGGCTGCTTGTACCTCATTGGCCTTGCCGAGGCCCCAGCCGATGACGCCGTTGCCGTCGCCTACCACTACGATGGCGGCGAAGGTGAATGCGCGGCCGCCCTTGGTCACCTTGGTGACACGGTTGATCGTAACCAGACGGTCCTTGAGGTCAAGGTCGTTGGTGGACTTTACTCGATTGTTCTTATTTGCCATGGGTACGTTTAGAATTTAAGACCGGCCTCGCGGGCTGCATCGGCCAATGATTTTACTCTGCCGTGGAACAGATAACCGTTACGGTCAAACACTACTTCTGTGATGCCCTTCTCCAGAGCCTTGCGGGCTATCTCCTTGCCTACGAGGGCTGCGACCTCAGTCTTGGTGCCCTCGCCGAGTCCCTTCGAAGAGGCAGACACCAGGGTATTGCCGGCCAGGTCGTCGATGACCTGCACGTAGATGGCCTTGTTGGAGCGGAAGACGCTCATGCGGGGACGCTGGGCGGTGCCGCTGATTTTCCCGCGGATGCGGGTCTTGATCTTATTTCTTCTTGCTATCTTGGATACCATAGTAGTTGTCTCGTTTTATTATTTTGCGTTAGCGCTCTTGCCCGACTTGCGACGGATGATCTCGCCGACGAACTTGATGCCCTTGCCCTTGTAAGGCTCCGGCTTGCGCAGGGAGCGGATCTTGGCGCACACCTGGCCGAGCAGCTGCTTGTCGGCCGATTCGAGGATGATGAGGGGGTTCTTGTTACGCTCTGTCTTAGCCTCTACCTTGATCTCCTTGGGGAGCTTGATGAAGATGGCGTGCGAGAAGCCGAGCGCGAGCTCGAGCACCTGGCCTGTGGATGTGGCGCGGTAGCCGACGCCGACGAGTTCCATCTCCTTCTTGTAGCCTTCGGACACGCCTACGACCATGTTGTGGATCAGGGCGCGGTAGAGTCCGTGCATGGCGCGGTTCTCACGCTCGTCGTTGGGACGGGTTACCTCTACGTGGCCGTCCTTGACTTCTACATGGATGTTGGGGTTGATCTCCTGCGACAGCTCGCCCTTGGGGCCCTTTACAGTCACTGTGTCTCCGTTGACCGTCACGGTCACGCCGGCAGGAATCGCTATGGGTGCTTTACCTATTCTTGACATATTGATTTCCTCCTTTAATTAATATACGTAGCACAGAACTTCGCCGCCGATCTTGCGCTCTTTGGCTTCCTTGTTGGTCATCACACCCTGCGAGGTGGAGAGGATGGCGATGCCCAGCCCGTTAAGGACGCGCGGCATTTCCTTGTAGCCGGTGTACTGACGAAGGCCCGGACGCGATACGCGGCGGAGCGCCTTGATGGCGTTCACCTTGTCTGCGGGATCATACTTGAGGGCGATCTTGATGGTGCCCTGGGGTGTGGGACCCTCCTCGAACTTGTAGTTCAGGATGTAGCCCTGCTCGAAAAGGATTTTGGTGATCTCCCTTTTCAGCCTGGAGGACGGAATTTCCACCACGCGGTGGCCCGCATGGATGGCGTTTCTGAGTCTGGTCAAATAATCTGCTATTGGATCAGTCATTGTTGTGATGGTTAAATTGATTCAGATTTCTGAACAATATTTAAAACTCTCTTTGCGCAAAACTCCCGCTCAGCTCCTCTGCCGGATCAAGACGGCACATTGCCTAAAACGCCGCTCCGCGTCTCCTCCGGGCCCTTTCTCAAGACCCACGGAAACTTCGGGCGACACCCTCGGCATTGGCACGCCGCTCACCGGCGACGGGCTTCGTGGTCATTTTACGCTGCAAAATTAGGAAATTTTCTTCTATTGACCAAATACTTAAGGGGCGAAACATGATTTTTAAGTGACTTTTTGCGAAATTTAACCCCCGGTCACTTAAAAATATCATAAAATCGGGTCTTGAGGCCCGGTGAAATAAAAAAACGCTCCCCCGCCCTCATGGGAGGGCCGGGGAGCGCTGTATCATCGGGTCCGTGCCGGCAGTGCGGGAAGGGAGCTTACCAGCTGGCCTTCTTTACGCCGGGAATCAGACCTGCGGAAGCCATCTCGCGGAACTGGATGCGGGAGATGCCGAACTGGCGCATGTAGCCTTTGGGACG
>CAZWVY010000096.1:0-9030 GCA_964637105.1 uncultured Sangeribacter sp. | reverse complement strand
ATGAGGCTTTGCACCTTTCGGCAGAGGAGCGCATTATCCTACAGGATTATATGGATAAGATCCAGCGTGAGTTGCAGCATCCCATCGACCGCTTTTCAAAGTCGCTCATAGTATCTAATATTGAGGTCATGCTCAACTATTGCATGAGGTTTTACGAGCGACAGTTCGTCACACGAGAAGAGCTGAACAATGATGTGCTTGCCCGCTTTGAGACTTTGCTTGACGATTACCTTGACTCCGGCAAAGGAGCCACTGATGGTATTCCGACCGTAAAACACTTTGCCGATAAGATATGTCTTTCGCCAAACTATTTTGGAGATTTGGTAAAGTCGGAAACCGGGAAGACGGCTCAGGAATACATACAGTTGAAAATGATAAATCACGCCAAGAGTGCACTTCTCGACCCGGAAATTTCTACTAAGCAGGTCGCTGAACTGTTGGGCTTCCAATATCCTCAGCACTTCATCCGTTTCTTCAAGAAACAGACCGGCCAGACCCCAAAGGAATACCGATTAGCTATGTCTTGATTAGACCCCGGTTTTGTCTGTCATAGTGTTTGGTCGAGCGGTATTCATTTGGAGTGACACCGAGGTGCTCCCGCACATACCGGCAGAAAAACGAAAGGGAGGAGAAGTTGAGCTGGACGCTGATTTCCTTTACACTCTTTTTTGAATTTTTCAGCAGGTTGGAAATCTCATTGACGCTCTTTTCAGTAATCCACTCCATAGGCTTTTTGCCGCTTGTGCGCCGGATGACTGTTGACAGGTATTTCGGGGTCTTATTAAGGCGCGCCGCATACCACTTGACACTGCGGGGTGTCGGAGATGTGCTGTTGAGGAGATTGAAAAAGGCTTCGGAAAGGGTCTCGGACGACTGCATGAAATTACGCGCCTCAGTTCCTTCATTCGCACATCCGATCATGGAAGCAATTCTATAGACCATTGCCTGGATGAGACAACGCACATAGTCATTGTAGAACAAAACGCCACATGCCGGCAAGCGCCGGCATAGATAGCGGAAATCTGTCGACAGGTCCTCAATTTCCACATTCGAGAACGTAAGCTTTCCATTGGATCTGAACTGCCGGAACATCTGCCATATAAGAGCACAGTTAGGGAATATTTCCGAATTTAACCTCTTTGAGATGTTGAACATCATGAAACGGAAATTGGCGCTGCACATTGCATGTTCAATTCTTCGCTCAGACGGACAAAACAGTATGTCATTCTTGCCAAGATAAACTTGTTTGCCGTCCAGGTCCATTGACATTTCACCCTCCCTGCAAACGATAAGGCGCATCCACGCGCCATCATTGCGCTCAATGTCAGAAAGGTGGCTCGGATCATCGGTCATGATGATATCTTCTGACGCAAAATATATCGGCTGCTCAATCATGATGCAAATTTACCAAAAAATCCGTTGCCCGGTGTCATATTTTTCTCTATTTGCTGACTATTGGTAAGATTTCGGTCTGACAAGGAAAAATGGAACACTATTAGCGAAGTATATATAAACAGACATATATATTAATTTCATACCTTTGCATCCGCACCAATCAAACATATGCAAGCATTGAATTGAAGAGAAACCGACCGGGCGCTCCGCAACGCAGACGGTCAATATACATATAGATTATGAAATTCAAAACAAACATCCGAATTGACCTGGCTTTGATACCGACATTCCTGCTGCTCATTATCTCCGGAATCGGTATTCATGTCACTGATGAATTTGCTCAACATGAAACCTGGCACAACTGGGCTGTGACTCATGTGTTTGCAGGCATACTGTTTCTAACCTTGGGAATTTTCCACATAAAAGGCCATTGGCCGTGGTTCCGGTCTCTGGGCAAGAGTCTTAAGAAAAAGAGCAAACCCAATATGATACTGACTCTGTTGTTCGCATTTGAAACGGCTACAGGAATAGTCTTGCTTGCCTTCACCGAAGGGGGAGGCAGCCACATTGGTTTATGGCATTGGTGGGCAGGGCTTCTGATGACCGCTTTCGGAGCGGGCCACATTATCAAGCGCTGGAAAACGCTCAAACTCGGATATGCGAAACTGAAGAAATAGATTCAGGAAATTGGCAATATGGAGTTGCGGGCCGGGCCGCTGAGGGCAATCCCCTCAGCGGCCTGTGGCCTGCATATATGCGAGCTTCTTGATCTGAAACTGCCCGTAGGCATCCATGAATCTGTCCTGCGACTGCATATATAGCGTCTGGGCATCAAGCAGGTTCGTTATCGTGACGGTGCCAGCCTTGTAGAAATTCTGATTGAGCCTCAGATTCTCCTCAGACTGGACGATGGACTCTTTGGCTATCTCCATCTGGGTGTAGGATGTCTTCAGGTCATTCCATGCGTTGGTCATCGCTATCATCAGCAATTCGGAATTGTCTTCCAGCTGCAGACGGGCGATTTTGGTATCGAGTTCCTTTTTCTTCATGTTGTGCGAGCCTCCCCACCATCCTGTCAGGGGGATGCTGAGAGTCACATATACGTTGGCAAAGGTATGGCTCTGCTCTAAAAGGTGCTCGTAATTATAGCCGGCGCCCGCTGCGACGGTAGGCAGATTGCTCCCTAACGCCATCTTCTGCTCAAGCTCCTTTGCCTTTACGTTCTGCGTCAGCAGACCGTATCCCACCGTCTGCTCAAGGCACTCCTCCGGATTCATGTAGGCATCATGAGGAAATTCCGGAATGTCTCCCGGAGACACCTCAGAGGCTGCATCCACGGATCCGGTCGTCCCCTTGCCCACATACTGCGACAGCAGCATCCTGAGCACGGAAATGCCATTGTCAAGCTCGCTCTCTGCCACACGCATCTCATTCTTTTTCAGCTTCACTTCAAGCAGGTCGTTGACCGTAGTCACCCCGGCATCGACATACGTCTGCACCTGCGCTGTGAGAGTGTCGAGCATCGCGATGACCGACTCCAGCGTGCGCCGCTTGGAATGAAGGGCCACCAGCTGCCAGTAATACTGCTCCACATCGCGCCTCACCTCATCTGCCGACGCCCGGCACTGCAGCCGGCTGACATCCTCGCCCACATGCGCGAGCTTGTTGCCGTTTACTATCCTGCCGCCGAGAAACACAGGCTGAATTAGATTAACCCCTGCGAAGGAGCCTTTTTTGAGCAGGCTGACATCGAAATTCATGTCAGGCATATCGGGAATAAGCATCGACAGCGGGAGGTCGAAGTTATGCTGCAGCATGCCGTGATTGGCCGCGAATGCGATGCCGCTTGCCGAGACAGAGGGGAAATAGTTTGTGAACGCCTCGCGCGATGTCTCGCGCGAAGCCTTCAAGGAATATTCCGACGTGCGTATCCGGGCATTATTCTCGAGAGCCAGGCTGACGCACTCCTCGAGTGTCAGCTGCTGTGCGGCGCCGGTAAACGACAGGGTCGCGGCAAACGCTGCCAGGACGCTTGTTATCTTTCTCATTTTGTTTCTTGCTTGGTTGTTCTCTTCTGCATCACTTTCCAGTAGAGCACCGGGATTACCGTCACGATGAAGAAGAAGGTTATGATTGTACCCCAGAAAATAACTGTTCCCATAGGCTTCCACAACGGAGTGCCGGTGAGCACCATCGGCAGCACGCCCATCGAGGCTGCGGCGGAAGTAAGGAATATCGGGCGCATTCGTCTCTCGGCGCTATGGAAGATGGCATCCTTGACAGTCAGATTGTCCGTCCGCTGAAGCTCCTCGGCATAGTCAATCATGATTATAACATTTCGCACCAGGATGCCCATCAGAGAAATGAAACCCAGCGTGCACGTGAGCGAGAGCACCTCTCCCTGGATAGCCAGCCCGATGCCCGCCCCGGGGACGCAGAGCACTATGCAGAGCAGAAGGAGCGCGGCGATTTTCACATTCTTATAATGGGACAGAAGGATGAAGAAAATGATCACCACAGCCATTATCAGGGCCTCGATGATGGGAGGCCACATTTCAAGCGACTGGCTGTAGTCTCCCCCATACTCCAGGGTAACACCCTCCGGGAGGTCGACGCCTTCCAGCTTCTTTCTCAGCACATCGGTGACAACAAGGGGGAGCGAACCGCGCTCCACTTCAGAAGTCACGCTCACACAGGGTATGCCGTTGCGGTGAGACAGCTGCCCGTAATTCCACGAAGGCACCACGTCCGCCATCTGCCTGAGAGGAGCGGAGGCCACGCCCATCACCGGCAGAGGCTCGTTGCGCAGGTCCGTAACATCCGAACGCACTGAAGTAGGCGTGCGGATCACCACCGGCGTGGCGTATGTGCCGTCCCACAGCGTAGCGGCCGGTATGCCGGAGCTCGTATACCTCAGCGCGAGGTTGGCCTCAAGCATCATGTCACTCATCCCGAGCCGCGACATTGTGGTGAAGTCAGGCGCCACGCGGGCTGCCACCAGCGGGGCCTGCAGGCTGCTCGTGACCAGATTCAGCTCCGGTATCGATCGCATGATGCCCATCACAGTGTCTGCCGCCTGCTGCAGCTGCGCATAGTCATCTCCCATGAGGCGGATTTCCACAGGATACGCCGCATTGGAGTATGACAGCTGCTTGAAGCGTATCTTGGCCTCGGGGAAGTAGTCGCGGTATTTGGCAGTATACTCATTCAGCAGCTCGATAGTAGCCTCATTGCCCGTGGTGTTTACTATGAACTGCGCGAAGTTGGGCCCACCCACCTGGGGAGCGTACGTAGTCTGGAAGCGCGGCGAGGAGCATCCGTGGAAATTGGCCACCGACACCACCCTCTTGTCTTTGCGCAGAATCGCGGCGAGCGAGTCAGCCACAATGTCAGTCTGCTCCAGAGGAGTGCCTGTGGGAAGATATATCTCCACGGCAAACTGGTTGCGCTCTGCGATTGGCATCAGCTGCATAGGCCGGTTCATCAGCAGCCAGCCGCCTCCGGCGGTCAGTATGACTGCCAGGCCCAGTACGGCCCAGGGATGCTTGAAGCATTTCGCTATGATTTTGTCGTATGACGCCTGGAGGACTCTCAGCAGGGAGAAATGTTTCTTGCCTCCCGTTGCGGCTCCATCGATGTTAGCGACTTTTGTTGGTTTGATAAACCGGTACTGCAGATATGGCACGAGAAGCTCCGCTATCAACAGAGACCCCATCAGTATTATCGTAATGGCCCAGGGGAAGTCGGTCAGGAAATCACGAAACATCCCTGTCATTGTGAAGAGGAAGGGGAAGAACGTGATTGATATGGCCAGCGTCGCGGAGAATATTGATTTCAGGAACTCCGAGGCAGACCGGATCGTTGCCTCCTTGCGGTCCATCCCCTCCCCTATGAGCTCCACATAGTCGTCAATGATTACCACCGAGTTGTCCACAATCATGCCCAGGGAGACAATAAGGCAGGCGAAAGTGACGGTGTTGAGCTCTATGCCGAAGACATAAAACAATCCCAGGGATATGAATATGGTGACAGGTATGGTGGCAGCGGCTATGAGCGCAACCCTCAGCGGAAGAAGGAGGATGATCACTACTATGACAGCCAGCACGGCTATAAGAAGCTCGCGCAGGAAGTCAATGACGCTGCTGCTGACCACCTCGGGCTGGTTGGTTATCCTGAATAATGTGACATCCTCCGGCAGCTCCGACTGGAACTTCTTTATCTGCTCCTCTACGAGCTGGCCCATCCGGACCACATCATTTCCGCTCTTCATTTCCACCGACAGCAGAATGCACTTTCGTCCGTTGTTGGTGATGTATGACACCGGCTCGGGATACTCGCGCTTCACCTCGGCGATATCCTTGAGCCTCACGACCTCCCCTCCGGGTGTTGACAGCACTATCTGGTCAGCAATGTCCGCCACCGAGTTCACGGGATTGTCCACATAGATTGGAGAGGTGTATGTGTTTGACCGCACCTCGCCTCCGGTTGTGCGGAATCCCTTGGCAAACAGATTCGCGGTCAGAGTCTTCTCCGAGATGCCGTAATGCGTGAGGCGCTCGGGGTCTACGGTGATGGATATCTGCTCGTTCTGCTTGCCGAAGACAGTCATAGTCCCCACGCTTTCCACAGTGCGCAGGCGCGCCCGCAGCTCATCCATGTAGTCGCCCAGCTCGCGGTAGGTCTTATCCTCGCTCTCCATTGTGATAAGAAGGGCTGAAGTGTCGCCGAAATTGGAAATCACTTCTACGGCGAGCACCCCGGGAGGGAGCTCCCTTTTGACGCTGCTCAACTCCCGGCCGAACGTGTTCCAGAACGTATCCGTGTCAGTGACCTTGTCATCGAGCTCAACAAAGATCATCACCATGCCGTCCGTAGCGTTTGATGTGGTCTTGACCTTGTTGACCTCCTTGAAACTGAATATGTAGTTTTCCAGAGGCTTCATCACCTGTTGCTCCATCTCCAAGGATGTCGCGCCGGGATACACAGCCACCACTACGCCCTCGCGTATAGTGAAATTCGGGAACTCATTCTTATTCATGATCTTCAGAGCATACACGCCGAATATCACCAGCGCGCACACCATAAGCACCACGACATTGGCATATTTCACGCCCCAGACCACAAGAGGCGAGTTTTTCACCGGCGGCAGCTTCGAGAGCAGCCCCCCTTGGATATTGTTGTTCGAGTCCATAAAGGTCTTATTTTATGGATTCCACCTTAGTATTCTGCGACACTTTCTCAGTGCCTGCCACAATGACCTTGTCGCCATTTTCAAGGCCGGACACTATCAGCACCCCTTCGGGCACCATCTCTCCGGGAGTGACAATGCGCTTGCGTGCCATCCCGGCTGAATCCAGCCATACGAAATTGGTATTGTCAGCAGCCAGGAGCACCGCTGAGACAGGCAGTATCACTCCGCTCACGGCCCCGGCGCTGTTAAGTTTCACATCGACAATCATGCCGGGCAGAAGTCTGCCGTCATGATTGTCCACCTTGAACTTCACAGCATACGACCGCGACAACGGATTGGCGGTGACACCCTTCTCCACGAGCGTTCCTTTATATGTCCCCCCTTCTGAGGCATTGGCGGATATGGTCGCCGTCATCCCGGCAGGCATAGCTGAAATCTCGCTTTCCGGCACAGCTATGTCCACTTTGACAGCGCTGATGTCCACAATCTTTACCACAGGGAGCCCCGGCGCGACGGTCTGCCCGACGGACGCGCTCTTCTCGGAGATCACGCCTGAGACAGGCGAATACAGTTTCGCGTCATCCAGGGCTATCTTCGCAATCCGGGCCGCGCTCTCGGCCTGCCGGAGCTTGTTTTCCATTTCAACCCATTTTATATCCGGAAGAGAATTGGCATCGTGCAGTATCTTCATCCTCGAATAGGCATCCTTGGCCTGATTCAAAGTTGCCAGAGCGATGTCGTATGCATTCCTCAGAGTGCCGTCATCAAGCGTCCCGATCAGCTGTCCCTTGCTTATGCGGTCTCCCTCGGAGACTGAAAGCGTCTTGATAGTGCCCGCAGTCGAGAAACTGACCACAGTTCCGCTCCCCTCTTCCACAGTGCCCGAATAGCTGCGGGCCAATTCCACGCCATCGCCCGAGACCGTCACTGTCTTTACCCTCACAGGAGGAATAGAGCTCTCCTTATCCTTGGACTTGTGACCGCAAGCAGAGAGAAGAATAAGCGGAATCGCAAGAAAACATGCGCGCCTCGCAAATTGATAGTTCATAGCTAAGAAAATTATATGAGATGGAGTCTTATAATACGAGTGCAAAATTACATCCAATAGAAGCGCGCACAAATAGCAGGAACACGAAAGAAATTGTCAAATGGTAAGAATATGGGCTGACAATTTGCATAAAACAGCAGAAAATGTTTATTTTATACCGATTATGCACACGCCACTTATAATATCAGCAGTAACGATAATGCCGGGACAGGACCGCGGACATGTGTTTGACTTCACGGGACGCTGCGCCTTCGCAATTTGCACGCAAGGAGAATTCAAAATCAAATTGCTTAACTCACATTACACTGTCACCAGAGGCTGCCTATTAGCATGCATGCCCTTCGTAAACATTTATGTGACATCGATAATGAAGCAAAGCGAAATAATTTTCGGTGGCATACAGCTAAAAGACATCCCGAATCTGATAAACAAATGGGTGAACGCAAAAAATCTGAGTGCCATTCACAGCCATCCGATCATAAAGTTGAAGGATGAAGATCTGCCGGACGTACTCTCCGACATACAAGGATACAAGAGAAGTATGGAGGAAATGATTCAAACACCACAGCAAGGAATATGCAGCAAAATTCAGCAGGACTTAGTAGACCTGAAGGGACGCCTGGTTGTAGGAACGGTACTGAAAAAATATTTTGAGACAATGCCGATGGAGACAGGGGGCGAAACTCACCGTGAAATCATATTCCAGAGGTTTATGCTGGCATTGTATTTCAATGTGCGCGAACACAGGGATGTGCGTTATTATGCAGGGCTGTCAGGCATAAGCGAGAAATATTTTTCCACGCTGATTCGGGAACTCTCAGGCACGAGTCCGTCCAAATGGATAGAGACAGTAGTGATGGGAGAAGCGAAGACTCTGCTCCAGGACGAGCATATGTCGATCAAGGAGATTGCCTCATGCCTGAACTTTCCGGACGCCCCGACATTCACCAAATACTTCCGCCGCCTTGCCGGAGTCACTCCAAAAGCCTACCGCAACAAACACTGACAAATCAAGTCAGACCGGTCTGACAAGTCCGACTGGTCTGACCGGTCTGACAAGTCCGACAAGTCTGACAAGTCTGACCGGTCTGACTGGTCCGACTAGTCTGACTAGTCCGACCAAAAAAAAGCCCCCGGAAGCGATGTCGCTTCCGGGGGCCTTCTGTAAGGTGGCGATTACCTACTCTCCCGCTTTCGCAGTACCATCGGCGTGATAAGGTTTAACTTCTCTGTTCGGAATGGGAAGAGGTGGAGCCCTTATGCTATCTTCACCTGAGTTTCTTTTTTTCCGCCCGCTGGCTTTGGTGTTCGGCCTGCCGGCTTTTTCCGCCCGCTGGGGGACGGTGATGGGTCAAGGTCTGAGGACCGACCGCGCTGCAAGCGCTGCGAGTCTGAC
>CAZWVY010000095.1:0-9386 GCA_964637105.1 uncultured Sangeribacter sp. | reverse complement strand
AAGACCGCGTCATGTCGGATTGCCAAATTCCCGCGGTCAATGGCCGGATAGGGAATCGGCCGGTGCGGGCAGGCGGTCGAGGGTGAAGCGGTGGGTGTGGATAGTCACCTCAAAGGGTGTGCACCCTCCCTTGGCCGGAGGAGCGCTCTGATGGTAATAGAACGATTTCTGCGTATCCCAGGCGGGTATGGTGATATTGCGCGACACACCCGGGGGCACTTCACATTCAATCTCGATGTCGCGCGAATGAAGCTCGCGGCCGTCAAGGGTGGTGTAAGTCAGATTGACGGCGATGCCTCGCAGGGTGCGGTCACACGAATTGGAGATGAAAAATGACTCCTTGGAGGAATTTGCCTTCTTGTCGAAGCCGGCATACTGTATCATGTTTATCAGGTCTCCTTGCGCTGAATCGTTGCATTGCACGCAGATTGTGTCCATCTCGATCGCCGGGGCATGTTTGCGGCCCTTCTTTTTCGAGGACTTTCCGGAGCGCGCGGTTGTACGTGTAGTCTTGTGCTTGGTCGACACTTTTCGGGCCTCGGCCGGAGGGGCGAGGCAAAATAGGGAAATCAGGAGGATGAGGAGGTAGCGGGTCTTCATGGCGGTATTCTCTTTTTCAGATTCAACGCCGCGATGAGGCCGCAGGTTCACACCGGGCCCTGACCAAAAAAGTTACATCTCCGGGGCGCTTAGAGGTAGCGCGGATGGCGGCGCGATGATCCGTTGCCGTCGTATGACGGATACACCTTTATCATGCCGGCCGGGAGCTTGTCCAAAGGGTCTGAGGTCCGCAGCCGCGCGACCCTCCAGAAGCGGGGGAGGAGGGCCGAAGGATTGAACACGATTTTAGTCTTTTTAGACTTGACATGGAGCGCGTCCCCATCTGCCGAAAGGGTAGCCAGACATTCCGCCGGAGAGCCTAATATGCCCTTGCGCGCTTTAGTAGCAAGGGTGAGGCGGAACTGCCTCGGGTCGGGTGTGGACTCCAGGCGCCCTATAACGCTGCCGGGAGCGATGCGCGTGTCCTCGCTGTCAATAGCTATCACCTCGTAAGTGCCCTCCATTGTCGGCGACCGCCGTATCAGGACCGTCACGCCGTCGTCGGGATACTCCCAGATGCCCTCTGCCGGGTCGAGCGGAGCCGTGTCGCAGTAATCACGGCCGGAGAGCAGGTCAGCATATTCGCTGCGCGCCTCGGGGCAAAGCGCCGCGAAACAGAGGCACAGCATGGCTGCCGCCACGCGCCCGACGCACCTGCGCAGAGGATTCAGGAGGGGCCCGACGCTGGTCATGACGGTTTGGTGGAGAAGGTGTAGGTCAGACCGAAACTGAGTATTTCCTTCAGCATCCAGTGGCGCCAGCGGGAGAATTGGGCGTCGGATGATGAATCATATCTCAGATGGGCGTAGATCTGGGTGGAGAGGAAACGGTTGATGGTGAAGTTCCATGTGGTCTCCAGATCGCCCAGTGAGTAGGTGTAATCCGTGAACAGGAAGAGGCGCGTCTTGCAGTTGATATTTGAAGTGATGGTCCAGGAGGCAGTCAGCTCCGCATTGCTACCGAACTCGCTGTGGCTCTTGCGTCCCGGCTTGATGCTGAACTGCGTGGGGTCTATCTTGGGGTCGATGCACGTCTTCAGATTGTAGGATAAGGGGGCGATGGAGACATTCAGATTCAGATTGCCCTTCTTGTTTGTATAGGCATACGTCATACCGAGACCGAAGTTCAGGTCGCCCGGAGACAGGAAGGAGGCGTTGCGCACCTGGGAATTGGTGGCGTAGGAGTTGAAAAACTGGGTCTTGAACTGCGTAGTGACAGAATAATACCAGTTTTTCGTGGCTTTGTAGCCCGCCTTCATGTTATATTGGAAGAGGTCCTCAGAGATTGAGTACTTGTGGTATGTGTCGCTGCTGGTCTGGTTGAGGCCTAACTTGTAGGTCAGCACACTCTCGAAGAGGAGCTTGGGATGATAGACCTTGTTGAGAGTGACGCTCCAACCGAGATTGAGCAGCAGGGCAAGATAGTCATTGCCTCCCTGATACCAGTTGGCAGACACGTAGGCCTGCGAGAACTGCAGCCCTGCGGTGACGTTGTGCAGCCAGTGTATGGGTTTGATTTCAAACACAGGGAGGATAGCATCGTTCATATCCACCTCCGGCAGATTGAGGGTGGTGATGTAATGGCGGAAGGAGACATCGTCCTCAGGCAGGGTCGGGGGCACGGGGAGGTCCCAGTATGCATAATCGATAAGGTGTGGATACTGCATCATCATGCGGTACATGGTGCGCTCCTGCATGCGCTCGGCCGTCATTGCGTTCTGGAGCCAGTCGGGCATGGCGTCGGGCAGGTTTTCCTGGACCTTGAGGATTTCCTCTGCAGAGAGGGGAGCGGGGAGGGCCGGGATAGAGCGTGCCGGATATGCGCGGTATCCCGAAAATATCCATGGGCCCGCTAACTTGTTGTAGGGAAGGTCATACTTGTCGGAGGCCGGGATAGAGGCGAGAATTTCCTCGAGGTCGCGCTCGCGCATCAATTCGGCATGCGCGGCCGCTATGCTGTCGCAGAGCAGAGCATGCCTGTCAGAGGGGGCGGCGTACAGGTCATAGACATTTTCTGCCATTTCAGCCGTCACTACGGAATCGAGCTCAACCGGTGCGGAAATCACCGGTATCCGGGCGGTCTGCGCCGCCGCGGAGAGAGGGATAAGGGAAAGCAGTGCTAAGAGTTTCATTTTTCAGTCTTGGGCTGTAACAGAGTGTCATATTCGGGCGACTTGATGATACGCATGGCCTCAGCGAATATGGGGTCATGGAGATTGAACACCTTGAAATAAGTCGCGCTTTCAAATATGTCGCGGCCGATGAGGCCCTTGATTACCATATCGAAAAGGGGGCGGGAGAGCTCGGCCTGTTCTGCATCATACTCTATCCCCTCGGCCTCGGCCATCTCGCGCAGGCGTCCGATCATTTCATCGGTAACGCGGAAGCGCTCGACGAATTGCGTGTCGTTCTTGTACTCCTTCTTGAGCTGCTTGCGGTGATGGTCGACATATTCGATAGCGAAGCGGTTGAGGAGTCCCTTGGCCAGGACGTTGCGGTAATACTTGGTATACTCAGTGGTGTCGAGGGGCACGAAACTGTCAGGATAAATCCCGCCCCCTCCGTAGAGGTCACGGCGGTTGCGCAGGGAGCTGACGCGAAGGGAGTCAGCATAATGGATGGAGTCGGCGTGCATGAGCTCTCCGCTGTTGAGGCGGTTGACCATATCCTCGCGGTATGCTTTGGCGTTGCCCTTCTCGTAGGGTTTCTGTATGTCGCGTCCGGTGGGAGTGTAGTAATGCGCCACGGTCAGGCGCATCATCGAGCCGTCGGGGAAAGTGATGGGCCGCTGCACGAGCCCCTTGCCGAAAGTGCGCCGTCCCACGACCACGCCGCGGTCCCAGTCCTGGATGGCGCCCGAGGTGATTTCTGACGCTGAGGCGGAGTTCTGATTGACCATCACCACCACGCGCCCGTCGGCCATGAGAGGCTTGGCCGTGCGGGGCACCGCCAGGTCGGCGCGGGGCGAGGAGAGGCCTTCGGTGTAAACGGCGAGCTGTCCCGGCTCAAGTATCTCTCCGAGCATCTCGACGGCCGCGTTAAGGTATCCGCCCCCATTGTCGACCAGGTCGAGCACAAGGTCTTTCATGCCCTGCTTGCGCAGTTTCTTGAGAGCCTCGCGGAACTCCTTAGGCGTCTCGGCCCCGAATTTGTTGACGCGGACATAGCCGGTTGTCGGGTCGGCCATGTAGGCCGCATCCACGCTGTAGATTGGTATATCATCGCGGGTGATACGGAAATCGACAGTATCGGTGGAGCGGAGCACCTTCACATTCACATCTGTGCCTTTAGGGCCGCGCAGGCGCTTCATGATTTCGGAATTCTTCATCTTCACTCCGGCGATAGCCGTGTCATTGACAGCTATGATGCGGTCGCCGGCCATCACTCCGACCTTTTCCGAGGGGCCTCCGGCCACGGTAGAGATCACGTAGACCGTATCCTGGTTGAGATTGAACGTTATGCCGATGCCGCCGAAGTTTCCGGCGAGGGGCTCAGACAGGTCTTTCGTCTCCTCGGGGTCGGTGTATGACGAGTGCGGGTCAAGGCCGTCGAGCATCCCCTTTATGGCATCCTCGACGAGTTTGGTCTCATCCACGCTGTCGACATAGAGCTGGCTGATGGCAGCTTCGGCCATGCGGAGCTTGATGTTCTGGAGCTGGTCCTGTGGGTAGCCCTGGGCCAGAGTGTATGCAGTGAGGGACAAAATTCCCATTATGGTGAGCAGAGAGGGAAGTTTCTTGAAGTTCATATTGCTGATTACGGATTAAGACCTCCGGGCCATAATAGTTTTATGAGATGAGGTATGAATGGTTATGTTCGGATGGGGAGAGAGGATGTCAGATTGTGTCGCGTGAGGGGAGGAAGGGAGAGATGTCATACCCGTGTGAAGCGAGTTCCCTGACAGCTGAGCTTGAGAGCCATGCCAGATCGGGCGACGCATTGATAAAGACTGTCTCAAGACCTGAAATCTTACGGTTGGCCTCGGCGAGCGAGCGCTCATATTCAAAATCGCGGACATCCCTCACAGCACGCAGGATGGCCCCGGCGCGTTTCTCGCGGGCGAACACCGCGGTCAGGCCGGAATAGGCCTCCACGCTCACGCGCGGCTCTATGGCGTAGAGCCTCCTCAACTTCGCGGCGCGCTCAAGGGCTGACGCTGCGGAGTCAGGTTTGGCTGGATTATAGCCAACTGCAATGATAATGTTGTCAAAGAGGCCGAGACCGCGCCTCACGATGTCAGCGTGGCCTATCGTAAAGGGATTGAATGTCCCCGGAAACAGAGCTGTCTTTGTCATGGTTCGTAATGATTTTCCGGCATGTGCCGGAGAACTGTCAGATCTGCGAATCGTCTTCTACGATGAGATTGTCAATTATGAAGTTCTGGCGGTCCGGAGTGTTTTTGCCCATATAGAATTCGAGCAGTTTCTCGACTGAGTCCTCCTTGCGGAGCGTCACCGGGTCCAGGCGCATGCCCTCTCCGATAAACTCGGCGAACTCATTGTCATTGATTTCGCCAAGGCCCTTGAATCGGGTGATTTCGGCATTGGCTCCGAAGAGCTTCACGGCCGCCTCGCGCTCCTCGTCCGAGTAGCAGTAGACCGTGTCGGGATGGTCAGGCTTCTCGCCCTTTTTGGGCTTTCGCCGCGAGGAGGCTGTGGAGCGGCGCGACACGCGCTTGTCGCGCACACGGAAAAGGGGTGTCTGGAGAATGTAGACATGCCCCTTCTTGACAAGGTCCGGAAAGAACATGAGAAAGAACGTGATGGTCAGCAGGCGTATGTGCATGCCGTCGACATCGGCATCGGTGGCGATGATGACCTTGTTGTAGCGCAGCCCCTCGATTCCCTCTTCGATATTGAGGGCGGCCTGGAGCAGGTTGAATTCATCATTCTTGTAGACCACCTCCTGCGTCATGCCGTATGAATTGAGGGGTTTTCCGCGCAGTGAGAATACAGCCTGCGTCTCAGCGTCGCGCACCTTCGTGATGGTGCCTGATGCCGAGTCGCCCTCGGTGATGAAAATCGATGAGCGGTCTCGCAGGTCCTCCTTGGCGGATGCCTTGAGTGTGTCGTTGTAGTGTATGCGGCAGTCGCGCAGCTTGCGGTTGTGCAGACTGACCTTCTTGGCCTTCTCGCGCGCCAGTTTCGCCACGCCGGCCATAGCCTTGCGCTCCTTCTCGGAAGATGCGATCTTGCGGAGCATGATGTCGGCCGTGTCGGGATTCTTGTGGAGGTAGTCATCGAGCTCCTTCTTGACGAAATCGCCGATAAACTTGTTTACCGTCACGGGTGAGTCCGGCGCTATCTCCTTGGAGCCGAGCTTGGTCTTGGTCTGCGACTCGAACACCGGCTCCTGGATGCGCACGCTGACGGCCGCCACCATTCCGTTTCGTATGTCAGAGAATTCGTATCCTTTGCCTGAAAACTCCTTGATTGTGCGTGACACCCATTCGCGGAAGCCAGTCAGGTGCGTTCCTCCCTGAGTGGTGTGCTGGCCGTTGACAAATGAGTAGTATTCCTCACCATACTGTTCGGAGTGGGTGAGCACAATCTCAATGTCCTCCCCCTTGAGATGGATGATAGGGTAGAGGGGCTCCGAGGTCATGTTCTCCTTGAGGAGGTCGAGCAGGCCGTGGCGAGAGAGGTACCGTCGGCCATTGAAGTATATCTGAAGTCCGGAATTGAGATAGGTGTAGTTATTGACCATCGTCTCCACGAAGTCCATATTGAACTTGTAGTGGCTGAAGAGCAACTCATCGGGGCGGAAGCGCACCATCGTGCCGTTGGGCTCCTTGGTGTCGAGCTGGGGGGTATGCTCTACGAGAGCCCCTTTCTCGAAACTGACCTGCACCATCTTGCCGTCGCGCACGGATGTGACGGTGCAGTAGGTAGACAGCGCGTTGACGGCCTTGAGGCCCACGCCGTTGAGGCCTACGGACTTCTTGAAGTTCTTGTCGTCAAATTTGCCTCCGGTGTTGATTTCGGATGCCACCTCGCGCACCTTGCCCAGAGGTATGCCGCGCCCATAGTCGCGCACGGTGACCTCGCCCTCTTCCGAAATAGTGACATCAATGCGTTTGCCGGCTCCCATGTTGAACTCATCGATAGAGTTGTCCATCACCTCCTTGATGAGCACGTAGATACCGTCTTCGGCATGAGAGCCGTCGCCGAGCTTGCCGATATACATGCCCGGGCGGCGGCGGATATGCTCGTTCCAGTCGAGAGTCTGTATCGCGCTGTCGTCATACGTCCCGGCCGAGGCATTGGTGACTGGCTCCTCGGGGAGGGGAGTGTTATCGGCTGCATCGGGGATGTCCGGCGTGTCGGGCATCTCCGGAGTATCGGGTATGTCAAAAAGGTTGTCGTCGGCCATAAACTGTAATCGTAGAAATCGAGGTCAATTATCTGCAAAGTTAGCAAAAAAATTCGGGATGGCGCATCACTTTTTCCGGAAAAGTGATAGCAGCCGCGCGCACAGCGGGAATTCGAGGCGGCGGTGCAGCTCACGTGAGATTATTATTGCCACCACGAGGCAGATTACGGAAGAGAGCGCGTTGTCGGGGTCAAGACCGAGGGCCTCTGCTCCCCTCTGCCACAGGTCGATGACAATCATCTGGAAGAGGAAGAGCACGAAGCTGATGTTTCCCAGTCCCTGGAGCAGGGGGTGGTGCAGCAGGCAGTTGAGAGTGGAAGGCGCATCTTCGGTCCTTACGGCGATGTAAAGGATAATCATATTCGGTATCCACCATATCGATGCCAATGCTAACCTCTGCGGTATATGGTTGAACACCAGCCCGACCGCCACCGGGATGGCCAGGGCCGCTAATTGCATGAGGGTGGCAGCTGTGCTGCCGGGGCGCGGGCCGGGATGACAAGTCAGAAGCCTGCCCATGGCAACGCCGAAAATGAATTCCGGAAGGCGCATGGGAGGAAACACATATACAACGGGGTAGACACCTCCGGGAGGCACCAGGATGACGGCAGAGAAATAGAGCGCTATTCCTGCGGCAAGGCACGCATAGAAGAGCCGCGGGCTGCGTGAGGCAAATCTAAAGAGGAAAAAGAAAGTGATATAGCCGAGCCAGAGAGTGCTCACGAACCAGTTGACAATGTTGGGCGAGCCGTAGAACGTTTCTATGGGAATCCAGCTCTGCACCATCATGAGGTTTGCTATTACTCCCGCCGCCGGCCAGGGGCGGAGCAGAAGGGCGAGGACCTCACCGGTCACATAGAGGGGGTAGATATGGGCGAAACGCTTGAGCAGGAAAGTGCCGTATGAGGGTCTGCGGGCCGGATCGCACAGTTTCGGGCCGTAGGTCAGCGAGAGCACCAGGCCGCTGAGCATGAAGAAGAATGATACTCCGCAGCGGCAGAGCGCTTCAGTCATTTCCCCGCGGAAAAAGAAGTGCCAGAAGAAAATCGGGAGGATGAAGATGCCTCTCAAGGCGCGGAGCGTGCGGTAATCCTGCATGGCGTCTCGGCAATCCGGCTTGGTGTGCTGCATTTGGTGGCCTAAAGGCGGGCAATCAGCGCTGTGGCCTGCGCTGCGATGCCCTCGCGGCGCCCTGTGAACCCGAGGCCCTCCGTGGTCGTGGCTTTCACGGACACGCACCCGGCGGGTATGCGCATCACCCCGGCCAGACACTCCCGCATTGCCTCGATATGTGGCTTGAGTTTCGGAGCTTCGGCCATCACGGTGATGTCGACATTGCCGATTGCCCATCCCTCGTGTTCGAGCAGATCGCGCACGGCAGCGAGGAGCTTCTTGCTGTCCGCCCCTTTGTAGGCGGGGTCGGTGTCGGGGAAGTGGTAACCTATGTCGCGCAGGGCAGCCGCCCCTAACAGGGCATCGCACAGAGCGTGTATTGCCACGTCTGCATCGCTGTGGCCGAGCAGGCCGTGGGTATGCTCAAGCCGAAGGCCGCAGAGCCAGAGCTCGCGGCCTTCGACAAGACGGTGCACGTCGAATCCTGAGCCGACGCGGAAGGGTATGATGTCTTTTGGGGTCATTTGCGGTGATGATTATGCAGGGTCAGCGGCGGCGCTTGCCGAGAAGGTCCTTGAGACCGTCCATATCGAAGGAGAGGGTGAAACGGAGTGTCTGGTCGAGAGGGCTGCTCTGGGCCGTGGCAAGCATGTATGAGGCATCGAGACGCACGACATTGAGGGAGAATCCGGCTCCGAATCCGAAATAGGAGCGGCCGCCCTTGGCGGCGTTCTCGTAGTTGTATCCGGCGCGCACGAAAAACTGCTGGTTGTATGCATACTCCGCGCCGAAGGAGACATTGATTTCCTTGAGCTCCTCGGAGAATCCTCCCGGAGCATCGGAGAAGCTCTTGAAGATGCCGGTGATGGGCGACATGGTCTCCCACTTCTCCTTAGCCTCCTCGTAGGCCTCCTGGCCCTCGACGGTGCTCATGTCATAGTCGCGCTCGCGGGGCTTGGTAGGCACAAGGAGCTTGTTGAGATCCAGGCCGAAGGCCAGGGTGTTGTAATCCGCAAGGGGGAACATGAAGTTGGCTCCTATTCGCAGGTTGGTAGGGAGGAAGGCGTAGTTGGCGCCGTGGTCGTAGCTGACCTTGGTGCCTATGTTGCTGATGTCGAAACCCCACGCGAACTGGCACTCGCTGCGCCCTATCATCGGGTATCCCACATGGTAGCCCGAGATGTCGGCAGAGAAGGCCGATGCAGCCGTATTTGTCTCTCCAGAGTATGAATCCTCGTAGGATAGGTCGGAGAGGATGTAGCGGAGCACAACGCCCATGGAGAAGCTCTCGGAGAGCTTGCG
>CAZWVY010000094.1:0-9448 GCA_964637105.1 uncultured Sangeribacter sp. | reverse complement strand
TGGTGCGGGGAGCGCGGGCGGAGGTCTTTGCCGGTGGGGGACTGGAAGAGCTGGATGGCGAAGAGGGGGGCTACGGCATAGAGGTGGTTGAATATGTCGCTCTGGAGATGTTCGAAGCGTTTCCAGTCGGTGACGGATAGAAAGAAATAGAGTTCGAGGGGAAGGCCTGTGGGTGTGGGCTCAAGCTGGCGCACCATATAGATAAGGTCATTGCGCACTTCGGGATGCTTGCTCAGCCAGTCTTCCAGGTAGTCACGGAAGAGGCTGAGGTTGATGCGGCTCGCTCCGGATTCATTCTCCTCTTCATCGTCAGGAGCAAAGCCCAACTGCGATTTGATGAGGGCGATCTCTTCGACATCGAGATAGCGCACGCAGTCAAGGTCGACGAGCACGGCGCGGCAGACGCGCCGCGCGCCTGTGCGGCGCATGGCCTGAAAATTCTGGAAGGAATCCGACACAAGAGAGTAGGGAGGGACAGTGGTCACGGAATTGTCCCAGTTGCGGATTTTGACGGTGGTCAGCGAGATTTCCATCACTTCGCCGTTGGCTCCGTGCTTGGGCACTATTACCCAGTCGCCCCTGCGGACCATCTTGTTGGCTGTGAGCTGCACGGAGGCCACCAGACCCAGGATAGTGTCCCTGAATACTAACATCAGGACTGCCGCCGATGCTCCTAATGCCGTCAGAATGGCGATAGGGGATTTGCCTACTATCAGGCTAAGGGCGATGATGACGCCGATGCTGATGAAAATCAGTTTCACCATCTGGAATATGCCCTTTACGGCGTAGGGCCTGAATCTGGCGCGCTTGGAGAAGGCCGTGAAGAGATTGTCAAGAAAAGTGTTGGCCGCGTATACCGTCACCCATATCACATAAAAGGCTGTCACGAGGTGGATTGCCGATGAGAGGACCGAGTCGCGGTAGAAGCACATGGGGAAGAGCCAGACGCCTATTATCGCGGGGGTCAGCATGGAGATGGCGCGCAGCAGAGGGGCGTTGATGAGGTCATCGTCCCAGTCGGTTTCAGTTTTCTCCACAATGGCGGCCACCATCCGCAGAATGACAATTGAAAGATAGTAGCCTCCGATGGCCACCAATGTCGCCGCGGCCAGAAGCATCACCGACAGCCATCCGTTATCGATTCTGAGCGCGAGCCATCCGGCAAGAAATTCCCGGAGCGACATCATAAGTCCGGCCATTGTCAAAGTTGAGGAGCTCTCCATTTCCGTGTCAATAAGTAACTTTTAAAATTGTCTTAATCAACTTCATAAACTTGAAAATATTGAGAAATATTGAGAAGGGGCGATAAAATTTTTGCAGATAAGAAATTTATTTGTAATTTTGCGGCTGAAAACGGTTGCTCTGCCGTCCGAGAGCGGAGGCTAAGGCCAAGTGTCAGCATTTATGTTGCGCGGGAGCCTGAAGAGCATCAAAAGGGAACGAGGTGTGATTCCTCGACAGTACCCGCTGCTGTAATTCCCCGCTTTTTTTCAATGCACAATTTGCAATTCATGCTGCATGATTTATTGTGATTGAGGAAAGCAAGGGTGTCGCAACTTGCCACTGGTCCGCCTTAGGGCCGGGAAGGCGCGAATGACCCCGGGATAAGTCAGAAGACCTGCCTTTTCAAAATTCATAGGAAGCGCCCACGGGATATTGGGCAAGCCGCGAGTCCTGCTGTCTGCTGCAATGCGGATTGCAAGAAACCAAGTGCATCGCCATCTATCCCGTTGACACACCCCGAGGGGTGTTTCGGCGGGTTGCTTGTTTTTTGTGCAATCTGTACTGACAATGATATACCGTCTGATACTGTCTGTCGTTGCATGCGGCCTCATTCCGGGTTTGAGCGGGGCTGCGGAACGGAAAGACTCGACATACCTTCTGAATGAAGTGGTGGTGACCGCGCCGGAGACGGCGCGCGATGTGATACCTGCGCAGACCCTCGCGGGGGAGGAGCTCAGCCGCCTGAACAGCAACAGCGTGGCTGATGCGCTTCGTTATTTCTCCGGTGTCCAGGTCAAGGACTACGGAGGCGTAGGTGGCATCAAGACCGTCAACATACGCTCCATGGGCACCAATCACACCGGAGTGGTGTATGACGGTGTGGAACTCGGCAACGCCCAGAATGGCCAGATTGACCTCGGGCAGTTCTCGCTCGACAATATAGAGGCCCTCTCGCTCTACAACGGTCAGAAAAGCGAGATTCTCCAGCCGGCTAAGGATTTCGGGGCGGCAGGGACAATCTACATGAAGACGCGCACGCCTCGCTTCGAGGAGGGTGAGAGCTATCACGCGCGCCTGACGATGCGCGCCGGCTCGTTTGACCTGCTCAACCCCTCGGCCCTCATTGAGCTGAAGCTCAGCGAGAGGGTGGCGGCCTCGCTGAGCGCCGAGTGGGTCAACTCGAGCGGCAAGTATAAATTCCGCTACCGCCGTGTCAATCCGGCCGGCGAACTGGCCTACGACACCACAGCAGTGCGTCAGAACGGCGACATAAATGCCACGCGCATCGAGCTCAACATCTCCGGGGAGCTGCAGAACGGCTCATGGACGGTCAAGGCCTACAACTACAACTCCGAGCGCGGTGTCCCCGGGGCCATTGTCAACAACGTCTGGAGGCGCGGCGAGAGGATATGGGACACAAACTCATTCATCCAAGGGCGCTACACGGGTTTCTTTGGCAGATGGACCACCCTCAACAACGTCAAATATGCCTTCTACCGCACCCATTATGTCAACAATGATGACAAGCAGGTCAAGATCGACAACCTCTACCGCCAGAAAGAGGTATATTTCTCCACTGCCAACGAGATTACCCTTCATCCCGCCTGGAGCGTCTCGGCGAGTTATGACTTCGCTTGGAATGCCCTGGATGCCGATGTCTACGGGTTCGTGCGCCCCGACCGCATATCGCAGTATGTGTCTGCCGCCACAGCCCTGAGCGTCCCGAGGCTCAAAGCGCAGGCCAGCCTGCAGGGCGCGTTCATCCACGACCGAATACGGGGCCAGGAGGCCCCGACGGACAAGCATGTGCTCTCGCCGGCGCTCTTCATCAGCGGCTCCCCGCTGCGAAGCGGTGCCTTGTCGCTGCGGGCCTTCGTGAAGCAGTCTTTCCGGATGCCGACCTTCAACGACCTCTATTATGCCGACATGGGCAACTCCAAGCTCTCGCCTGAGAGAGTCACGCAATATAATGCCGGAATACTCTACGACCGAGCGCGCCCCTCATCGCTTGTCGCCGCGGTGCGCCTGAGCGCGGATGCCTACTATAACCGTGTCAAAGACAAGATAGTGGCCTATCCCAAGGGACAGCAGTTCCGCTGGACCATGCTCAACCTCGGCCTCGTGGACATACGCGGCGTGGACGTGACGGCACTTGTCACAATCAACCCCCTGCGGGACTTGTCTGTCACCGTCCGGGGGCAGTACACATTTCAGAGGGCCATAGACGTGACAAGTCCCTCCGACAATTATTACCGCCACCAGATTCCATACATCCCGCGCCACTCCGGAGCCGCTGTGGCCAATGCGCAGTGGAGGGGGTGGAGCCTCAACTATTCCTGGATATATGTCGGGGCGAGATACAACCAGCAGGAGAACATCCGCTACAATTACACCCAGCCCTGGTATACCTCCGACCTGTCGCTGAGCAAGGATTTCCGCCTGGGCTCAGTGTCGCTCAGGGCCCTGGCCGAGGTCAACAACCTCCTGAGCCAGGATTATGACGTGATCCTCAATTATCCCATGCCCAAGCGCAACTTCCGGTTTACGGTGACTGCCGAGATCTGATGGCGGGAAAAGGGAGAATCGCACAGCGTCCGGGACAACCTGAATAAACGCATCGAGAAATGAACAGAACACAATTTTTCTTTTTTATACTGCCGCTCCTGTGGGTCGCCACAAGTTGTCGCGAGGACGAACTTGTGGTGCCCGCGGAGTATTCCGTCATCGGCGACGAGAGGCCCGGGAGCGCCTGGAGGGGATTCTATCTCGTCAACGAGGGCAACATGGGCTCCAACAAGTGCACCCTCGACTGGTATGACTACCGCACCGGGCTCTACGCGCGCAACTTCTACGCCGAGCGCAATCCCAACGTAATTAAGGAGCTTGGCGATGTGGGCAACGACATCGGAATCTATGGCAGCCGCCTCTATGTGGTGGTCAACTGCTCCCACAAGGTGGAGGTGCTTGACGCCCGCACGGGCGTGCGCATAGGCCAGGTGGACATCCCCAACTGCCGCTACGTGAGGTTTTACCGGGGCAAGGCATACGTCAGCTCCTACGTAGGCCCGGTGCTTATCGACCCCAATGCCCCGAAAGGGGCAGTATATGAGGTGGATACACTCTCCTTGGCCGTCACGCGTAAAGTGAGCGTTGGCTACCAGCCCGAGGAGATGGAGATTGTCGACGACTATATGTATGTGGCAAACTCCGGAGGATACCGCGCCCCGGCTTACGACAATACAGTGTCTGTGATACAGATGGTGGATTTCAAGCAGGTGCAGCAAATCCCTGTTGGCATCAACCTGCACCGCCTCAAGAAAGACCGTTACGGCAAACTGTGGGTGACCTCCAGGGGCGATTACCAGTCGCGTCCCTCGCGCCTGTATGTGATGCAGAAGAAGCCCGGTTTCAACCGGATGGTTGTCACCGATACACTCCCTGTGGCCTGCTCCAACATGGCCTTCTCGGGCGACCTTATGTATTATTACGCCACGGAGTGGAACAACTATACCGCCTCTAACGCCATAAGCTACGGAGTCATCGATGTGCGCACCAAGGAGATAATCTCCGACAGCTTCATCACCGACGGCACCGACAAGGAGATTACCATACCCTACGGCATCGCCGTGCATCCGGAGACGGGGGAGATATTCGTCACGGACGCGAAGAACTATGTGTCATCGGGCACGCTCTACTGCTTCACGCCCGACGGGCGCAAGAAATGGAGCGTGCGCACCGGCGACATCCCTGCCCATATCACATTCCTTCCTGCCTTATGAACAAGTATTTTTCCCGCTCTCTGCGCTCTGCGGCTGCTGCTGCGACACTCCTCGCACTGCTTCTGTGCGGCGGGTGCTCCAACGAAACACCTATGGTAAGCCTCGGCATTGACGATGTCTACTATATAGCCCGTATGAAGAAACTCCCCTTGCACTCCGCCTTGACAGGGAGGGAATATGAGTGGCGGGTCAACGGCGAGACAGTGAGCCGGGCGCGCGATTATATTTTCCTGGCCCGCGAGGAGGGGTCGTATGACTTAGAATTGATTATCACGGACCCCGAAACGCCCTACGAGTTCGCTTTCACGGTCAATGTGCTCCACGAGGAGGTGGAATACAGCCCCTATATCTCCAGAGTATATGAGTACTGTCCGGCCCCGGGGCAGTTTGTCAACGAGATGCCCCGCTATGAGGAGGGGGACACTTGCGCCGACATGCTCAAGAAGGCCGAGGAGTCTATATCGGGCACCAACGACATCATGGTCACCCTCGGCGCCTGGGGAGGGTACATAACCTTCGGGTTTGACCATACTGTGATCAACGTGCCGGGTGAGAATGACTTCCGCATCTGGGGCAACTGCTTCTACGAACTTCTCCAGCCCGAGAAGAAGGGGGGCTCCGCCGAACCCGGCATAGTGATGGTGAGCTATGACGCCAACTGCAACGGCCTGCCGGACGATGAATGGTATGAGTTGGCGGGAAGCGAGTACCACTCTCCGCTGACCCGCCACGGATACCGTATGACCTACCGTCGTCCGGACCCCGGCAGGGAGATAGTGGCCGATGAGGACAACTGCATTGATGACTTCTACTATATCGGATGGAGCGACAACCTGGGGGCCAGCGGGTGGCTGCATAAGAACCTCTTTCATGACCAGGCTTATTACCCGGCCTGGACGGATGCGGATGAGCTCACATTCACGGGAAGCCTCCTCGCCTCCAACGGCGAGGACATAAGCGGGCAGGGCACATACTATGTGCTTTACAGCTATCCCTGGGGATATGTTGACAATCATCCCAATGAATATGAGGACCTCAATTCATTTGACATCTCGCGGGCCGTAGATGCCTTCGGAAATCCGGTCAGCCTCCCCGGAGCGGATTTCATAAGGGTCTATACGGGAGTCAGCCAATATTGCGGCTGGCTCGGCGAGACCTCGACCGAACTGAGCCGCGCCCGGGATCTTCACATACCGGCAGACACTGTCTTCTCATACTGAAACACTTGACTATACCGAAAGATTTTTTCATACTGTACCATACCTGAAGAATTATGATGAAACCTATTTCAATCATCCGCACGGGAGCCTCCCTTGCGGTATTGCTGGGAGCCTCAGCGCTGCCGGCCTCGGCTGCGGGAGACCCGGTGACTGACGTGCGTCTCGCCGGCGTGGAGGGAGATGAGCTGAGCCTCGACCTCCATGACATAATGGCCCTGCGCTTCGAGGTGGAGCCCGCTACGGCCTCAAACAAAGGGGTGTCGATAAGAATGGAGAACGCCTCGGCCGAGGGACTTGCCAACGGCTACTCGGTCGGGGGCGCGGAACGGTTCACGGAGCTCGTGACCTACCGTCCCGGCACCTTCGACCTTGTGCTGACGGCCGCCTCAAACCCTGAAGTGACGCGCACGTATCACGTCACAATCAATCCTCTGGAGCCCGACGGCAGTTCGGGTGACCATACGCAGGGAACCTTCTGGCTCAACGAAGAGTGGTTCACCCACAAGAACGGCTCGGTCAGCTATCTTGCCAACCCCCTTCCCGAGGATGACAGCGAGATAGTCTATCATGCGTACAGCCGCGAGAATGATGACGCCTCCTTCGGAGCCACCTCGCAGTATGCCATGATTTTCGCCGGGAAGCTCTTCGTGATGTCGAAGCAGGAGCATGACCGCGGCGACATACGCGGCAACGGGGGCGGGCGCCTCGTGATAGCCGACGCCTCCACGCTGCAGCGCCTTGCCTCGTTTGACGAACTCGGAGGCGACGGCCGCGCATGCGTGGGCGTAAGCGAGAACAAGGCCTACATCGGCACCCACGCCGGAATCCGCGTACTGACCTGGGAGGGAGATAAGTTCACTCTGCAGGACCGCGGCATACGCGGCATCGGCAACGACACCGAAGGCACCGGGTCAGACATAGGGAGCAACCAGCAGCTGTACAACCGCCAGATAGGCGACATGGTGCGGGCAGGCCGGTATGTGTACGCTCTGCAGCAGGGCGTGGGCGTGCATGTGATTGACGGCGAGACCGACACGCTCGTATGCACTATCCCGGATGCGGGCGTGCAGGGCATAGCCCAGACAGCCGACGGCGACGTATGGTACGCAAGCACTCAGGATGCCTCTGCAGGCCACACTCTGCTGTGGCATATACCATTTGGCATGACGGAAGCTGAAGCAAGTACTGAGGTGCCCGGCACAATCGGATGCAGCTGGGGCTCGTGGCGCTCGACCAATTTCTTCGCCTCCCGCACGGATGACGTGCTCTTCTGGAACGGCGGGGCCTCGGGCATCACCTCGAGCGGCACGAGCATTTACCGGTGGAACATCCATGAGCCGGCCGAGGAACTGCAACCCCTTTATGAATTTCCTCGCACCGAGGGGACATATCCCGGCGTTTATCAGCAGATTTACGCCTCCATGCGCTATGACGACCGCACGGACTGCATACTCTTCGCCACGACCACCGCGCCGAGCGGCAATTACCGCTACAACTGGCTCAATTTCCTCAACGCCACTTCGGGCGAGCTGGAGTCATCGGTACGGCTCAAGGACTACTACTGGTTTCCTGCCCTTCCGGTATTTCCGGACGCATACGCTCCGGAGTTTGATGAGATTGCTCCCATAATCATAGATGCCGAGCCCTTTGAACTGTCGCTGGAGGGCCTGGCCCATGATGCTGATAATATAGAGCGCAATATCACAATCAAGCGCGTCGCATCGTCTGGCGCGCGTTCCGGCTCCCTTGACGACATCGCGGATGTGGAGGAGAAAGAGGGCACTCTGGTATTGACTCCCAAGCAGGCAGGGACAGCGGAATTAGCCCTTTGCGCGGAGTCAAACGGCCGCGTGGCTTACGCATATCTTCCGGTGACGGTGAGCGGCTCGACAAACGTGGAGGCTCCGGCTCTCTGCGCAGCCTCCGTATCCATAGAGGGGCGCAAGGTCCGGCTCAGAGGCCTCGACGGCGAGACGTTTGTCGTGGCTGACATGGCAGGAACGACCGTGTCGGCATTTGAGGCCGTCGGCGATGAGTGTACCGTGACTCTCATGCTCGACAAGGGGCTTTACATCCTTGCCGGACGCGACGGAAGCAGGAGCATAAAGTTCTTTATCGGAGATTAAGCGGCATGTATCACTATTATCAGACCTGACATAAACAATGATTGACTTCAAGACAAAGATTGCAATTCCGGCACTCTGCACGGCCCTTTCCGCGGGGGCCTTCACGCTTGACTGGGACAGGATAGAGTTCTGGACCGGAGAGGGGGAGTGCCGTTCCGCCCTGGTGGTGCAGTTTCAAGATGAGGGCCCGAAGGAGGCCTACGTGTGGGGCTTCCGCTGGAATCCCGAGGATTATGAAGGGGGCGCTCCCACGGGCGAGGAGATGTTTCGTGCCATAGCCTCGGGCAGCGATGACCTTCTGCTGCTGACGCAATACACCGGATGGATGGGGAGCACCGTTGACGGCATCGGCTTTCAATTTCCCGGGTGCCCGAAGACCCTGCACGAGATAAAGTATGACTTCGAGGGGGCCTCAGAGGACCCTCGGGTGAGTTTCGATTACTATGCAGTCAACGGCCTCATGGGCCAGACCAAGGCACCGGGCGACATGACTCCGCAGTATTGCCGGGAGGCACTGGAGGCCGCTGAGGCCACTAACATTATCGAGCATCCCATCAACGCCCGCGAATATGGCTATCCTGCCTATGACTACGACTGGTGGCGGCCTGTCCAACCGCTCAACAACAGCCGTCAACGTTGGAACGCCGGATGGTATGACGGGTACTGGAGCTACTGGGTCGGCGGCGTGGAATCTGATGAGCTGAGCTACTCGGGCCTGGGATACTCCTCGCGCAAGCTCTCCGACGGCCAGGTGGACGGCTGGAAATATGCGCTGCTCGACGGCCCGGTGTGGTTTGCCGCGGAGGGGCGGAGCGCGCAAAACCGTGTGAAGGCCCGGATTGACGGCAATACGGGAGCCTCTGAGGTGTGGTATGATCTGAATTATTCCCACGCCGCTCCGGCCTCCGGGGTTACTGCCGCGGAGGCTGAGGAGAGCGGCCCGTACGAAATCCTGAGCCTCCGGGGGGTGAGGATAGGGGAGTGCCGGGCCGCAGGGCTGAAGGCCATCATAGCCGAGCTCCCGGCAGGAATCTATCTCCTCCGGGGCAACGGCGCAACAAGAAAAATCATCAAAAGATAACTCAAGATAACTCAAGAT
>CAZWVY010000093.1:0-9502 GCA_964637105.1 uncultured Sangeribacter sp. | reverse complement strand
CGATTTTCTCGGCTTCAATATTTCCGAAATCGCCGATACAAAATTACTGATTACACTTTCGGGCTGAAAGGGGGTTCACGCAGAGTTCGCAAAGTTCGCAGAGGGCTTCGCGCTGATAAAGGCTGGTCTTCCGCGAGGATTTGCGCGGGGAGTGGCTCTGCGCCCTCTGCGCTCTCTGCGAGAGACCTTTCGGGCTGAAAGGGGGTTCACGCAGAGACCGCAGAGTTCGCAGAGGCTTCGCGCCGATAAAGGCTGGTTTTCCGCGAGGCTTGCGCGGGGAGTGGCTCTGCGCCCTCTGCGTGAGATCCCTCGCGCGAATAAGCTCACGCAGAGTTCGCAAAGTTCGCAGAGGGCTTCGCGCTGATAAAGGCTGTCCTTCCGCGAGGATTTGCGCGGGGAGTGGCTCTGCGCCCTCTGCGCTCTCTGCGAGAGACCTTTCGGGCTGAAAGGGGGTTCACGCAGAGACCGCAGAGTTCGCAGAGGCTTCGCGCCGATAAAGGCTGGCCTTCCGCAAGGCTTGCGCCGGGAGTGGCTCTGCGCCCTCCGCGTTCTCTGCGTGAGACCTTTCGCGCGAATAAGCTCACGCAGAGGCCGCAGAGTTCGCAGAGGCTTCGCGCTGATAGAGACCCCTCGCGCGAATAAGCTCACGCAGAGTTCGCAGAGTTCGCAGAGGCTTCGCGCTGAATCTGATTGAGGGCTTCGCGCTGATAAAGGCTGGCCTTCCGCGAGGATTTGCGCGGGGAGTGGCTCTGCGCCCTCTGCGCTCTCTGCGAGAGACCTTTCGGGCTGAAAGGGGGTTCACGCAGAGTTCGCAGAGTTTGCAGAGGCTTCGCGCCGAATCTGATTGAGGGCTTCGCGCTGATAAAGGCTGGCCTTCCGCGAGGCTTGCGCGGGGAGTGGCTCTGCGCACTCCGCGCCCTCTGCGTGAGATCCCGCTGCGGTGGAATATGATCTCTGCGAGAGATGCCGAGTCTGGAGTAGTTCAGTGCACTGCGGCCCTTGTGCGGGAGGGGGTGCCGGGGTCAGAGGAGCTGCGAGGACAGGTAGTCGTTGAGAATGATGACGGCGGCCATCTCATCGGCCCTCCCTTTCTGTTGGCGCTGCGAGCGGCGCAGCCCACCCTCGAGCATGGCGCGGTGGGCTATGGCGGAGGTGAACCGCTCATCATAACGCCTCACCTGCATGTCGGGCATCTCGCGGGCCAGCCGCTTCAGGAAGGGGGCGATATAGCGCTCGTTCTCCGAGGGGTCGCCGCTCATGGTCTTGGGCTCGCCGACCACTATCAGGTCTACATCCTCGGCCGTCGTGTATGACTTGAGGAAGTCCATCAGATCGCATGTGCGCACGGTCGGCAGGCCCGTGGCCACAATCCGCAGGGGGTCGGTCACGGCTATGCCGCAGCGTTTGCGGCCATAGTCAATGGCAAGTATTCTTGACATATAATAACCACTTCTTTGGTGGGCGCGATATATCGCGCCCCTACCGGCAGACGCGATGTGCCGGGCGCATACTGGTGGACGCGATGTGCCGGGCGCATACCGGCGGCAAAGGGGTCGCCCCTCTTCCGACGGACAACCCCTTACCACAAGATGATTAATTGCTATTAATCGTGTAAAGTCTCGTAATTAAACCTGTGCGGGCACATGGCTTCACTTCTTGCCGAAGTGGCGCTGATACAGGCCGTAGAAGCCGCGGCCGTGGCGGGCCTCATCCTTTGCCATCTCATGCACGGTGTCATGGATAGCGTCGAGGTTGGCCTCCTTGGCGTTCTTGGCGATGCGCATCTTGTCGGCGTTGGCACCGGCCTCGGCGTGCATGCGCTTCTCCAGGTTGGTCTTGGTGTCCCACACCATGTCGCCGAGCAGCTCGGCAAACTTGGCTGCGTGCTCAGCCTCCTCCCAAGCGTAACGCTTGAAGGCCTCGGCTACGTCGGGATAACCCTCGCGGTCAGCCTGGCGCGACATTGCCAGATACATGCCTACCTCGGTGCACTCGCCGAGGAAATGATCGTTGAGATCCTTCTTCATCTCTTCGGATGTGTCCTTGGCTACGCCTACCTCATGCTCGGTGACGAACTTCAGAAGCTCGTCCTTGGTAAGCTCGCGGAACTTTGAGGCGGGCACGCCGCACTGCGGACACTTCTCGGGAGGTGTATCACCCTCTGCGATGTAGCCGCAGACGGTGCAGATCCATTCTTTTGCCATAATAATGAATATCCTTTTTTATAGTGTTACTTAAACGATAGGTTGTTAAACATCTGGTGGGCGCGATGTATCGCGCCCCTGCAGGCTGGGTGGTTATATACCCCCGGCTTATTTTTAGAACACGGCGGGGGTGCGTTTGTTCAAAGTTATCTGAAAAATTTGTAAATTTGCGCGGATAATGCTCGCGGCCTCATGAAAGGCCCAAGAACCCATCCCATCTGATGACAGACACGATGAAGGAATTTGAGCGCAAGGCGCTCCGGAGGGTATCGGAGCTCGGGCACAGGCTCGGGCGGCGCCCTCGGCTGTTGGCCGCTGTCAGCGGCGGGGCCGACAGCGTGGCCCTGCTGCGCGTGCTGACTTCGCAGCGCGGACGCCTCCTGTGTGACGTGCAGGCGGCCAACTGCAATTTCAACCTGCGCGGAGCGGAGAGCGACCGCGATTCGAGCATGGTGGCCTCACTGTGCGAGCGCCTTGAGGTGCCTCTGCATCGGCTATCGTTTGACACCGCGGCCTACATGGCCTCGCGCCCCGGCCTCTCGGTGGAGATGGCCTGCCGCGAACTGCGCTACCGCGCTTTCCGCCGCATCTGCCTCAAGGAGGGGCTCGACCGCGTGGCCGTGGCCCATAACCTGGATGACAATGCCGAGACGCTCCTGCTCAACCTCATGCGCGGGGCCGGATCGCGGGGCCTCAAGGGGATGCGGCCCGACACGGCTGAAGGCCCGGAGGGGTGCGCCGTGTTGCGCCCCCTGCTCTCAGTCAGCCGGCACGAGATTGAGGGGTATCTGGCAATGCTCGGCCAGGACTATGTCACCGACTCCTCCAATCTCGAGAGCGCGTACAGCCGCAATTTCCTCCGCCTGGAGGTGCTCCCGCTGTTGGAGACCCGCTGGCCCGGCGTGAAAGGTTCCTTGGCCGCCACGGCTGCCATACTCGCCGAGGAGAATGCCTTAGTGGAGGAGAGCCTCGAGAGGATATGCCCCGCAGGCAGCATGCGCCTCCCTGCGGAGGCGGTCGCGGGGTGTCCGGCCCCCGTATCGCTGCTGCTGCATTTCATCACCCCCTTCGGAGGGACCCCCGCGCAGGCAGCCGAGATGGCGCGCCCTCCCCGGCGCGCCGGGGCCGTGTGGGCCCTCGCCGGAGGATATGTGGCTGAGGCACGGCCCGATGCCTGGATAATAACAGGAAGCGGAAACGGGAGCGGCGAGGCCGAAGAACGCTGGATATGGGAGGAGGTTGAGATGACCCCCGGGGAGTGGGCGAGGCTGAAGGCCACACCCCCCTCGGAGGGGGTCTACCTGCCGCAAGGGCCGGAGGCCTACCGCTGGAGAAGGGTGGAGCGCGGCGACCGCATGAAGCCCCTCGGCCTGCGGGGAAGCAAGATGGTCAGTGACCTGCTCAAGGAGGCCGGAGTGCCCGTCAGCCTGCGTGCCGGAGCGCGCGTGCTCGTCTCGGAGCGCACCGGCGAGATAATATGGCTCGAAGGAGTGCGCCGCTCATCGCGCGAACCCGTTGCTGAGGATGCCGCGCGGGCCTGGCGGCTGCGCCCCGCCCGCCCCTGACAGCGCAGGACCTCAGCGCACCAGGATGGCGTGCAGCCAGTCAGCTACCAGCAGCGAGGTCTCCTCGCGTGTCCGGCTGAAGACATGGTTCTCATCCGGAATGAGCTTCAGCTCGCTCCCGGCGATTTTCTCATTATAGCGCTCAGCGTATGTGTATGGCACCACCTGGTCATGCGTGCCCTGCACTATCAGAGCCGGACCCGTGTATTGGGCCGCCGTCTCGTAGATGGGGAGCCTGATGGCCGTCTCCACATAGCCCTTGCCCAACAGCAGCGCCCCCGCCTCGGGGGAATGTGGCAGCTCGATGTAGTCGCCCTGGAAATTCCACGGGTCGAACTTCGCGCCGAAAGTGCTGCCGCGCAGAGCGTCATCGCGCAACACAGCGGCCGGAGCCAGAAGCACCTCCGCCTTGATCTCCTTCGCGCCGAGTTCGCCGCTCGTCATGCTGACCACCACTCCTCCCTGTGAATGGCCCACAAGGCTGATGTTCTCGACCCAGGGCTGCTTGCGCGCCCAGGCTATGACATCCTTGAGGTCCTCAATCTCATTGAGCACCGTCATGTCCTTGAACTCGCCATCGCTGCGCCCGTGGCCGTTGAAATCGAAACGTACCGTAGCCATCCCCTCGGACGTGATACACCGGGAGAGGCTGTTCATGAACGCCGACGAGCAGTTGCCGCTGAACCCGTGGCATAGTATCACCAAGGGCACCTTGGCAGACCGCGTGGCCGGGCGGTCAACGATGGTGAAGAGCTTGCCGACAGCCCCGTCGACGCGGATTGTGTCAGACGACTGGGCATAAGCAAATCCCGGCCCGAGGAGGGCCAGGATCGCACTAAAAACTATTTTCTTGATATTCATTGCAGTAAGGCCTGAGTGAGGGAGAAATCAGTCGGTGAAGCTGAGCTTGCCGCTGACGATGTCGTCCACCATTCCCTCGTAGGGATCCTGCGAGATGACCTTCTCATTGTTGGCACCCTCATTCTTGGAGTAGAAGATTTTGCCGAACTCCGGCACCACATACTTGGGATAGGTCTCATATTTCTTGCGGCTCTCCTCCATCAAGGGGATGTGGTCATTCTGGTAGCAGACAGTGATTTCGGGGTGTTCCTGCACCCATTTCGGGAAGAAGATCACACCGTGGAGGCGGTTCTGCTCCGGCATGAAATTGAGGCTCACGTCAGTGCCTGTCGGCTCTGTCCAGGAGATTTTGTAGACGCCGTCAGCGAGCTTGACGATGTCGGCCTTCTGGTCGCGCACCCAGCGACCGCCGACCATGCCGCTGTGGATGCGGTAGTCGACCGTATTTTCGTTTTTCACATAGAGTTCGTACATCCACCCGTTGTCGTAGGTGTAAATAAAATGAGATCCAATAAATTTGTCCATAAATTTTGGTAATAGATTTAATTAGATTGTGCGCCCCGAAACATAAATAATTATGAGCCGGATAATTATTTCCCTGAGCCATAAATGATTATGAGCCGGGAAGTTATTCTCCTAAGACATAAATTATTATGAGCCGGGAGGTTAACCGGTACACATAAATAATTATGAGCCGGGGGCATCTTAGGGAGCCTCTTTCCGGCAGGAGCGGGGGGCGTCAGATATTCCTGGTGGAGAGCATGCGGGGATAGTGATGGACCTCGGAGCGGAGGGAAGAAGTATCCTTTGCCATTAAAACGAAAAACCGGCCCCCAAGGTTCAAAGACCGACATGCGCACAAACGCCGCACTCTGATTAAGAGATACGCTACTTTGGCGCAAAGTTACCATGAAAATCTGAAACTGCCAAATAATCAGACAATAAAAATTTACTCTAATCGCAAAAGATGGCGCATTCCAGATAAACAAAATCTTCAATTGTTTTGCAACAGCCCTCTGTGCACAATTCTAAATCATTGTATATAAAATATTTGCAAAAGGTGCATATCTCTTAATCAGAGATTGTCATATTTGTAACTTTCAAATGCGTACAAATACGATAGCCGACAGAGATTTTCCGGCAGTGACGAATGTCATTGACGACGCCGTAGGCGTAGGCGTAGGCAGAGTGAATCCGACGGCGTACTCGGAGTGAATTCGACAGGGCTATTGGAATCTTGAATTATCACCTGCGCTCCACTCAATCTCGTTGTCTGCCTGGGAATATCCTTTTTCCCGGTGTCATACCATGACTTGAAAAGGCTAACTTGAGTTGTACCCCAAGGTTTTTTGTATTTTTTACCCACTGTCCTTAAAAAGTTTTAACCTCAGGGTAAAACTATGAAAAGACAAGACAGACCAGTTCATGATGATACGAAACTATCCAAAGAACCCACCGACTTTTTATCCGGATTGCTGCTAAAATTACGGCTCTTACCATGTTGCAGTATGTAAACTTCGTTAATCATCGCGAAAGCGGTCAAGTCAAATATGCACTATTTGAATTCAACCAACAGGTAAATATTAATACGGTCATATGCATAATAACGATTATATGTGTATATGGTACTCCTTAGAACCAAATTTTCTAGCAAAATGAAAAGAATATTATTTACGATGGCAATCCTGATGCTATCGACCATGTTGAGCTGGAGCCGCATCGTTGATGTTGAATCCGGACGATACAAGGTGACCATGGTGGCAAGCAATGGAAAAGGTCAGGTATATGTTACGCCCGAGCTTGGATCTCTATGGATAGACGTGACACGCGATGATATAACTCTCACTTTCTCCGTGAAACAGTACACCCCGGTTTTCGGTGAGGGAGAGAGTCTTGAGCTTCAGATGAAGGAACTCGGCGATGACGTGACCACCGTGTCATACCGCATAAAAGCGCGTGAGATCATAGACGGCTTAGGAAGATGCAGATGTATCACCGAAGATGGCGAAGAATGCTTGCTCACGCTCGGTGTGATTGGAAATGCTTCAGATGGCAGCGATGTCTACGCTTTCCATTTCTCAGATTCGGAATTCGAAGATTATTATTGGTGTTTTGTTGAAAAAGATGTTGAAAAATAGAATAAAGACCGCTTTGCTGAGCTCTCTGATGGCAACAATGTCCTGCTCAGTCTACGCAGAAGGCGTATTTAAGCCAAAGTCAATGCAGCTCATTCCTTTTGATACGTCAGCTGCCACATATTCCAGAAATGATTACAACAACGTGGCTTGTGCACTTGTGAAACTCGTGTTGCTCATGCCCGAAATAGGTTTCGAGGGGAATCTGATTGGAGATACTCCATATGATAAGGGTGAATACTGGCTCTATCTCACCAACGGGACCAAACAAGTCAAAATCAAGCATGACAGATACCCCCCGATGCTTGTGGAATTCAAAGAGTTTGGCATCCCGGCGGTGGAATCTAAGAAAACATATGAACTTATCGTAGAAGTACACAACGACAATCCAGAAGAGGAGGCCAAGCTACGCCAATACGCAGACGAGATAGCGCGTCTGCGCGACGAACTTGAGAAATCCGGGGAGAGTGACGACCACAAATTCCAGCGTGCCCATGAGACAAAAAATCTCAAGCTTATGGTGTCTCTCGCTAACAGTGGGTATGAGAAGGCCTATCTGCAAGCCGCCGAACTATACTCTGACTCAGGAGATCTCGACAATGCCGAACTCTGGGCGAAGAAGGCCATTGGTGTTAGTTCGGATACAATGTTCGCCAAGTTCTTGCTTCATCACATCTCCGAAGAGAGAGAGAGGATAAAGAAGAAAGAAGAATCGGATTCATTCCGTAAACAGAAAATTATAAATCATTTGTTTAGTTAATATTAATTTTATGAAATCTTTAAGATTAATTTTGCTTGGCATATTACTCACGCTGATAATAGGACCTATCTCTTCACAGAGCAACATGTCAGTATCTGAAATGTATGAAAAGGCTGAAGCCCTCAAGGATGCCAATAAATTCACCGAAGCCGTGGAAATGTTCCGTCAAGCCGCCGACCGAGGCAGTCTCCAGGCCATGAATCAACTTGGACTCCTTTATATGGATGGCAAAGGTGTGTCCCAAAGTTCCTCGGAAGCTGTTAAATGGGTTAAAAAAGCAGCTGAACAAGGTCTCTCGAGCGCTCAGTATAATCTCGGTATTTTTTACCGTTCCGGTAGGGCCGGTGTGACGGACTACTCTGAAGCCCTCAAGTGGTATAGTATGGCAGCCGAACAGGAGCATGCCACTGCCGAAGCTCATCTTGGGTTTATGTACCTAAATGGGTTGGGAGTGGAAAAAGATCACAGTAAAGCCACAAGCTGGTTCTTAAAATCAGCACAGCATGGAGATTGCCAGGGTATGTTCCACCTTGGAGTTAATTACTATTTCGGTACAGGAATTGAAACTGACCGTAAAAAGGCAAGAGAGTGGCTTGACAAATCCGCTGCAAAGGGATATAAAAAGGCAGTGGAAGCAATAGAAAAATTGGAATGGTGATAACAAAAAAAGTTTTTATATTATGTGGTCTAATGACATTATTATCAACAGCCTTAGCACAGAATTTTGACGCTTATATCAAGGGGTATGACGAATATAATAACGGCGAATACTTCGCCGCGCGAGCCAATCTGAAAAAAGCGGCCGAGTCGGGCGTAGAAGATGCTATGAACATTCTGGGCGTCATGTATGAATTGGGGCGTGGAGGAGATACAGACTACAAGGAAGCTTACAAATGGTACATGTGTGCCGCTGAGTCTGGTGACTCGCAAGGAATGTCTAACCTCGGGTCTTTATACATTGAAGGCCTCGGTGTAAAACAAGACACCGCAAAGGCTCTTGAATGGTATCAAAAGGCCGCAGAAAAGGGGAATACCGACGCCCTTTACAATCTCGGATATGTATATGAGGGAAATTATGGCATGCCAAGGGATATGGAAAAAGCCGTGGGCTTTTTCAAGCATAGCGCCGCGAAGGGGGATATGATGTCGCTGTTCCATTTAGGTGTCGCATACTACAATGGTGATGGTGTCGCTAAGGATGCAAGCAAGGCTTTTGAATGTTACCTTAAAGCTGCCGAGCAAGGACATCTAAAATCCCAGCGATATCTCGCGTCGCTCTACCGCACCGGAGAAGATACCGAGAAAAACTACGAGCAGGCAGCCAGATGGTATCACAAAGCCGCCATTCAGAATGATGACGAGTCGCAGTATATACTTGGAATAATGTATTTCAATGGCGAGGGTGTAGACCAAAACTATAAGGAAGCTATGACCTGGCTCCAGAAAGCAGCGGAGCAGGGCTACTCTGATGCGGCCAATGATATCGGTTACTTCTACTACCGAGGCTATGGTGTGCCCCGAAGCAAAGAGAAAGCACGGGAATGGTGGACAAAGGCGGCCGCCCTCGGCAATGAGAAAGCAAAGAAAAACCTCGAAAAAACCGCTGACAAATGAGTCGACTGATGTATGCTCTATAATTGATAAAGCGACTCCTTTTGTCGATTGCGCTGTTAGTGAGTGAACAGCTTCGTTATGCTGATGTTTCGTTTAAATTCTCAGCAAATTCGATTGAAGATGGAGCCATTATGTTAGGCCAACCCGTTGTCGTAGGTGTAGATAAAATGAGATCCAATAAATTTGTCCATAAATTTTGGTAATAGATTTAATTAGATTTGTATGCCCCGAGACATAAAAAATTATGAGCCGGATAATTGATTTGAATAATTAATCTGGGGTTTAGTATATGCACCGGAAATTCGGCTATGCTAACACGCGTCCCGGGAATGTGGTTGGTTGCATATCTCTGAGCAAGAGATA
>CAZWVY010000092.1:0-10269 GCA_964637105.1 uncultured Sangeribacter sp. | reverse complement strand
CGGCCTCGCGGCGCGAGCAGATGCCGGCGTTGGCCATGTACTTGTTGAGGCGGATCGGTTCGTTAAGGTCGATGTCCTCGAGCACGTAGTCGATCTGCTTGGGGCGCGGGGTGAACTTCATGCCCGGCTTCTTGCCCTGCTGGTTGCGGTTGTTGAAGCCCCCCTGGCGGTTGTTGTTGCCATAGCCCCCCTGGTTGTTATTGCGCTTCTGGTAGCCCCCCTGCTGGTTGCGGTTGTTGAAACCTCCCTGGCGGTTGTTGTTGTTGCCGTAGCCACCCTGGTTGTTACGGTTCTGGTAGCCTCCCTGGCGGTTGTTGTTATTGCCGTAGCCGCCCTGGTTGTTATTGCGGTTGTTGTAGCCCCCCTGGCGGTTGTTGTTGTTGCCATAGCCCCCCTGGTTGTTATTGCGGTTCTGATAACCTCCCTGGCGGTTGTTATTGTTGCCGTAGCCACCTTGGTTGTTGCGCTGCTGGTAGCCCTGGCGGGGCTGGTAGCCGCCCTGCTGCCCGTAGTTCTGGCGGGGCTGGTAGCCTCCCTGGCGGGGCTGGAATCCCTGGCGGGGCTGGTAGCCACCCTGCTGGGGCATGTCGGCGCTTCCCTCAGCTGCGGCTGCGGAGCCCTCGGCTTTGTGGTCAGCATCCCCCTCGGCGTGCTGATAGCCTGCGGTGGGACGGTAGGCGGGACGGTCATAGCGGTTATATCCACCTTCGCCCTGCGCATAGTTCTGGCGGGGCTGGTAGCCCTGCGCGGCGGGGCGCTGGTAAGCCGGACGGTCCACGGAAGTGTAGGAACGGGAATAGTTGGTCTCAGCGCTGTCGGGAGAGGCGGATGAAATCTGCGCGCTCACTCTCGGACGTTTCGGTTTCTTTTCAGGTTGCTGTTCCATAAATGTGTGAAGTTTTTCGTAAGCAGGCATCCCGGCATCTCTGCCCTGAGGATTAATTGCCTTGATTAGAACTTTAATTTAAAAAAATCTGGGTTATTAATCTCGATTATTACAGTCATATCCTTCCGGACATGTGAATTTCATGCAAAATTAGTGATTATTTCCGGTATATGCAACCCCTCTCCCATTTTATGCCGTAATTAGAAGCCGTAATTAGAAGAAGGTGTAGGAAAGTCGGAAGGCGGCGGTAGGATACACCGGCAGTGCGCGCATCAGCTTGAGATAGTCGCCTACTTTGCCGCGCACATTCTCCAGTTTGGTAAGGTCGGTGCCGTCATGCGTCACGACTGCGGGGGCGCCTCCCCAGAATTGTACGCCGAGGTCGAAGCCTGCGGTCCACCGGCCGTTTTTGGAGATGGCTCCGTCGTATCCGATGCCGACATAGGGGCGCACGGCGTTGACCAGTGCGCGGGCGCTGACCGTGCCATCCTTGTCCGGCTCCATTATATAAGGTGTGCCATCCTTGAAATCGCCAATGTGCATGCCTAACCGGCCATACTTCTCAAGGCGGTCTTTTAGCTTCTGGGCAACCTCGGGATCAAGATATGCGGTGCCGGTGATTTTGGTGATGAAATCGGGCAGCTTGAAGTCCCAAGGCTCAGTCTCTGCCGCATAATCATATAGGCGGTTGTACATTCCGACCGTCAGGAGCGTTGGCATTTCATATATGGAGTTGATGCTCTTGCCGACAGTGCGCCCTCCGGCGAAGAAACCTACAGTCAGCCTCCACCCTTTGCCCCGGAAGGGGTAGATGTCAGCCATAAACCGGAATGTGGTCATGGTGGGCTTTGAGTCCATCACTACCTGCTCATCGACCGTGAAGCCGGTCAGACCCTCCATCAGTTCCTGCACTTTGCCGAAATTGCCGCTGTTGACGGGCTTCGCGCCATCGTTGGTATATGTGGTGAGGTTGAACTTCATAGGGACATTGAACCTCGGCACCCAGTCGACACCGGCGCGCAGGCGCACCCAGGATGTCACGGGAGTGCTCACCTCGAGGCCCAGGCCTGTGGTGCCTATATTGAGGCCGATGCCGAGCTGATTGAAGACCTTGGCACGGGCGCGCAGGTCGGCATCCGCGGCGGCAGCCGGATTCATATCGGGAGCCGGAGTGCCGGCGCCTGACGCGGGAACGGCGGCGCCGAGGCTCAGCAGAAGAGCCGGAATCGCGCGGCGCGCAAAGGCGCCGAGCCTTACAGAAATGCGTTTCATGGAAAAACAGGAAGCCGGATATGACCGGATTCATTGCAAAGTTAAGACTTTTTTTTCTTTAACAAAAATTCATCAAAGGAAAAGAAAAATATTTTTTGGGAAAAATTTCTTTTGAGGATTGTTATTTTTTGCAAAAAAGTATTAACTTTGCCACTTAAACCGCCGGATGTGATTCTCCGGAAAGCGGTGCCATTGGTGCGCTATGCCTGTCATATCGCGCCAAATCGCTGGTTGTGAGATACATACAGAATTTAAACTAACTACAATATTCATTAAAGCCACACGAGATGAAAAGAAAACTACTCAATGGTGTGATGCTCCTCGCGGCCTTGACAGCCGTGGGCACACTGTCTTCGTGTAAAGACTACGACTCCGAGCAGCTGATGCAGCAGCAGTACAACGGGTCGTTCTCTCAGAAGCTCGATGCTCTTCAGACTCAGCTTGACGCTCTTGAGAAAGCCCACAACATGTACGAGAAGGCCACCGATGCACGCCTGGATGCACTTGAGGCCGAGATCAAGGACAAGCTCACAGAGGCAGACCTTACCGACTACGTGACTGAGGGTGACCTCCAGAAAGCCATCGATGACCTGCGCGAAGAACTGACCAAGAATCCCACGACCCCCGGCGGCTGCGAGTGCGACCCCGCCAAGGTTGAGGAGATTGTCACCAAGCTCTTCAATGACAAGTTTACTCCGGAAATCAAGCAGTGGATCGCCGAGGCCATCGGCACCGCCATCCAGGACATCGCCACTCTGCAGAGCCAGGTTGGCCAGCTGGAGGTGAACGTGCTCGACCTCAAGGGTGACATCTACAAGATCAACAAGCGCATCGATGAGCTCGTTGCCAGCGGCATCACCCGCGATGAGGTGCTCGAGATGATCTCCAACGTGGAAACCGTATTCGATGCCAAGATTCTCGCTCTCCAGACCGACATCAACGCTCTTCGCTATACTGTCAACACTCTCAAGGGCCAGCTGGCTGACACCAACGGCCGCCTCGACGCCCTCTCGCAGTCGCTCGACGGCATCTCCTCACAGGTAGGTGAGCTGAACACACGCCTCCTCGAGACCGACAGAAAGGCTGTGGAGGCCCTCGAGACAGCAGAGCTCAACAAGGCTGAGATCGAGAAGGTGCAGGACCGCCTCGAAATCATGGACGGCATCCTCGAGAAGCTCCCCGATCAGCTCGATGACCTCACTGCCAAGTACAAAGCGCTCAACCTGAAATATTACGAGCTTGAGAACAGCCTCGATGAGCTGCTCGGCAACGTATACGACAAGGAGACCATCGACGGCAAGCTCGGCGACCTCAAGACCGAGCTTGGCGAAATGATAGACCAGGCTCTGGAAGGCGTGGTTGACAAGGAGACCTTCACCGAGCTCGAGACGAAGTTCAACGACCTTGTAAAACGTGTAACTACAATCGAGTCCGAACTCAACAGCATCAAGGGCGAGCTGCTCCGCATCAACGGCCTTGAGAACCGCCTCAACAGCCTTATCACAAGCGTGATTGTGCAGGGTGTCTACAACCCCATCTTCGGCACGTTCTCCACGCCCATCGGCATCCAGAGCAACATGCTCCTCGGCTACTATGGTCGCTTCGATGGCAGCTACGCTCAGTTCCCGACCCGCGACCGCACACGCGCATACAACAATGAGGATCCCTTCACCCAGGAGGAGTATGACGCAATCTCGACCGTCTACAACTTCAACGACGCTGAGGAATTCACCAACGGCCAGTACATCACTACCGGCAAGATGGGCAAGGTCTTCATGACCCTCAACCCCAGCAACGTTGACCTCAGCGGCGCAACCCTCACTCTCGAGCGCTCCAACGGCGTGGCTTCGCAGACCCGCTTGACCAACCTGGTAAGCAGCGATGCCGAGCTCCACTTCGGCGCTTCCCGCGCAGCAGGCAACGGCTTCTACCAGGCTGACGTTGAGTTTGATCCCACTTCCGCAGCCATCAGTTCGATGAAGTATGAGATCACTCCCGGCTTCAAGTCCGCCCTCAAGGACGCGCTCAAGGAGCACACCAAGGGTGACATCTTCAAACTGATGCGCAAGGTCTATGACCAGCTCAACATGAACATCCCCGCCTACGGCCTGAAAGCCGGATGGACCTATGATGAGTATGTGACTGATCCGGTAACCGGCGAGATTAAAACTGTCAAGAAGAACGCCGCTACCTTCTCGAAATACGAGATCGCTACCGTGCTCTTCAGCCCGCTCAGCTATTCGACCTACTACGGCCAGAGCGTAGGCAAGCACCTGCCCACCCACTCCCCCATCGACGACGCCCTGCTCCAGATCAACCAGGAGAAGTTCAAATTCCACCTCAACCTCAAGATTGACATCAAGCCCGTTGAGGCTGACTTCGAGTTTGACGAGGTTCGCTTCAACTATGAGAGCAAGGACTTCGAGATCGACCTCTCTGGCCTGACCTTCACACTGGATGACGGCAGCACCATCACCTTCGGTCAGAATGAGACCGTCAAGCTCAATCCTAAGGGCATTGACGACTTCCTGAAGAACCTTGAGGCAGAGATTGACCGCGCTACTCATAAGTTCACCGACGACATGGACCACGAGTTCCGCCGCGTGATGAACAACCTCGTTGACCAGGTGAACGACAACGTCAACAAGGCTATGAAGAACCTCGACAAGCAGATCAACGACAAGATCACCGACCTGCTCGACGACATCCAGGGCAAGATCAACGACAAGGCCGGCAAGGTGATCGACTTCGTCAACAAGTTCATCAACAAGTGGAACGATGCTGCTGACCGCATCAACGGCTGGCTCGACGATCCCAACCACCTCCTGCAGCCCACTCTGATTTATCTGACCAACGACGGACAGTACAACCGCATGAGCACACACTTCGACTACCCGAGCACATTCGTGCAGGCCGGCGGTGACGGCGTTGAGCTCTTCGCAAGCTCCAACACCCTCGAGGTGCTCGCACCCGCATACAAGAAGTTCGTGGCTATCGCAGGCGAATGGAACCCCGACGGAGTCCGCACTTCCGACCTCAGCGTATACAAGGAGCTCAACGACTCCAAGTACATGGCTACAGTCATCCCCGGCGAGCAGATCCGCATCGCTCTGCCCACAGGCAAGATGAAGAAGGGCTACAAGTATGAGGTGATCTACTCCGCTATCGACTACCGCGGCTGGATCTCGACTCAGCGTTTCTACGTCCGCATCAAATAAGCACAAACGCAACCAAGTAAATATCCGCCGCTCCGGGAGCAGCCCGGCGGCCGCTCCCGGAGCGGCGGGGACAAACACCAAAAAAGAGAGAACTAAGTATGAAACTCAATAAGATTCTTCTTTCCGCAGCCTTGGTTGCAAGCGCAATGTGCGCTCATGCACAGGAAGAGGTGACGGAATTCGTCTTCAACCCTCACTGGTATGTGCAGGGTCAGTTCGGTGCCCAGGAGACACTCGGTGAGTCCAGCTTCGGCCACCTCCTGTCGCCCAACGCGCAGGTGACCGTGGGTTACAACTTCAATCCCTACATCGGCGCTCGCCTCGCTGTCAACGCATGGCGCAGCAAGGGGGCCGAGAAGGTAGAGGCTCCCACAAACATGTTCAACGGCATGGAGTTCTACTCCTGCGACGACCACTGGCAGTGGTACTACGTGGCTCCCACTGTGGACGCCGTAGTAAACCTCACCAACGTTTTCGGCGGCTACAACCCCACCCGTCTCGTTGACGTCAACCTGCTCGCAGGCGTAGGCGTGAACGTGGCTTTCGACAACAAGGAGGCCAACCGGTGCAACCAGCGCTACTTCGAGGCCACAGGCGAGCAGGAGCTTCTCAACCTCTGGGACGGCACCAAGGCACGCTTCGTAGGCCAGTTTGGCGCTGACATCAACTTCAACATCAACAAGAACTGGGCTGTAGGCCTCGAGCTCATGGCCAATGTGCTCCCCGACGGCTACAACTCCAAGAAGGCTGACAATGCTGACTGGTACTTCAACGGCCTCGTAGGCGTGAAGTACACCTTCGGCGACAAGTACACCAAGCGCACCCGCGTGGTCGAGGCTCCGGCTCCCGCCGTTGTCGAGCGAATCATAGAGCGCGTGGTTGAGGTGCCCGCTCCCGTTGTGGAGAAGGTAGAGGAGAAGAAGGAGGCTGTGCAGCAGCAGAAGGGCCTCAAGGAAAACATCTTCTTCCGCATTTCCACCACCACTATCGTGAAGGCTGAGATGAACAAGGTGGCTGCCATCGCCGAGTACATGAAGGCCAACCCCAACTCCAAGGTGGTCATCACCGGCTATGCCGACAAGGGCACCGGCACAATGGCTATCAACCTGCGCCTCTCCAAGCAGCGCGCCCAGGCCGTTGCCAACGCTCTCACCGGCAAGTATGGCATCGCTGCAAGCCGCATCACTGTCAAGAGCATGGGCGAGGCTGAGGACCAGCCCTTCAGCGATCCCGTCGACAACCGCGTCGCTATCTGCGTGGTCGACTGATCCAAGACCGAGCCTCATAAGATTTCACGAGGCGCAATCTTAGACAATAACTGAAAAAGTGTGGCCGTCCGGGCAATATTCCCGTGACGGCCACCGTTTTATCTGAGTATAACTATCCATAGAGCTAACTATATAAGACTGCTTCATATAATATCTGAATTCACTATACAGGTTTATCCATACATTTCAATCAAACATGAAGAAAACCCTACTCTTTCTCGCGTTTCTTGCAGCGCTTCTCCCGGCCCGTGCCCAGCTCAGCGGCAACGGCTACTACCGGGGCAAGAACTATGACACGGAACGCTACATCTACGTGACCGATGACAAGGGAAGCGTGAGCGTGGGAAGCACCAACGCCGACGTGCTCGCTCTCCAGCTCTGGAAAGATTTCCTCAAGGCATCTTCCGATCCCGCGACAATCCTCTCGATTGACAAGAACGGCTCCAAGTATAACATCGGAGCCCAGGGCACAAGCGTGCAGCAGATGGTCAACATGCTCATATCCATCATGCAGTCAGGCACGGCCTCCAACGGCGAACCCCTGTATATGGTCTACGGCACCAAGTCAGGAGCTGTGAAGTATCTCGGCGACGCAGCAAGCCCCTGGGCCGACCGCGGCGAGATGTCGACCAACGCGCAGGGAGATAACCGCAAGTGGTATATCATCCCCGTCAAGGCAGACTCCCAGGACGGATACTTCGGCGTAAAGCCCACTGTGAACGCCGGAGGAAAATACTGGTATCCCATGTTTGCCGGCTTCCCCTACTCCGCATATTCCAAGGGTGTGAAATTCTACACCATCACCAAAGTGGACCAAGACCTCGCGGTAATGGAGGAGGTCAGCGGGACTGTGCCCGCTTCGACCGGCGTCATCATTGAGTGCGCTAATCCTCTGGCCACTGACAACCGTCTCAATGTCGGAGGCACCGCTTCCGCTCTGTCAGGCAACCAGCTCGGAGGCGTATACTTCCACAATGAGATGCCCCTGCACCTCAATCTGACACCCTATAACAAGGACACGATGCGCCTGCTCTCGTCCGATGCGTCCGGCAATCTTGTATTCGTCACCGGCACCATCGAATACCTCCCCGCCAACGAGAGCTACCTGAAAGTGCCCAAGGGCACTCCCGCCACTCTGAAGGTCGTGACTCCCGAACAGTATCAGGCTGAGCAGGCCAAACGTCCGACATCAGTAAGCGTCTCTCCCGCATCCCTCACTATCAAACCGGGAGAAAAGAGCACGCTGTACGCCACCGTGCTCCCTGAAACCGCCGAGACATCCCTCTCATGGACATCCTCCGACACATCTGTTGCTACCGTTGATTCACGGGGCATCGTAACCGGAGTCAAAGAGGGCAAAGCGACAATAACCGTCACCACCGGAAACGGGCTCAAGGCCTCTGCATCAGTCAAGGTAGAGCTGGTAGCCACAGGGGTGACGCTCGCTCCTGCAACCCTTAACATGGTGCCGGGCGAGACATCCTCGCTTACCGCGACTGTGACTCCCGCCGGAGTGCAGACCACGCTGACCTGGACATCGTCCGACCCCACAGTTGCCACTGTTGACAGCAAAGGGGGCGTGAAGGCACTTAAAAACGGCAGCACTACAATCACCGTCACCACCGGCAACGGCCTCAAGGCCACCGCATCGGTGAAGGTGGAAGCCGTAGCAACCGGACTCACAGTGGCACCCGCCACCCTGACCCTTATCCCCGGAGAGGTATCCGAACTGACTGCTACAATCACTCCCGAGGACGCTGTCAACAAGACGGTCCGCTGGGGCACCTCCAACCATCTTGTGGCCACTGTATCCGAGACCGGAGCCGTGACGGCTGTCAGCCCCGGATCGGCAATCATCACCGGCACCACGGCCAACGGCATCAGCGCCACGTGCGCCGTTACAGTAAACGCGGTTGCCACAGGAGTAAAACTCTCCTCCCACACCCTTACATTGACCGAGGGTGACAGCTCCAAACTCACGGCGACCGTTACTCCATCAAACGCCATTGACAAGAGCGTCTCCTGGACTTCATCCGACCCCTCGGTAGCGTCCGTAGACTCAAACGGCAATATCAGCGCGGTAAGCAGGGGAACGGCGGTTATCACCGTGACCACAGCCAACGGCCTTACTGACCAATGCACAGTCACTGTCAATGCTCCCCTCCCCTCGCGCGTGTCAATCTCGCCGAGCGGCGTAGAGATCACAGAGGGGGAGACCGCGACATTCACCGTCACCATTTCACCGGCCAACGCAGGCGGATACACTCTGAGTTGGATTTCCTCGCAGCCCGATATTGCTGAAGTGGATGAAAACGGCAACGTGACAGCCATCTCCGAAGGCACAGCCATCATCACCGTGCTCACCTCCAACAATCTTTCCGCCTCCGCCACAGTGCGCGTGGCAAAAGCGGTACGCCCCGTGACCGGTGTCACTCTCAACGCCACTACCCTTTCCCTCACCGAAGGGGATGAGGCCACTCTGATTGCGACCGTGCTCCCCGCGGACGCCACTGACCCGACCGTTGTATGGACCACCTCGGATGCTTCAGTAGTCACTGTTGACAGGGGCCTCATCTCGGCCCTGGCAGCAGGTAACGCGATTGTCACCGCTACCGCAGGCAATTTCTCGGCCGAATGTGAAGTCACCGTTATCGCCAAGGAGATTCCGGTGGTATACCCGCAGTCCATCACTCTGTCTGAAACGGCCATGACGGTTGATTACGGCGAGACCATCGCTCTGACCGCAACCGTAGAGCCGGATGATGCCACCGATAAGAGCGTGTCCTGGTCAGTGTCTGACACCGCAGTGCTTGAAGCCACTGAAATCCCCGGCGAGTACAAAGCCGTCGGAGGCGGAGTGGCAAAAGTGACCGCCACCACTGTCAACGGCCTCACCGCAGTCTGCGAAGTGACCGTATACCGCAAGGTGGAGGAAATACTGCTCATGCCCGATGCTATTGATGTCGTGGAGGGTTCCAGCGTGACTGTAACTGCCGAGATTCTTCCAGTGGACGCCACCGACAAGGTGCTGACGTGGACTGTCGAAGACAGCGATGTAGCTACCATCGAGGCCTCCTCCGAGGCGGGCTGTGTGATCCACATTGCCGGCGAGGGAAGCACAGTGCTCACCGTGACCTGCTCAGACGGTGTGAGCGCCACCTGCCTCATCAACGGCCGCTCAGGCATCGAAGCCATCATGGACGAAAGCGGCACAGCCGATGTCTACACCGCCACAGGCCTGCTCCTGCGCCGCGCGGCCGATGCCGACTACATCCGCACCCTCGCCCCCGGCCTCTACATCATAGCCGGCCGCAAGGTCCTCCTCTGAAAAAGTCGGACAAGTCTGACCAGTCCGACCCTTCCGACAAGTCTGACCCGTCTGACAAGTCTGACCCGTCCGACAAGTCCGACTTGTCTGACCCGTCCGACTAGTCCGACTTGTCTGATCAGTCCGACCAAGTCCCTCGCAGGCCCGAAAGGGGGCCTGCGAGGGACTTCAAATATTAATTTTTGTTAAAAGGGTGCATTTTTCTTATGTTATATAGCAGAATTTGAAAAATAATGATTAACTTTGCATCGAGTTTTTCATGGTATTAGATTTTAAGGTTAACAGAAGATTGGTTGT
>CAZWVY010000091.1:0-10824 GCA_964637105.1 uncultured Sangeribacter sp. | reverse complement strand
CTGATAGCTCCGATTCCTCTGATAGCTCCGATTCCTCTGATAGCTCCGATTCCTCCGATAACTCCGATTCCTCTGATAAAAAAAAGAGCAGCAAGCAACCGAAGTTAACTATACTGCTCTTTCCTCTCTCCTCGGCGGTGCGGACGGGACTCGAACCCGCGACCCCCGGCGTGACAGGCCGATATTCTAACCAGCTGAACTACCGCACCATTTTGTGTTGGAGTCTTATGTTTTGCTCTCGGGAGTGTCGTTGTTTCCCGTTTGCGAGTGCAAAGTTATAACATATCTGCGACTCCACCAAATTTTTTAGCAACTATTTTTCAAAAAAATTTTGACATTTTTCGTATATCATTTATAAACAGCGTTTTATCATTGAAAAAAATTTTTGCTCATTTCGGGGCTTCTCCGGGCTTTTCCTCGGATTTCCACTTTTTGAGCGCTTTTTCGACAGTTTCGGCGGTCGCCTCGAGAGGGCCTTTTCGGGCCAGTTTCAGGCTGCACATTGCCGCCGCATAACGTCCGGCTTCGCCACAGCCGTCACCTTTGTCGCGCCGATATAGATACCCGGCCATGTACGTGTCGCCGCATCCGGTGGCATCCACCACCTTCTCCGGCTTGTAGGCCGGAATCCTGTAATACTCCCCTCCGCTATATATCAGCGACCCGCGGGACCCTAATGTGAGCACCACTTCGGGACACCCCCACTCGGCCAGTATGCGCGCCGCTTCATAGGGGTCGCTGCTCCCGGTCAGCACCTCCATCTCGACCTCATTAGCCTTCAGGATGCCGATATGCTTCATCAGCTCCCGCTTGAGAGGATAATCCACGTGGACCACCTCCGTGCCCCTCACTTCCCGCAAAAGGCCCTGGATGTCGATGGAGACAGTGCCTTGGCGCGACAGCTGCTTTATGCCCTCCATGTCAAAGTCGTCATTGAGCAGCGTGCCGAGATGTATATAATGTATGCGCCCCCCCGGGAAATCCTCCTTACGGAAGGGGGCGGCCTTGGCCAGCACACGCTGCACCCTGTGGTCGCGGTCCGAGCCGTAACGGTTTTCAAACACCACCGAGCGGTCGCCCGGGACCACCACCACCGGACAACCCTCACCTATCAGCTCAGCCGCCACAGGCATCAGCTCCATGCCCATAGACGTGACAATCATGCAGGCTCCCGGGTCGATGCCGGTCAGGGCCTTGGCAAAATAATAGGCGGTGCCTCCGGGCATCCGAGCCGAGAAGTCGGGGGTTATGACATGGTCATCGGTGATGTGGCCGATACAGCAGATATCACTCATAATCTATACATATATATTATATAAAGCCTGATAAACCGGATTTGTTTGAGAGCACTGCATAACCCGGATGTGTTTGAAAGCGGCCGGATACGAGGCGTACATCCCTATTTCCTCAGGCCATCCCTCCGGAGGGCCCACAGGGCATAGAGCAGCACGACAGCATATCCGCATGCCGGCACCAGGAATGACACGGAGGGAGATAGCCTCTCAGCCACGATGCTCATCAGTATCGTGCCTGCCGCTCCGCCGATAGGGGTCATCATGAGCAGCGAGGAGCCCAGTTTCACATTTCTTCCGGCCACAGGGAGGGTCATGGCGAATATGGTGGGAAACATCACCGCTTCCAGGGCGTATATGACCAGCAGGGAATAATGCGACACTGCGCCAAGGCTCAGGCTCACCAGCAGCGAGGCGCATACAGCCCCCGCAGCGCACAGGCATAGCACCTTCCGCGGGCTGACAGCCGCCATTATGACACTGCCCGCAGCGCGGGCCAACATAAAGAGGCCCAGTCCGCAGAAAGAGAGCACAGCCGGAGCATACTCCCTCGAGATCCATCCCTCAGCCGTGACATAATTAATGAAGAGGCTATTGATGGCAATTTCAGAAATCTCATAAAACAGCAACGCGCCAAACCCGGCCATGAAAGCCGGGGTGCGCAGCAGCCCCCGGAGCACCCTGCCGGGGCTCTCTGCAGGATGTCCTCCCTCCTCCGCGCCTGCGGCAGAGACGGCAGGCAGCGGTATGCGCATGAAGGCAATGGCCGCAAGGAGCACCACAGCCCCCATTATGGAATATGGCACGGCCACATGGCCCCCCTCCTCGGAAAACAGCATACCCCCTATCGTCACGGGGCCCAGTATGCACCCCAGGCCGTTGAACGACTGCGCGAGGTTGAGGCGTCCGGCCGCCGTGGAGGGCTCACCCATCTCCGTGGCGTAGGGATTGGCCGAGGTCTCAAGCATCGCCAGGCCGCATCCTATCAGGAAAAGGGCCCCTAAGAACACCTCAAACGACATCCATATCTCTCCGGGGATAAAGAGGAGGGCCCCGAGGCCGAACAGCAGCAGACCTCCGACTATGCCCCGCCGGTAGCCGCCGCGGGTTATGATGATGCCCGCCGGGATGGCCATCAGGAAATATCCCGTGTAGGTCATGCCCTGCACCAGGGCAGACTTGGTGAGGGAGATGGATAGCAATTCCTGAAAGTGCTTGTTGAGCACATCAAGGATAGACCGCGCGAACCCCCACAGGAAAAATAGTGAGGTGATGAGCACGAAAGGAACAGTGTATTGTCTGCTGACGAGTCTCTGCATAACGGATGCAAATTTAGCCAAAAATCCCCGGATTTCCCCCTTTTCAGGGCTCGACAAGCAAAAAAATCATGTTTTTTAAAAAAAACGGCCTAAAAATTTGCACATCCAAAAAAAAGGCCGTAACTTTGCATCGCTTTTGCAAGGGACCCCCACGCAAGTGAACGTATCCCGGTGGCCGAATGGCCCCGAAAGCAGCCCGCAAGGCTGCCCCCAATGGATACCGGTTGGTCCCGGCGAAGCCGACACGGGGTGTAGCTCAGTCCGGTTAGAGTGTGCGTCTGGGGGGCGTGAGGTCGCAAGTTCGAATCTTGTCACCCCGACCGTGTTTCGAGGCTGTTCCAAACGGAACAGCCTCTTTTTTTTATCAACTTTCGGGCAAGTTTATAGAAATCTCAAAATTTTTCGCTAAATTTGTCCTTTGGGACTGCCCGAGAGGCCCAACTCCCCCCTCAGCAGCCCCGCGATGCATCATATATTTCAGGAAATGGCAATATCAGCTGTCATAATCACCCAGAACTCCGCCAGGCGCCTCGCCTATGCTCTGGAGAGCCTCAAGGGCTTTGACGAGGTGCTCGTGGTAGACATGGACTCCACGGACTCCACTCTCGACATCGCACGGCAGTATGGCGCGAGAATCGCCGGCTTCCCCGCCAAAGGCGAGGACTATAATTACGCGGTGCGCAACTTCGCTATCCGCGCCGCCCACTATGAGTGGGTGCTGATGGTCCGTCCCGACGAGGTCATCCCCCCCCGGCTGCGGCAGCACCTTTACCGGTTTATCAACACGCCCCCGCATGCCGGCCACAACCGTCCCGACGGCCTGCGCATACCCCGCAAGAACCATATCTTCCATAAGTTCAACAGCGGCACCTATCCCGATTACCAGCTGCGCTTTTTCCGCAAGGAGGTGGCCCACTGGCATCCGGGCAAGGGCATCCAACCTCAGGTGGAGGGCGAAATCGACTTCATACCGGCCAACCGCAGCGAGCTGGCCATAATCCACCTGCCGCGCGACATGGCCCACTATCTGCGATTCCTCAACCGGGCCACGGTGGCCTCATCCAATCCTGACGACAGCCGCGTGACTTGGTGGGACCTGGTGAGCCAATGCGGCGCATCCTTTTTTAAATATTACGTGGGAGAGGGAGGGTTCCGCTATGGTATGCCCGGACTCATACGAGCCTGCAATCACGCCATGGAGACCTACCTGCTGCATTGCCGCCGCTACGAGGAGAGCGTGATGCAGGACTTCTACCGCAATCTCCCCATCGGCGCTGACATCCCCGTGCCCGACTTCTCTGAAGGGGCCGAGCAGGTGCCCGACTCCCTGGCCGTGGATATGGCAGACTCCATCAGCCGCAAGAACTTCCCGGAGCTCGACATCATGGCTCCCTCCAAAGAGGGGCGCCAGGCCACTCCGCTGACAGTCCCTCCGATGCCCTACGGATCTAAAGAGAACGAACCATCATGAACGCAATCAGACCATTTCATCTGCTGGCCGCCCTGACGGCGCTGACCGCAATCCTCTGCGCCTGCGGCGCATCCGGGTCGCGCGCAGCCGACACGGCTCCGGCAGCGGCGAAAGCCGAATATACCCCCCTCTTCAACTCCGACAGCGCCTACAGCTATGTTAAGGCGCAGGTCGACATGGGGCCCCGGGTGCCAAATACGGAGGCGCACCGCCGCGCCTCAAAATGGCTGGCCGACGAACTTAGCCGCCACGGAGCCCAGGTCATCCTCCAGCCAATGCGCCTCAAGGCCTTCGACGGCACGATGCTCGACGCCGTCAACATATTCGGGCGCTTCAACCCCGAAGCCTCCCGGCATGTGCTGCTACTTGCGCATTACGACTCACGCCCATGGGCCGACAAGGACCCTGACCCCTCGCGCAGATCGCTCCCCGTCGACGGCGCCAATGACGGCGCCAGCGGAGTAGGGGTGATTCTTGAACTGGCGCGCCTGCTGGGCAGCGAGGCCCCGGATTGCGGCGTGGACATACTCTTCACGGATGCGGAAGACTGGGGGAGCGACGGCGATGAGGACTCCTGGGCCATGGGCACCCGCTACTTCGCAAACAACCCTCCTGTGAAAGGATACGTCCCCGATGAGGCCATTCTGCTCGATATGGTGGGCGACCCCGAGGCCGTATTCCCCTTTGAGATGTTCTCGCAGCAGAACGCCCCCGCTCTGCTGTCGCGCGTATGGGCCACAGCTGCCTCACTCGGCCTGGACGAGCGGTTCGTCAGCGCGCCCGGCACCGCCATCAACGATGACCATGTCGAGCTCCTCAAGGTCGGCATCCCTGCCATCGACATCATCGACCTGCGCCGCGGCGGGGGCTTCAACAGCCGCTGGCACACCTCTTCGGACAACATGGAGGGTATCTCCTCCAAGACATTGGGCGATGTGGGCCGCGTCCTTGAGACCTACCTGCGCACCCTCTCCCAATAACTTCACACCAAACTGTCAACTATTCACTATTTCCTATCACCATATACAATGGATTTCATAGAAGAACTCTCATGGCGAGGCATGATCCACACGATGATGCCCGGCACAGATGAACAGCTCCGCAAGGAAATGACCACCGCATATCTCGGAATCGACCCCACTGCCGACAGCCTCCACATAGGCCACCTCTGCGGGGTCATGATGCTCCGCCATTTCCAGCGCTGCGGACACAAGCCCATCGCCCTCGTGGGGGGCGCAACCGGCATGATCGGAGACCCCTCCGGAAAATCAGCGGAGCGCAACCTCCTCGACGAGGCTACCCTGCGCCATAACCAGGAGGCCATCAAGGCGCAGCTCAGCCGCTTCCTGGACTTCGAGAGCGACGCTCCAAACCGCGCCGAGCTTGTCAACAACTATGACTGGATGAAGGACTTCACTTTCCTGGATTTCGCCCGCGACATAGGCAAGCACATCACTGTCAACTATATGATGGCCAAGGACTCGGTGCAGAAACGCCTCAACGGCGAGGCCCGCGACGGCCTGAGCTTCACGGAGTTCACCTACCAGCTGCTGCAGGGCTATGATTTCATGCATCTCTATCAGACCAAGAACTGCAAGCTGCAGCTCGGCGGCTCCGACCAGTGGGGCAACATCACCACCGGCTCCGAGCTCATCCGCCGCACCCTCGGCGGGGAGGCCTACGCCCTCACCTGCCCCCTCATCACCAAGGCAGACGGCGGAAAGTTCGGCAAGACGGAGAGCGGCAATGTATGGCTCGATGCCCGCTACACCAGCCCCTACAAGTTCTATCAGTTCTGGCTCAATGTCAGCGATGCCGACGCAGAAAAATATCTGAAAATATTCACGTTCCTCACCAAGGAGGAGATTGAGGCCCTCAGCGCCGAGCATGCGGAGAATCCCGGCGGACGCGCCCTGCAGAAACGCCTGGCCAAGGAAGTGACCGAAATGGTGCATGGCGCCGAGGCATACGACATGGCCCTCAAGGCGAGCGGCATCCTTTTCGGCTCCGACACTGCCGACACGCTCCGTTCGCTCGATGAGAAGACCCTCCTGGATGTCTTCGAAGGAGTGCCCCAGTTCGAGATCTCGCTTGAGGAACTCAAAGCCGGAATACCGGTGCTTGAACTCCTGGCTTCGCGCAGCGGAGTGTTCCCCTCCAAGGGGGAGGCCCGCAAGATGATCCAGGGGGGAGGCGTGAGCATCAACAAGGAGAAGGTGACAGACCCCCAGGCCGTCATCGGCACCGAGGCCCTGCTCAACGATAAATACATCCTCGCCCAGCGCGGCAAGAAGAACTATTTCCTCCTGCGCGCCAAATAAGACCCCGTCACATAAAATAATCACAATGAGCATCAAAAGAATACTGCGCATCATCTCGGCCTCGGCCGCAGGATGCGCCCTGCTCGCTGCGGCAGCCTGCAATAAAGACGAGCCCGGAGGCAACAACACCCTCAGCAACCGCGTCTATCAGCAGTATGAGGTAAGAGTAATTGACGGGTCGGTGCAGGCCTTCGCCAACCTGCGCCGGGCATCGGCCACGGGAGAGCGCGTCCGCCTCTCCGGAGTCTCGGCCCTTATGGCCAATGACCGGGAGATGAACTATACCCAGCCCCAGACCCCTGACATGCCCCAGTTCACATACTCCCTCCCTCTGGATCCCTCCGTGCAGTCGGTGACGTTCACCATGCGCGTCACATCGGACTTCGCCCTGACCAACACCCTGTCGCTCGCGAGCATACCCGTGGCCAGGTACACCCTGACTGACAACACGCTCGGCGGGGGCTCGATGATGAAGATAGACATGACCGGGCTGCAGCCCGATGAGGTCAGCATCGGCCTCTCCGCCTCACCCCTCGCCGATCCCTCGCTGACGGTTGTCGGCTCGGTGGCCGCCGGAGGCATGGTGGTCTTCCCCAGTCTCCCCCCCGCAGGCGAGTACTGGATGACCATCACCACACGGCGCGTGTTCCGCACCACGGAGAATGACGGCGAGGCCTCAGGCACTATCACCGGAGTGCGCACCGTCACACGGCGCGTCACTGTGAGCGATTGACGAGGTCTTAACTAATTTTAAATTTCTCGGCGCAACTTTGCAAGCCCGGGGGATGTTTAACCATCAGAAAACCAAAAATCAGTCAAATACTATTATGGACAAACTTAGCTACGCATGGGGCCTTGCAATGGGCAAGCAGCTCCAGGCAATGGGAATGAAGGAAATCAACTATGATAGCTTCAAGGATGGCGTCAAGGTAGCCTACGACGGCGGCACTGAGGTCATGACCCCCGAAGAGGCCCAGAAGATCATCACCGAATATCTTGAGGAGCTCGAGAAGAAGGCTTCCGCAGCTGCCCGCGAGGCCGGCGCGAAATATCTCGCCGACAACAAGGCTGCCAACCCCGAAATCAAGGAGACCGCAAGCGGCCTGCAGTATCTCGTGGTCAAGGAGGGAGAGGGCGCTCAGCCCACAGCCGAGGATGAGGTGACCGTGCACTATACCGGCAAACTGACCGACGGCACCGTTTTCGACTCCAGCGTCAACCGCGGCGAGCCCGCCACCTTCCCCCTCAACCGCGTCATCCCCGGTTGGACCGAGGGCGTGCAGCTCATGAAGGAGGGCGCCAAGTACACCTTCTTCATCCCCTCCGACCTCGCCTATGGTCCTCAGGGCATTCCTAATGTAATACCGCCCCACTCGACCCTCGTGTTTGACGTGGAGCTGATCAAAGTCAACAAAAAAGCTTGAGACCCCGCCTCATAAAATTTTATCTCCCCGGGGTCTGAGCAAAATCGCAAAGACTTGACAGTAAAAAGATTTATGAACAAAAGATCATTCATCGCAGTGACGGCCGCAGTGGCCGCCACTGCCTTGTCGTTTGGAGCATGCAGCTCCAAGAAAGCCGACAAGACAGCCGAGGATACGGCTGCAGCAGCCGACACGGTGGCAGTTCAGGCTACCGCCGAAGACAATAATCCCTACAATGCCGCTTTCTTCGCGAATCCAGACAACAGCAAGGACAAGGTGGCTTCCGACACCCTCCCCTCATACAGCGTGACAGACTCCGGCCTGAAATACGCCGTAGTCACCGAAGGCACCGGAGCCTCCCCCAAGGCCACGGATGTCGTGGAGGTGCACTACACGGGACGCCTGCTCGACGGCACTGTGTTTGATTCGAGCATAGAGCGCGGCGAGTCCATCTCCTTCCCCCTCCAGGGTGTCATCAAGGGATGGACCGAAGGCCTCCAGTTGATGAAGGAAGGGGGCACTACCGTGTTCTATATCCCCTCCGACCTCGCCTATGGCGAGCAGGGCACTCCCGGCGGCCCCATACCCCCCAACGCACCCCTTATCTTCGAAGTGCAGCTTCTGAAGGTGAACCCCGGACGTGCGAACTGATCTTTAAGTAACAAAACAGCAGGCAGGAAACAATGAAATTCCGCAATTTACTCGCTGCAGCCGGCGTGGCCCTCATGCTCGGGGGCCTCACCGCCTGCAATAATGACACCAAACCTATTTCTACGGCTGAGCTGGCCGGAGGCACTCAGGCCGACTCCCTGATGTACTGGCTCGGGCAGGTCAATGCAATAGAATACCTCAACCAGGCCGACCGCGACACTACCCTCAAGAGCCTCGAGGCCCGCAAGGAATTCCTGCGCGGCCTGCGCGTAGGCCTGGACGCTGTCCAGGAGATGGAGCCCTACAACACGGGCGTATGGCAGGGTGTGCAGATGGCCATAAACATCCGCGAACTGGCCAAGCAGTATCCCGGCATGAAATTCAGCGACGCCATCATGACCCGCTCCATGGCCCAGGCCCTCGTGGCTGACTCCACACCCGACGGCGCGCAGGCACAGGCCAACTTCCAGCGCATCTTCGCCGAAATGGAAGCCGCCAAGAGCGAGAAGGACCGCGCCGCCTCAGTGTCGGGCCTCAGCGCCGCTGCCGGCAAACTCGGCATGACCGAAGTGACACCTTATCTCTATGCCAAGGTCCTCACCCCCGGCAATGGCACTAAGTTCAAAGATGGTGACAAGGTGACAACCTTCATCCAGGTGCGCCGCGCCGACGGCACGCAGGTGCGCCTCCCCATGCCGCGAGAGGTGCAGATAGGGGCCCGCTACGTGTCGCCCGTCATCGCCGAGGCTCTGGCCACGATGACCATGGACGGCACATCTTCCTTCGCCACCTCGGCCTACGCCCTCTTCGGCAAGCGCTGCGAGAGCATGGGACTGCAGCCCTCCGACGTCCTTATCGTTGACATAAAGACCGGCGCGCCGGCCGCAGCCGCCCTTGAGGCCGAGAAGGCCAAGGCCGCAGCCGCAGCCCCCGCGAACCCCTCTGTTCCACAACCCGCCCCGGCGGCCCAGCGACCGCTATGAGCCGGTATCCCGCAGCCACAGATGACCGTCCGCTATCTGTCCTCTTCGTGTGCCTGGGCAATATCTGCCGCTCCCCGGCCGCCGAGGGGGTGATGGAGGCTATGGCCCGCGAGGCCGGACGCGCCGGCGCATACCGCCTCGATTCAGCGGGCCTCTACGGAGGCCATGCCGGAGAGATGCCGGACCGCCGCATGCAGATCCATGCCAAGGCCCGCGGATATTCGCTCATGCACCGCTCCCGCCCTGTCAGGGAATCGGATTTCGATGACTTCGACCTCATAGTGGCTATGGATGCCTCCAACCGCCAGGGGCTGATGAGGCTGGCCCCCACTCCCGAGGCCCAGGATAAGATAGTGATGATGACCGACTTCTGCCGCCATCACCCGGGAGCCGACCATGTGCCCGACCCCTACTACGAGGGGGCCGAGGGCTTCGAGCTTGTGCTCGACCTTCTGGAGGATGCATGCGCAGGACTGCTCGATGCCACATCGCCCGGCAAACCCTGACGCATCCCCGCAAGCCAACAAAAACCCATACGATCATGAATAGAAAGAAAGCCCTCACTCTCGCGGCCTCCTTCGGCCTGGCCATCAGCGCGGCCGCCCAGTCGCCCGCAGCCTTCCCCGGAGGCCAGGAAGCGGTGGATGAGTATATCTCGACCAACTTAGTATATCCCCAGGCAGCCAAGGACAACGGCATCGAGGGGATAATCACGGTGGACTTCACTGTGAAGCCTGACGGCTCAATAGGCTCAATCAAACTCCGCCGTATGGTCGACCCTGACCTGGAGCAGGAGGCGATACGACTTGTGAAGTCAATGCCCCTCTGGACCCCGGCCACCGACGCGGCAGGCAAGCCGATAGCTTCGACCGTCACGCTGCCCATCACATTCTCCTTGGGCGACTGACCGGCTGCTTGGTCAACTGACCCCGACGTGCACGCGGAGCCCCCCTGCAATTTGACAAATTGCAGGGGGCTCCGCGCACACGTCTCACTTCCCCTCCGACTCGGCCATGAGCGCCCGGAGTATCTCATCGATTTCCGGCTCCTCCTCACGCCCCGCCTCGGCCGGGTCGACACTCTTCATGCGCCCCACCACGAAGGGGAGCATGCGCTCCATAAGCCCTATGCGCCGCGCAGGCGCAAGCGACTCGAAGTCCTCGCGAAACTGCCCGGACTCAACATAGTCCGCCAGTATGCCCGCGATATCCTCCCGGGCAAACCCGCGGCTGCCATTGTCACTTCTCTTCTCCATAGCCCGCAAAGGTAGACAATCCCGGCGGATATGGCCCGGCATATCTTGAATAATTAGACCCCGTCCCACAAAAAATGTTAAATTCCGGGCGGTGAATTTTCGAGGGAA